>JAQTMN010000087.1 GCA_028714315.1 Sulfuricella sp. | reverse complement strand
ACAAATAAAAAAGGCGGAGCACACGCTCCGCCTTTTTTATTTGTTCCCGGAACCGATCAGGCCAGGATCACCGACAAAAAGCTCAGCCAGCTGACCACCCACAAGCCGAAAACGATAGGCATCACCATTTTTTCCATTTCTTTCTCCTTAATTAAAAATAGCCCGCAAAACCATTTTTAGAACGGGGTAATTCTAGTCCAAAGTTCTTTTCCACTCAAGCAATTAGGTTGACTTGAATCAACCTTCCGTTCTGCGTTCGTCGCGATAGCGGGGAATGCGCGGATCGTCGTCATCCATCAGGATGCGCTGGGCCGGGCCTTCCATGTCGTCGAACTGGCCGCTCTTGATTGCCCAGAAAATTCCGGCGCCGGCGATGAGTACCATGATCACGGCCATCCCCAGCAGGAATATCAATATCGGTGTCATTCCATCATCTCCCGGCGGCAGTAAATGCCCTTCGCGATTTTCATGTTAGCGCAAACGCAGCGCATTCAGCACCACCACCAGCGAGCTCGCCGACATGCCGAGCGAGGCGAGCCAGGGCGGGATCATGCCGAACGAAGCAAACGGCAGCGCCAGCAAATTGTAAACCATCGCCCAGGCGAAGTTCTGGCGCATCACGTTGATGCTGGCGTGGCCGGTCTGCAAGGCCCGCCGGATGTCCAGCAGATTCTCCGCCAATAATACGATGTCGCTGCTGGCGCGCGCAACCTGCGTACCGCCGCCCATGGCGATGGAAACGTCCGCGCCGGCGAGCACCGGCGCATCGTTGACGCCGTCGCCGACCATCGCCACGACGTCGCCGCGCTGCTGAAATTCGCGCAGCGCCATGAGCTTGTCTTCCGGGCGCAGCGCCGCGCGCCAGGATTCGATGCCGCTTTCGGCGGCGACATGGGCAACCGCATCGGCCGCGTCGCCGGACAGCATGGTGACTTTCAGGCCCGCCTCCTTGAGCAGACCGACCAGCTCGCGCGCCTGCGGCCGCAGGCCGTCCGAAATCGCGAATACCGCCAAGGCGCGCCGGTCGTCGCACAGCCACACCTGCGTCGCGCCTTCGGGAAAGCCCTCCGGCAAAGCCATGGACGGCAAGCCCGACAAGGCCGCGTTGCCGAGCGTATGGCGCACGCCTCCAATCAGCGCGCTCACGCCCTTGCCGGGGAGGTTCTGGGCGTCCTGCACGGCGGCCAGCTCGGAGCGCGCGACCCGGTTGAGGAAGCTTTGCGCGAGCGGATGTTCCGACGCTTGCTCCAGGCTGGCGGCGAGCATCAGGCAACGGGCCTCGTCCAGCTCGGCAAACACGGCGGTGAACTGCAACTGAGGCTTGCCATGGGTCAGCGTGCCGGTCTTGTCGAACACGACGTGGTTCACCTTCGCCAAAGTCTCCAACGCGTGGCCGCGCGTCAGCAAGATTCCGTGGCGCAGCAGATGCGACCCCGCCGCCGCAAAGGCAGCGGGCGCGGCGAGCGACAGGGCGCACGGGCAAGTCACCACCAGCACCGCCAGCACGATCTCGAATGCGTGCTGCGGCGCAAACCACCACCAGGCCGCGCCAACCACCACCGTCAGGACCAGCAGTCCGACCGTGAAGTGGCCCGCCACCCGGTCCGCCAGCTGAGCCAGCCGGGGTTTTTCCGCCACCGCCCGATCCAGCAGGCGCACGATGCCGGCCAGCACGGTGTTTTCGCCGACGCCGGTAACGCGCAATAGCAGCGGCCCTTCCAGGTTGATGCTGCCGGCAATGACTTGCGCGCCGGCGTGCTTGGGCACCGGGCGGCTTTCGCCGGTCAGGAGCGCCTCGTCCACCGTGCTCTCGCCCTCGATCACCTCGGCATCCGCGGCGATGGATTCCCCCGGCTTGGCCAGGATCGTGTCGCCTTCGTTCAATTCCAGCACCGGAACCGGCTGGTGCTGCCCGGCGGCGACCCGGGTGGCCATGGCGGGGGCGAGCTTGAGCAGGTTCTCCGCCGCTTCGGCCGATTTCTCCTGGGCATTGTGTTCGAGATAGCGGCTGGACAGCAGGAACAGGCTAAACATGGTGATGGCATCGTAATACACCACGCCGTGCCCCTCGAGCGTGGCCCATACGCTGCCGACGAAGGCGCCGACGATGGCCAGCGAAACCGGCGCATCCATGTTGAAGCGATGCGAGCGCGACAGGCTGTTCCAGGCGCTCTGGTAGAAGGGCAGCGCCGCATAGAACATCACCGGCAGCGTCAGCGCCAGACTGAAATAGCGCAGGAGCGCCGCCGTGCTGTCCTCCATGCCGAAGGCGGCACCGGCGTACAACGCCACCGCCAGCATCATGACCTGTCCGGCGGACAGCCCGGCAATGGCGATGCGGCGCAGATCTTTGGCCCGCCGCTGGCGGCGCAGGGTTTCCTGGCGCTCGGCGTTGAAGGGATGGGCGTTGTAGCCGAGCAGCTGGATTTCTTCGAGGATCTTGCTGAGATGGATCGCCTGGTCGTCCCAGGTGATGCGCGCGCGGTGGGTAGCGTAGTTGACCTGCACCTGGAGCACGCCGGGAAGCTGTTTCAGGTGGCGCTCGTTCAGCCAGACGCAGGCCGCGCAGGTGATGCCTTCGAGGATGAGGGAGGCTTCCTTGACGTGCTCGCCTTCCAGGCGGACGAAGCTCTTTTGGATGCCGGGATGGTCGTAAAGCGCGAGCTTCTGCACTTCCTCCGGCACCACTTCCTGGCCGGCTGCGGGCATGGAAGTGCGGTGGCGGTAGTAATCGGTCAGGCCGTTATCGACGATGGTCTGGGCGACCGCCTGGCAGCCTCGGCAGCACATTTCGCGCTGCGCGCCCTCGATATCGACCGGGTAATGCGCGCCGGGCGGCACCGGCAGGGCGCAGTGGTAGCACGTCGTTTCGGCGGTGCCCATCAGTCCCCGTAAACGGTAATCTCTTTCGCCGTCTCAACCTCGTCCGTGCCGCGCGCGATTTGCAGCACGGCCACCCATTGGCCCGGCCGGTCCATCGTCACGCTGGCGCGATACCGGCCGGGCGCGAAGGCCGCCAGAATAGCGAGTTTACCGGTGTCCGCGGCATCGGCCGGGTGCTTGACGATCAGCTTCACGGTCGCCCCGTCCAGCGGCTGCTGCGCGCCGTCGCGGGCGCTCACGGTGACATCCGCCGGCTGATTCAATTTGAACTGCTGTTCCAGGCCGGCCACTTCGATGGTCCAGCCGAGCTGGCGCTGGCGCGCGGTCTTGTTCATGTATTGGCTGACCATCTTGGCCGCCGCCTCGTCATGCGGAACCACGCCGGAAAATGCGGTGTGGACGGTCTTTTCCGCGGCATTCGGCAGCGCCCATTTGGTGACGAAGTTCGGCAGGCCGCCAACGGAAATCGAGACGAAACTCGCCATGAGCACCGCCAGGATCACGAAAAAGGCCACGAAGATCATCGGAATCCAGTGGAACTTGAGCGGCTGCCCTTTCTTGCGCTCGCCGGTAAGGGTCAGCACGGTCGCCGTGGCCACGTACATGGCCAGATGCAAAGCCACTACGTCCGCGCCGGGCCAATGGATCAGGCTGTACGACATGATCGCCATGGTCGGCAGCGCGCCGCTGATCACGCCCCGCCAATAGTTTGAAATGCCTGTCAGCCGCAATCCAAAAAACAGCAGGGCGATCAGCACCGCCCCTCCGAACAAGGTTGTCGTCACTGGCTATCCTTCGTGTTTAGCGTAGAAGCGGACTTTTTTCGTCACCGCCTGGCCGGGCATGCTCAATGGCGTGATGACGAATTCGACTTCATTGATCTTGGTCGCCATGTCCGGGGTCAACTTGACGTTCGCCAGAACCATCACGCTCTTGCCCTGGCGCACGCTGACTTCGCGCATCTCCCCCAGATCCAGCGCGCCGGCGGGAAGGCCTTGCGCCGAGATGCGGTATTTCTGCACCTCCAGCGTCTTGTTGGTGACGTGAATTTGGTAGCGGTTGCGGATATCTCCGTCGGACATCACCACGAACAGCGGCTGGCGCACCGGTTGGATCGATATCTGGATGTCCGAACGCGTGGCGACATTGTACACCAGCGCACCGACCATCACGAGGATCATGGCGCCGTAGCCCACGGTGCGCAGGCGCAGCAGATCGAGGTGCGGCTTGCCGGGGTTCTTGCTCTCGATGTTGATCTCGGAGTCGTAGCGAATCAACCCCTTGGGGAATCCGACCGAATCCATGATGTTGTTGCAGGCATCCACGCAGAGGCCGCAGGAAATGCACTGGTATTGCAGGCCCTTGCGGATGTCGATGCCGGCTGGGCAGACCTGCACGCAGAAGCCGCAGTCGATGCAGTCACCGATGCCTTTGGCCTGCCGCTCGTCGCGGGCCTTCGAACCCTCGCGCGGCACGGCGCGCCCGGCGGTGCCTTCGCCGCGCAGGAAGTCGTAATACGGAGCCAGGGTCTCCGGCTCGTACATCACGCCCTGGAAGCGGGCGTAAGGACACATGTAGGTGCACACCTGCTCGCGCGCCAGGCCGGCGGCGGCGTAGGTGGTCAGCGTCAGGATCAGCACCGTGAAATAAGCCACGAACGGCAGGCTGCCGGAGAAGAAGCGCTGAGTCAGCTCCGGCGCATAGCCGTAGTACATGACGAAGGAGTAGGCCGTCAGGAACGACAGCAGCAGCCAGAGCGCGTGGGTCAGCGTGTATTTGCCGATCTTTTCCGCGTTCCAGGCCTGCTTGTGCAGCCGGACGCGGGCCGGGCGCTCGCCCTGCACCCAGCTTTCAATGAACGTAAAAGCGTCCGTCCACAAGGTCTGGAAACAGAAGTAGCCGCAAAAGGCGCGCCCCACCAGGCCTGTCACGAAAAACAGGAACGCCGCCGCGATGAACAGCAGCAGCGACAGCGAAATCAGGTCCTGCGGGTAGAAAACCATGTCGAAAATGAAAAAACGCCGGCCAACCATGTCGAACAACACGGCTTGGGGCGGGGCGTCGTGGCGCGCCCACGGCAGCCAGGGCAGCCCGAAGTAGACGGCGAAGGCCAATAGCAGCATCGCGGTCTTGAACGAGCGGAAAGTGCCTTTAACCGATCGGGTATAGATCGGAATCCGCTTTTGAAATAACGCCTCGGACTCTGTCCCTGCTTGCATGTTTTCCACTTTCACAATTCACTCCCGACCATTTTGGACATTTGGCAAACCGTAATCAAGATTGTTCCAGTCCAGCCGGAGAATATCAGGATGTTCTTATAATTACACTGACAAATATCAATTAGCAAAATTTCTGCCTGGAAAAAAAAGACCCCGTCCGCGAGGCCGGGGTCTTTCCGTCGGTCTACTACTCTATTTCGATTACTTCTTGCTGCCGCCGCCGAGCACGTCGTGCACGTAAACCGTCAGCAACTTGATCTGGTCGGCGCTCAAACGACCGCCCCAGGCAGGCATCACACCCTTGTTCAGGCCGGAAGCGATGACCGCCTTGACCGCAGCGACCTTCTTGTCGGCGGAACCGGCGCCAGGCACGTCGGCCCACAGCCAGATCTTGTCGGTCAGGTTGGCCGAGCCGATGTCCTGGTTGCCCTTGCCGTCCGCGCCGTGGCAGCTGAAGCACGTGGCCTTGCCGTGGAACAGTTCGTTGCCGACCGCCGCCTTCGCCGAGTCGCTCGGTTCGCCGGACAGGCTGAGCACGTAGTTGGCCAGGTTATCCATGTCGACATCGCTCAGGTCCGCGCCACCCTTGGGCGGCATGATGCCATGGCGCCCGTTGGCGACGGTGGCCTGAATCTTGTCGTAGGTGCCGCCATAGATCCAGTCGTCGTCGGTCAGGTTGGGCGCGAAAGCCATTTTGCCCTGGCCGCCGCTTTGATGGCAGGCGGCGCAGTTGTCGGAGAACAACACCTTGCCGGCGGAGGCCACGAAATTGGACAGATCCGGACTTTTCGCGATCTGGTCGAACGGCGTTGCGGCCACCTTATCGAAATAAGGCTTCTGCATTTCGCGGGCATCCTGCAAATCCTTCATCAACAAGGCACGGGTGCTCCAGTGCGTGGTTTTCTCCACGCCCTTGTCGTTCTTGTAGGTGATGGTGGAAATGCCGGTGGTGAAGCCCTTGCCCATCGGCCATGCCGGATAAAGCACCCAGTACGTGATCGAAAAAATGATCGTGAGATAGAACGCCCACAGCCACCAGCTCGGCAACGGGTTGTTGTACTCCTGCAAATCATCGTCCCAAACGTGGCCGGTGGTTTGCGCGCCTTGAGATTGCGTATTTCCCTGACTCATGATTGCTTCCTTTGCGTCAATATTTTAATCGTCTTGAAACGGCATGTTCTTATGTGACTCCAGCCGCTCGCCGCGCTTCCTGTCGCCGAATACGTAAAACAGGATGGCGCAGAAAGTGATGAAGAAAATCAGCAGCCCAAGGGGCTTGGTGTTTTCCAGCTTGGTAAACCACATCAGCCATTCCATGATGTTCTCCCTTAGCGGTATTTCACGAAGCTGTCGTTATCGAGCTTGCTGAAATCCACCATGGTGCCCAGGACCTGCAGGTAGGCCACCACCGCGTCCATTTCGGACACGTTGGCCGCATTGCCGTCAAAGTTGCCGGCCTGCGCCTGTTCGATCAGGTTTTTCTGGGAGTCGGGGATATGCAGCTGCTTCGCCACGTCCGCGCCGAAATCCTTGACGTTCTGGTCGTACTCAGCCTTGTTGGTGGAGTAAGGCACGCCGCTGACGCGTAGCGCACCCATGCGATCGCCCACGTCGGAGTAGTCCAGTTCGCTGGCCAGCAGCCAGGGGTAATTCGGCATCACCGACTCGGGCACCATCGAACGCGGCGCGATCAGATGCTGCACCTGCCATTCGTTGGAGTACTTCTTGCCGACGCGCGCCAGGTCGGGGCCGGTACGCTTGGAGCCCCACTGGAACGGATGGTCGTACTGCGACTCGGCGGCCAGCGAGTAGTGGCCGTAACGCATCGCTTCGTCGCGGAACGGGCGAATCATCTGCGAGTGGCACAGGTAGCAGCCCTCGCGGATGTAGATATCGCGGCCACGCAGTTCCAGCGGGCTGTAGGGGCGAACCATCTTGATCCCCTCGGCCGTTTTCACGTCCTCGACCGTGCCCTGGATGAAGAACAGCGGCACAACTTCTATCAACCCGCCGATACTGATGGCGAACAGCACCATCACCAGCATCAACCCCAGATTCTTTTCGATTTTCGAATGATCCATCATCGCTTTCCTTATGCTTTGGGATGCCCCGCGCCGCGAGGCATCGCCAGTTTCATCCAGATCCCCGTTTATGCCGCGCTCGTTGCCAGACCGCCGGCAGGAACGTTCTTCGATTGGCTGATGGTCATGAAGCAGTTGTAGAGCATCAGGATCATGCCAGTCAGGAACACCGCACCGCCCAGGGCGCGCATCGCGTAGTAGGGATGCATGGCGGCGACGCTTTCGGCGAAGGAATACTGCAGGTTGCCGAAGTCGTCATAAGCACGCCACATCAGGCCCTGCATGATGCCGGAGATCCACATCGCGGTGATGTACATCAGCGTGCCGATGGTAGCCAGCCAGAAGTGGGCGGTGATCAGCTTGGTGCTGAACATCTTGGTATCCCACAGGCGGGGAATCAGATGGTAGATGGTGCCGAAGGAAATCATCGCGACGAAGCCCAGCGCGCCGGAGTGGACGTGACCCACGGTCCAGTCGGTGTAGTGGGACAGCGCGTTGACGTCCTTCAGGGACATCATCGGGCCTTCGAACGTGGACATGCCGTAGAACGACAGCGCCACAATCAGGAAACGCAGGATCGGGTCGGTGCGCAGCTTGTCCCAGGCGCCGGACATGGTCATGATGCCGTTGATCATGCCGCCCCAGGAAGGCATCAGCAGCATGATGGAGAAGGTTGCCGCCAGGGTCGAGGTCCAGTCGGGAATCGCGGTCCAGTGCAGATGGTGGGTACCGGCCCACATGTACATGAAGATCAGCGCCCAGAAGTGGACGATGGACAGGCGATAGGAGTAAATCGGACGGCCGGCCTGCTTCGGTACGAAGTAGTACATCATGCCGAGGAACGCGGCGGTGAGGAAGAAGCCCACTGCGTTATGGCCGTACCACCACTGCACCATCGCATCCTGCGCGCCGGAGAACAGCGGATAGGACTTGGTCAGGCTGACGGGAATCGCCAGGTTGTTGAAGATGTGCAGCAAGGCGACGGCCAGGATGAAGGCGAGGTAGAACCAGTTGGCCACATAGATGTGCGGCTCCTTGCGCTTCATGATGGTGCCGATGTAGACGATGGCGTAGGTCACCCACACCACGGCGATCAGCAGGTCGACCGGCCATTCCATTTCCGCGTATTCACGGCCTTGGGAGTAGCCCAGCACGTCGCCCAGCGCGGCCAGGACGATGATCAGCTGCCAGCCCCAGAAAGTGAAAGCCGCCATGCCGTCGGACAGGAGCCGGGCCTGGCAGGTGCGCTGCACCACGTAGTAGGAGGTTGCGAACAGCGCGCTTCCGCCGAAACCGAAAATCACCGCGCCGGTATGCACCGGACGGATCCGGCCGAACGTGATATACGGAAAATCGAAGTTTAAAAAAGGCCAAGCCAATTCCGAGGCGATAAACACCCCGACCAGCATGCCGACGGCCCCCCAGATCAGGGCCATGATGGTAAATTTGCGAACAACATCGTAGTTGTATTGCTCGCTGCTCCCTATCGCAACCGATGCCATATTTCTCTCCTTGCTATAAATAAACCGGCGTTCGGACGCGGGCATGCCCGGCAAACTTCGATGCG
>JAQTMN010000086.1 GCA_028714315.1 Sulfuricella sp. | reverse complement strand
GCCATACGCGAAAGGTCGTCCCCTTGCCCGGCTCGCTGTCCACTTCGATACGGCCCTTGTGCTTTTGCACGATGCCATAGGCCAGCGATAGCCCCAGCCCGGTGCCCTTTCCTATCGGTTTGGTGGTGAAAAAAGGATCGAAAATGCGCTTGACGACGTCGGCAGGCATGCCCTTGCCGGTGTCGCTGAAGGTCGTGCACACGCCGCCATCGGCTGCGGCAGTGCGGATGGTGATCTTGCCCTGGCCGTCGATGGCTTGAGCGGCATTCACCAGGATGTTCATGAACACCTGGTTCAACTGCTGCGGCAGACAAAGGATTTCGGGCAGCACGCCATAGTCCTTTTCGACTTCGGCCTTGTACTTGATTTCCGGCCATGCCACGTTGAGCGTGCTCTCGATACCCCGATTGATGTCCGCCCATTGCCACTCGGCCTCGTCCACGTGGGAAAAGTCCTTGAGATCCTGCACGATGCGCCGGACCCGCTGCACGCCGTCGCGCGACTCCTTGAGCAGGCTGTCGAGATCTTCCTTGAGAAACTCGTAGTCGATGGCTTTTTTCACCTGCTCCACGCTCTGGGTTGAAACGCCCTTTTCGCGGGCCGACGCGGCGACGGACTCGAAACTTTCGACCAGTTTGAACAGGCTTTCCAGGTAGTTGCCCATGGTGCCGAGATTGGAATTGACGAAGCCGATGGGATTGTTGATTTCGTGCGCCACCCCCGCCGCCAGCTGGCCGATAGAAGCCAGCTTTTCCGATTGCAGCAGCTGGCCCTGCGCATCGGCCAGCTTGCCGTTGAGCGCCTTGAGCTCCTCATGGCTTTGCTGCAATTGCCGTTCACTCTGCTTGCGCGCGGAGATGTCGGAGAACATCACCACCGCCCCGGCGGGACGACCGTTCTCGATCAGCGGGGTGATGGTATATTCCACCTCGAACGGCGTGCCGTCCTTGTGCCAGAACACCTCGTTTTCCACCCGGCTCATCCGGCCTTCCCTCACCGCCGCCGAAATGGGACATTCCGCGGCGGGATAGTGGCGGCCGTCCGCGTGCGTGTGGTGGATCAGGTCGTGAACCGGCTTGCCGAGAAGGTCTTCCACCTGCCATCCCACCATTTGCGCGGCGGCGGGATTGATGAAAGTGGTGTTCAGGTTGAGGTCCGTGCCGTAAATGCCGATCCCGGCGGAATTCAGCAAGAGCTCGTGCTGCGAACGCAGGTTTTCGATCTGATGGGTGCGCTCGGCCACGCGCTTTTCCAGCTGGTCGCGCGCATTGCGCAGCACCAGTTCAGCCATCTTGCGCTCGGTGATGTCCACCGCCGAGCCGACGAATCCGGCGAAGCCGCCATGCGATTCGTAACGGGGGACGCCGGTTTCCAGCAGCCAATGGTATTTGCCGTCGGCGCGTTGCAGGCGGTATTCCGCCACGTAACGCTGTCGGGCGGCGAACGATTTACGGTAAAGTTCCAGGCATTCTTCCCGCTCGTCCGGATGCAGGCTCGCCTCCCAGCCATCGCCCCGCTCCTGGGCCAAGGTGCGCCCGGTAAAGTCAAGCCAGGTCTTGTTGAAGAACATGCGCCCGGCGTCCTGCTCGGTCATCCAGATCAGCACCGGCACGCTGTCCGCCAGGACGCGGAAGCGGCTTTCGCTTTCGCGCAGGGCGGCCAGCACGTTGCGTTCCGCCAATTCCATGTCCAGGGCGCGGCGCAAATGAAGCTCCCGGCCATCGTCAACGGCGGCATCGGCCGATGCGCCGGTCTTGGCGGCGATCAGGCGCGCCATCTCCTTGTCCGAGCCCATGATATGCAGCGCCAGCCACTTGATCAGGTAATCCAGCAGCGGCTCGACGATGGTGGTATCGCTGCCGTCGAAGCCGCTCGCCATCTTGACCACGGTGCGCACGAATTCCTCGTGCTCTTCCTTGTGCGCGGCATAGTGGTCGTGGTCGCAGTCCACCGCCTGCATGAGCTGTTCCTCGGTGGAAAAGTGATAATGGGTGTATTCGAGCAGCCCGCCCAGCAGCTTCTGGATGACGGTGCCTTCCACGCCGTCCGCGTAGGCCGCGTCCAGTTCGTTCAGCATCCTCACCAGGCCGCGGTGCTGTTCGTCCACCTCCTCGATGCCCACGTCGTAGCTGTGGTTCCATTCGAAAATCGCCATTATTCTTCCTTCTTGTCCTGGCCGCTTTCCAGCTTACCCGAGAACAAACTGGCCGCCACGATCATCGCGCCGCCCAGCCATTCCTGCAAAGTCATCACCTCCCCGGCGAGCAGGTAGCTGGTGAGCGAGGCCACCACCAGTTCGAACAGGAAGATCACGATCGCCTGGTTGGCGGGCACCCGCGCCAGGCCATACTGCACGGTGAGCGTTACCGTGAAAATCAGGATGCTGACCAGCGCCAGCCACATCCAGCCGGAAAACGACAGCGCGGGCAGCGCCGCCAACGTGGCCGGATGGAAAACCAGCGCCAACAGCGACAGCACGCTCACGCCGGCCCAGACGCTCAGCGATTTCAGCCCGATGTCGAAATCCTCGGCGTGGCGCGACAGCACGTTGGTCGCGGCAAATGTCAGCCCAGCGGACAAGCCCATCCACTCCGCCGCGCTTTGCGGCAGCGGCATCCCCAGGCTGGGACGCCACAGCATCACCACCGCGCCGGAAAAAGACAGCGCCATGACCAGATAGCCATGGAAGCGCAAACGCTCGTTCAGCACCAGGCGCGACAGCATCACCGTCCACAGCGGCGAAAGATAGAACAACAGCAGCACCCGCATCACCTCGCCATCGATCACGGCCAGCACGTACGCGAGGTTGGTCCAGCCCGAAGTCAGCCCGAGCAGCAGCAACACCGGCGGCAAGCGCCCGACCCGCAAACGCCGGGCATAGAGCACGAAACCCGCCAGCAGCGGGACCAGGTAGGTGGCGAAGCTGGAAAGCGCGCCGTTGATCCCCATCTGTTCCAGCAAGCGGTAGGGGTACCAGATCAGCCCCCAGATCACGGCACCGGAAAGCAGCCCGGAAACGGCAAGGAATTTTTCTTTGGATGCCACTCAGCCAGCCTTTATAATGCCGCGATATTTATAGAAAGTTACCGCCCGGAAAACCGTGAACCCCAACCTCGACCTGCTCCACCCCTACCCGTTCCAGAAGCTGCGCGACCTGTTCCACGGCGTAACGCCCAACCCGGACTACGGCCCGATCAATCTCTCCATCGGCGAACCGAAGCATGCCACGCCGGAGTTTATCCGACGCGCGCTGACCGACAACCTGGACGGCCTGGCCAATTATCCCACAACCCAGGGAAGCCCGGCGTTGCGTCAGGCAATCGGCGCCTGGATCGAACGCCGCTACGGCATCCCCCCGCTTGATCCGAACACGCAGATTTTGCCGGTGAACGGCAGCCGCGAAGCGCTGTTCGCCTTTGCACAGGCGGTGATCGACACTTCCAAGCCCTCCCCTCTCCCCTGCCCTCTCCCGCCTGCGGGCGAGGGGGACGACGTGTCGCTACGCGACTCTTACATTAAACCGATCGTCATCTGCCCCAACCCGTTTTACCAGATTTACGAGGGTGCCGCGCTCCTGGCCGGCGCCACGCCGTATTTCCTCAACACCACGGCGGAGAACGGCTACACCATGGATTTCTCCAGCGTGCCGGAGGAAATCTGGCGGCGCACCCAACTGGTCTACGCCTGCTCGCCGGGCAATCCCACCGGCAAGGTGATGGATATCGCGGAGTGGTCGCACCTGTTCGAACTGTCCGACCGCTACGGCTTCACCATCGCCGCCGACGAATGCTACTCCGAGCTCTATCCCGAGGAGCACCTGCCGCCGCTCGGCGCGCTCCAAGTCGCTCACGAACTGGGCGGAGAGGATTACGGCCGGCTGGTGGTGTTCAACAGCCTGTCCAAGCGCTCCAACGTGCCGGGCATGCGCTCCGGCTTCGTCGCGGGCTGCGAATCGATCCTGCAAAAATTCCAGCTCTACCGCACCTACCACGGCTGCGCCATGAACCCGGCGGTGCAAGCCGCCAGCGCGGCGGCGTGGAACGACGAGGCGCACGTGCTGGAAAACCGCCGGCTGTACCGCGAAAAATTCGCCGCCGTCACTCCGCTGTTGCAGCAAGTGCTGAAAGTCGAAGAACCGCAGGCATCGTTCTACCTGTGGGCGCAAACGCCAGTGTCCGACACCGAATTCGCGAAAGCGCTGTACCGGGATTATAATGTCACGCTTTTACCCGGCAGCTTTTTGGCGCGCGAGGCCCACGGGGTCAACCCCGGCGCGAACTTCGTGCGCATCGCCCTGGTGGCGCCGCTGGAGCAGTGCGTGGAAGCGGCAACTAGAATCCAGGCATTAGTAAAAACCTTGAAATCGTAGCCACAAAAAGACACAAAAAGCGCAAAAATAACCAGGACTCAATTTTGTGAATTTTGTGCCTTTTCGCGGCCAACAGTATTTTTAGTCAGGAAAAACAATGAACGAACTGCAAAGCATCATCGAAGAAGCCTTTGAACGCCGCGCCGACATCACGCCGCGCAATGTCGAATCCAGCCTCAAGGACAGCATCGCCCAGGTCATCGACCTGCTGGACAAGGGCCAGCTCCGCGTCGCCGAAAAGATCGACGGCGATTGGGTCACCCACCAGTGGGTCAAGAAAGCGGTGCTGCTGTCCTTCCGCATGGAAGACAATTTCTTCATCAAGGGCGGCTTCACCAACTACTTCGACAAAGTGCCGTCCAAGTTCGCCGACTACAACTCCAAGGATTTCCGCGACGGCGGCTTCCGCGTGGTGCCGCCGGCGGCCGCGCGCAAGGGCGCCTACATCGCCAAGAATGTCGTGCTGATGCCCTCCTACGTCAACATCGGCGCCTATGTGGATGAAGGCACCATGGTCGATACCTGGGCTACCGTCGGCTCCTGCGCCCAGATCGGCAAGAACGTCCACCTCTCCGGCGGCGTCGGCATCGGCGGCGTGCTGGAACCGGTGCAGGCCGGCCCCACCATCATCGGCGACAACTGCTTCATCGGCGCCCGCTCCGAAGTGGTGGAAGGCGTCATCGTGGAAGACAACTGCGTGATCTCGATGGGCGTCTACATCGGCCAGTCCACCAAGATTTACGACCGCGAGACCGGCGAAGTCACCTACGGCCGCATCCCCAGCGGATCGGTGGTGGTATCCGGCAACCTGCCTTCCAAGGACGGTTCCTACAGCCTGTACTGCGCGGTAATCGTGAAGAAAGTCGATGAGAAAACCCGCTCCAAGGTCGGCATCAACGAACTGCTGCGCGGGATCTGAGTGCCACGGAACGTGGCCGAATTGTCGAGTGTAGCCTGGATGAAGCGCAGCGGAATCCGGGGAACGTCCCGGATTTCACTTCGTTCCATCCGGGGCTACCGCTTCGCTGGGCTTCATTCGCCACCCGGCATATACTGAATGTATGATTGATTAGCATACGACTTTTTGAGGTACCGCCATGAATATTCAGCTCACTGCTGTTTTCCGGAAAGTCCCTGAGGGCTTTATCGCCTTTGTCGAGGAGCTTCCCGGTGCAAATACGCAAGGAGAGACTCTCGCAGAGGCGCGAATGAATTTGGAAGAAGCCGTAGCGTTGGTTTTGGAAGCCAACCGCGCCTTGGCTGAGGAAGATTTGCTCGGCACAGACTTCATCCGGGAACCGTTTGCCCTTGTGGCATGAAGCGTCTCGACCTTATCCGCCATCTTGAAGCAAAAGGTTGCCTGCTGCTTCGTGAAAGTGGCAGTCATACGGTATATATCAACCCCGTGGCACGAAAAGCCTCAGCAATTCCCCGTCATCGTGAAATCAACGACTTCCTCGCCCGCAAGATTTGCAAGGATCTTGAAGTCCCCTCTTTGTAAGGGTTGCTGCTAGCCATGTGCGGCATCTGCGGCGAACTGCGCTTTGACGGCGCCTCCTCCGACACCGCCGTCATCCGGCGGATGTCGGCAAAACTCTCCCGCCGCGGCCCCGACCACGAAGGCGTGATCGGCGACGGCCCGCTTGCGTTCGGCCACCGGCGGCTGGCCATCATCGACCTTTCCGCCAGCGCCGACCAGCCGATGGTGGACAAAGAACTGCGCCTCGCCCTGGTGTTCAACGGCACCATCTACAACTACAAGGAACTGCGCGCCGAGCTGGCCGAAATGGGCTACGCCTTCTTCTCCGAAGGCGACAGCGAAGTCATCCTCAAGGCCTACCACGCCTGGGGCGAGAAGTGCGTGGAGCGCTTCTACGGCATGTTCGCCTTCGCCGTGTGGGACATGCGCCACGCCAGCCTGTTCCTGGCGCGCGACCGCTTCGGCATCAAGCCGCTGTATTACGCGCTGGACGGCGCATCCCTGCGCTTCGCCTCGAGCGTGCAGGCGCTGCTGGCCGCGGGCGGCATCGACACCAGCCTCGACCCGGCGGCGCTGCATCACTATTTCACTCTGCATGCCGTGGTGCCGGCCCCGCGCACCATCCTCAACGGCGTCAAGAAGCTGCCGCCGGCAACGGTCATGAAGCTGGATGCCAAAGGCCAGGTTTCCCAGCGCACCTACTGGAGCCTCGACGCCACCCGCCCGGCACAGACCCTGTCCGAGCAGGACTGGCTCGCCGCCGCCCGCGCCGTGCTCTCCCGAGCGGTGGAACGCCACCGCCTCGCCGCCGATGTGCCGGTCGGCGTGCTACTATCGGGCGGCCTGGATTCGAGCCTGCTGGTGGGGCTCCTGGCCGACCACGTCGATGACCTGCTCACCTTCTCGGTCGGCTTCGAGGATGTCGGCGAAGGGGCGGAAAAAGCCGACGAATTCGAGTTTTCCGATCAAGTGGCGGAGCGCTTCCGCACCCGCCACCACAAATTCCTCATCCCCAACGCCGAAGTGCTGAAGCGCCTGCCGGAAGCCGTGCTCAACATGGCCGAACCGATGGTCGGCCAGGATGCGATCGCGTTCTACCTGCTCGGCGAGCGGGTGTCGAAGGAAGTCAAGGTAGTGCTCTCCGGCCAGGGCGCGGACGAGGTGTTCGGCGGCTATTTCTGGTATCCGCGCATGGACGACGCTGCGGGCGCGCCGCTCGACCGCTTCAGTTCCCACTATTTCGACCGCGACCACGCCGAATACCTGGAAACCGTCGCCCCCGCCTACCACGTGGCCGACGTCACTTCCGAACTGGTGTCCAGCGAATTGGCCAAGCCCAAGGCCGACACTTTCCTCGACCAGGTGCTGCGCTTCGACGTCACCACGCTGATCGTGGACGACCCCGTCAAGCGGGTGGACAACATGACGATGGCTTGGGGTCTGGAAGCGCGCGTCCCCTTCCTCGACCACGAACTGGTGGAGCTCGCGGCGCGGATGCCGCCGCAGCTCAAGCTCAAGGAGGGCGGCAAGTTCCCGCTCAAGGCGATCGCGCGCGGACTGATTCCCGATGCGGTGATCGACCGGCCCAAAGGCTACTTCCCGGTGCCGGCGCTGAAATACGTGCGCGCGGATTTCCTCGAATTCATGCGGGGCATCCTGCGCTCCGACGCCTGCCTCGAGCGCGGCCTGTTCCAGCGCCCCTACGTGGAAAAGCTGCTGGCCGAACCGGAAGCGCACTTCACCCGCATTCAGGGCAGCAAGCTGTGGCACATGGCGCTGCTTGAATTGTGGCTGCAATTGAACGTGGACGCCGCCTGACAGGTAAAATCGACCCATGACACTTTACGGCATCCCCAATTGCAGCACCGTCAAGAAAGCCCGCGCGTGGCTTGCGGCAAACGGCATCGAAATGCCTTTCCACGACTTCAAGAAACACGGCGTCAGCGCGGAATTGCTTCAGGCTTGGCTGCGGCAGGCCGGCTGGGAAAAGCTGCTCAACCGGCAAGGCACCACCTGGCGCCAGCTGTCCGACGAAGCCAGGGCCGCGGTCGGCGACGAAGCGTCCGCGCTGCGCCTGATGCTGGAAAAGCCCAGCGTGATCAAACGCCCGGTGCTGGAACTCGACGGCAGGATCACCGTGGGTTTCGACGAACCCCGTTATCAATCGCTATTCGGAAAATAAAGCATGGACCACAGCACGCTGGAACTGGCCAAGGCGCTGATCGCCCGCCGCTCGCTCACGCCGGACGACGCCGGCTGCCAGGAAATCCTGATCGAACGCCTGGAAAAAATCGGCTTCAAAATCGAACGCATGCGCTTCGGCGAGGTGGATAATTTCTGGGCGCGCCGCGGAACATCCGCGCCGGTCGTCTGCTTTGCCGGCCACACCGACGTGGTGCCGACCGGCCCGGCGGAAAAATGGGGCAGCGAACCGTTCACCCCGACCGTGCGCGACGGCATGCTCTATGGCCGCGGCGCGGCCGACATGAAAACCTCGCTCGCGGCCTTCGTCACCGCCATCGAGGAATTCGTCGCCGCCCATCCCGACCACGCCGGCTCGATCACGCTGCTGGTGACTTCGGACGAGGAAGGCATCGCGGTGGACGGCACCGAAAAAGTCGTGCATGCGCTACAGGCGCGCGGCGAAACGCTGGACTACTGCATTGTCGGCGAACCGACCTGCGCGGCGAAATTCGGCGATACCGTCAAGAATGGCCGGCGCGGCTCGCTCTCCGGCACGCTGACGGTGAAAGGCATCCAGTGCCACATCGCCTATCCGCACCTGGGCAAGAACCCCATCCATCTTGCCGCGCCCGCCATCGCCGAACTGGCGGCCACCACCTGGGACGAAGGCAACGAATACTTTCCGCCCACCACCTGGCAAATCTCCAACATCCACGGCGGCACCGGCGCCACCAACGTCGTTCCCGGCACGGTGGAAATCGAATTCAACTTCCGCTTCTCCACCGCGAGCACAACCGACAGCCTGCAAGCCAAGGTCCACGCCATCCTCGACAAGCACGGCCTGGATTACGATCTGGACTGGTCGCTCACCGGCAAGCCCTATCTCACCCCGCGCGGCAATCTGGTCAGCGCCGTCGCCCAGGCGATCAAGGACGCCACCGGCGTGGACGCGGAACTATCCACCAGCGGCGGCACCTCGGACGGGCGCTTCATCGCCGACATCTGCCCGCAAGTGCTCGAAATCGGCCCGCTCAACGCCACCATCCACAAGATCGACGAATGCGTGGCGGTGGCCGATA
>JAQTMN010000085.1 GCA_028714315.1 Sulfuricella sp. | reverse complement strand
GAATCTCCGAGCTGGTGTAGGTGATGCTGCCGGAAAGATCGAAGCCGCGCAGCCACAGATCGTTCAGCTGCAACGCGGTTTCGATGCCGCGCGTGCGGATCTTGTCGATATTCTGGATGCTCGTGATGTTGGGCGTGACCGTCGTATCGGTCTGCGAAACGAGCGCATCCCGCTTGTCTTCCTGGAACAGCGACACGCGCCACAACCCGTTGTCCAGCCCGCGTTCAGCGGTGAGCTCCGCGGAGACGACCTGCTCCGGTTTGAGATTGGGGTCGTTGGTCTTGACGTTGCCCGGCAGGCTGATGACCTGGAACATCTCGGTGACGGTCGGGAAGCGGGTGGCCTTGCCGAGCGACCCGCGCCAATTCCAGTCGGCCGACGCCTGGAAGGAGAGCGAAACCTTGGGCGAAAAAACCGAGTCGGTCCGGTCGGCGTAGGCCACGTTGAGTGGGGTCGGTGCTACATTCGCCGAGTTGAAGTTGCTCCCGTCAAACGCTCTCCAGTATTCCTGGCGGCCACCCACGACCAGTTGCCAGTCGGGTGCGAAGCGCCAGGCATCCTGAAGGTACAGGGCCTGGGTCTGGGTTTTTCCCTTCGAATTGTTGCCCAAAGCCCCCGCCGCGCCATTCAGCCAATCCGCGGCGACGGCATAGGTGCTGGAGTCCAGTTCGTAGCGATCGATGTGATAGCCGAAGCTGACCTGATGCCTGCTCTCCATGCCGCCGCCGGGGCGCCACTCGCCGCGCAGGTCGAGATTCCGCCAGCCGGTCCCGTCCATGACGGTGAGGTTCCCGCCGGGGCGGACCGGCCCGGTGCCGGAATCCGTGCCGGTATTGGATGCGGTGCGGGATATATCCTTGTTGTAGTCGTAGGTGCCGGCAGCCACTTCCCAATCCCATTCGCCGCGCGTATTGGATTTGACCGACAGCCCCTGCATCCAGTGCTCGCTTTCGGCGTGGCCGGGGCTGAGGCCGGCGGTCTTGTAATCGACGCCGCCGATGGTGACTTTTCCGTTGTAAAAAGGATTCCCGGCGGCGTTGCGCAGGTAGGGATCCACGCTGGTGTCCGAATTGTTTTGCCAGACGCCCACGGTGTAGCTCGCCCGGATGGTCGGCGAAATATCGTAAGCCAGCCGGAACTGGCCGTTGTCCTGCACGGTATGGTCGATACCGTAACCGCCGGTGACGATCCGCGCCTTCCCCGTCTGGTCGGTATCGTTGTACTGGCCGGTGACCGCGGCGCCGCCACCGGCGGAGGTGGTGGCCGTGGCGAAACTCATCGGATGCCCATGCGAATCCAGATGATCGCCGCTCAGCCAGAGCGACCAGTCGCCGAACTTGTTGCCGATGGACGCGCTGCCGTGCGCGCCGTTGTTGACCTGGTCGGTGCCATACAGCTTGAAGCGCTCCTGAAACAGCTGCAAATTCGCGTGCGCCTCGAATTTGTCTGGCATCCGGGTCGTCATCTGCACCACGCCGCCCATCGAGTTGCCGGGATAAAGCGCGGAGAACGGGCCGTAGATGACATCGACCCGTTCGATTTCCTCCGGCGACACCATGCCCCAGCGCGGCGGATAGCTATAACTATTTCCCAGGAAATTCGAGAGCAGCAGGCTGTCGGCATAGACGATCGACTGCGCGCTGGAAATAGTGCCGGTCGTCCGCGTCGAAACGATGCCGTTGCGGTCTCCGATGTAGCGCTCGCGGACCAGGATGCTCGGCAGGTACTTGATGGTCTCGGCCGAGGTCACCGCATTGACGCTCTCGGCGATCTGCTGCGCCGTCACCCCCTCGGTGGTTGCCGGCAAATTGGCCGGCACCGCCGGTTTGTCGGCCTTGATGACCATCTCCTGCAATTGCGTGTCCGCCTTCTGCTCCCCGGCGCACCAGGCCGAACCCGCCACGCCGGCGCAGATCGCCGCGATCAGGCCTTGCATCTTCTTGTTGTTCATTTTCATTCCGCCCCCGATTGATGCTTGAATTATGTTGCGGCTGCCGCGCAGCCGCCTTGATACATATCAAAGGCTAGCCAGGAGCAACCTCCGTGCCTGAAATAACGCCATGATATGCAATGGATATCGAAGGCATTCTGTGTGCCAACAGGCGCATGTGCGCCATATCGCCCATTTTTCATTTCGGATGTTGACGTATGAAAATCTTGTTTTTATACTTGCGCCATGGACACCTTCTCGCTCATCGGCCATTCCCCGGTTTTCCGCCAGCTGCTCAACACCGCGCAGCTCGTCGCGGCGACCCGCGCGACCGTGCTGATCAGCGGCGAATCCGGCTGCGGCAAGGAAAACCTGGCGCGCTTCCTGCACGCCCAGAGCCCGCTGGCGAGCCGGCCGTTCATCGCCGTCAACTGCGCCAACCTGCCGGAAAACCTGGTGGAGTCGGAACTGTTCGGCCACCGCCGCGGCGCCTTCAGCAACGCGGTCGTCGATCGCGACGGCCTGGTGCGTGCGGCGCACAACGGCACGCTGTTCCTCGATGAAATCGGCGAACTGCCGCTGACGGCGCAAGCCAAGCTGCTGCGCTTCCTGGAAAACGGCGAAATCCTGCCGCTGGGCTACGATCGGCCGATCAAGGCCGATGTGCGCGTCATCGCCGCAACCAATTGCGACCTGGAAAAAATGGTGAAAGCCGGCAAGTTCCGCGCCGACCTGTTCTACCGCCTGCAGGTGGTGCCGATGGAAGTCCCGCCGCTGCGCGAGCGCGCCGGCGACGTCGGCCTGCTGGCGGGGCATTTCGCCGTGATGGCCGCGCATCGGCACGGCCTCCCGACCGTGTCGTTCGACGCGGACGCGATGAAGGTGCTCAGAGACTATTCCTGGCCCGGCAACGTGCGTGAACTGAAAAACCTGTGCGAACGCCTGACGATCCTGTGCGGATGCCAGCGCGGCCCGCTCGGCGTGGAAAACCTGCCGCTCAACATCCGCGGCAGCCAGCGCGCCGCCCACGTTGCCCTAGCCGCCGCACCGCTCAACCTGGAGCAGACCGAGCGCGACCTGATCCTGCAAGCCCTCGAGCAAACGCGCGGCAACCGCACCCGCGCGGCGAAACTGCTGGGGATCAGCCGCTACACCCTGCTTTACCGCATCAAGAAATACTTCAACGCCGAACATCCCGACCTGTCGGGCGCGTAAAACGCCCGATCCCGGAAAATAGAGCTCCCTCGGGGGCTTTTTTTTTGCGCCCAATATCTCCATGCTGGGCCGAATTTTCCGGCTTCATGCTCGCGAATCCGGCCGGACGCCGAGTTGATATCCGCCCGCCGTTTACTAGGATGAAATGAGCAATCGGATAGCAAGGGAACCGGCATGTTCTGCCTGGAAATTCTTTTCCGCGGCAAGCGCACGCGCCATCTGGCGGCGGCGCTGGCGGTCGTCCTGGCGCTGATTCCGGCGGCGGAAAGTCTTGGCGGGCAGGCTTTAAACGAACCGTTGCGCGGCATCGCCCGCGTCACCGATCCGCGGGGCTGGCTGAACCCGGAAGACCGGGCGGCGCTGGAAGACCGCCTGGCCGCGTTCTGGAGCAGGACGGGGCTGAAGGTGTCGGTTCTGGTCGCCGCTCACCGCGACGAAGGGGAAAGCCTGGAAGCCTACGCCAACCAGACGGCGGAGACCTGGGGGCTCGCCGGAACGCCGGGCGGCGTGCTGCTGGTGGCCGATCCGGAGCAGCGGCGCGCGGCGCTGAGCGTGGCGCCCCGGTTGATGGCGGATGTCCCGGAAGGGGCGATCGCCCGGATCATCGACGGGAACGTGAATCCGATGCTGCGGCGGGGGGAACTGGCCGGGGGCATTAGGGAAGGCGTCGAGCGCATCGCCGCTTTCCTGGAAAACCCGAGCCGGCTCAATACCTCGCTGTTCGCCCGCGGCTATGGCACGCTGGCCGCTTTCGGCCTGTTTCTGGCCGGCGTGATGGCGCGGCCGCGCTTCGGGCCGGTCAAGGCCGGAGCGGGCGCCGCGCTGCTGTTCGGCACGCTGGTCTGCTTCGACGGATTCGGCCTGGGATTCCATTGGGCCGGGGTGCTTTTCTGCGCGGCGCTGTCCGCCGGCTTTCTCGGCCTGTTCGTCTGGATCGGCACAGGCAGCGACATTCCGAAACGGTAGAATTTAGCGAGAAATCGCCGGCCCCGCCTTGGGAAGCGCTGATTAAACGTCATTCCCTCCATACGGCTTTGAAAATACTGGATTCCCGCTTTCGCGGGAATGGCGAGTGGAAAATCGACGCTTCCTTTGCTTGAACCACCCTACCACTCACCACTAACCTTTATTTCCTCGCCACCATGTCCACCAGTGCCGACAGGCCGCTGTGGCCGTCGCCCTCGCGGATCGGGTCATCGTGTTCGCGCAGGTGGAGGATTTCCATGCCGGCGAATTCCTCGCGCAACGTTTCCGCCCCGTACAGGTTTTCCACGCTGGAAGGCCCGCCGGTTTTGTATTCCAGCTGCTTGGGCCGATAACCCTGGAGAAGCAGCAGCCCGCCCGGTTTCAACGCCTTCGTCATCAGGCTGTTCAGGATGAGACGCTCGGCGGGGGCGACGAACTGGATGAAAATCGCCAGGACCAGGTCATAGCGGTTTTCGCTCCATTGCCAGGCGAACAGGTCGCCGACCTGGTGATCCACCGTCACGCCTTGCCGCGCGGCAAGGCTGCGGGCTTTCTCCACCGCCACCGGGGAAAAATCCACCGCGGTCACGTCCAGCCCCTGCCGCGCCAGCCAGACGCTGTTGCGGCCTTCGCCGTCGGCCACGGCCAAAGCCCGCTGGCCGGGCTTGAATCGCCTAGCCTGGGAGACGAGGAAGGCGTTGGGTTCGGTGCCGTAGAAGAAGGAATCGCTGCTGTAGCGCTGGTTCCAGAATTCCTTCACCGCGAGCGCTCGCCGTTAAGCAGTTTTTCCAAGTGCTCCGCGGGCACCATGCCGGGCACCCGCATCCCGTCGGCGAAAATCAGGGTGGGCGTGCCGCTCACCTTGAGCTTGCCGCCCAATTCGTTGAGCTTCGCCACCGGATTGTCGCAATTGGTTCCGCTCGACGGCATGATGCCTTTCTTGATCAGATCGTCCCACGCCTTGTTGCGGTCCGCCGCGCACCAGACCGCCTTGGCGCGCTCAGTGGCTTGCGGATGGAGGCTGGCGATCGGATAAAGGAAGGTGTAGATGGTCACGTCGGTGATCTTCTCCAGCTCCGCGTCCAGCCGCTTGCAATAAGGGCAGTCCGGGTCGGAGAATACCGCCAGCTTGCGGCTGCCGTTGCCCTTCACCTGCTTGATCGCGGACTCGAACGGCAGGGTATCGAACTTCACCCGCATCAGGTCGCGCATCCGCTCTTCGGTGACGTTGCGCTGCGTCTTGGCGTCGATCAGGTTGCCGACCATCAGGTAGTTGGCGTTCTTGTCGGTGTAGATCACTTGGTTGCCCTCGACCACGACTTCATACAAGCCGTCGTAGGCGGTTTTTTTCAGGCTGTTGATCTGGATGCCGGAAAACTTGGCCTGGACGGCCTTCTTGACCGCCGCTTCGCCAGCCCCGGCATTCGGGTCGGCCTGGGCGCAGCCCGCGATGAAAAAAGCCGACAACAGGCAGGCCATCAGTTTTGAGCGCATTTTATTTCCTTCAGAGTAAAAATTCGGTTGAACAGCGAATTTGTGGGTCAGGCTCTTGTGCCCTTTAGGATGCAGCCTGACTTGTACGGCTAAAGCCGCACCCACAACCGCTCGAGTTTCACGTTAATGGGCAGCGGCAAACTTCTTCCCCACCGCGTGCCCGATCAACCCGTTTTTCAGCATCGGCAAACTGCCGGCCAGGGAAAGCCCGAGGTTGCGCGCCAGTTTCAGCGCGGGGTCGCGGTTGTTGAACAGCTTCTGCAGGCCGTCGGTGACCAGCTGCATCGCCAGGATATCAGCCTTGCGCGCCCGCTCGTAGCGGCGCAGCAGGAAATAGTCGCCGCAGTCCGGCTGCGGGCCGCGATCCTTCAGTATGCGGGCGAGTTCGGCGGCGTCCTGGAAGCCCAGGTTCACGCCCTGCCCGGCAAGCGGGTGGACGTTGTGGGCGGCATCGCCGATCAAGGCCACCCGCGCCTTCACCAGGCGTTCCAGATGCAGCACCCGCAGGGGAAAAGCGGCGGGCCGGTTGAGCAGGTGGAGCGCGCCCAGGGCATTGCCGCTTGCCTCCGCTACTTGGCGGCAGAACGCTTCCGGCGTTAGAGCCAAAAGTTCGGCGGCATGTTCCTCGAATGCCGTCCACACGATTGAAATCCGGTTGCCCGGCAGGGGCAGAAAAGCCAGCACGCCGTCGCCCTTGAACCATTCCCAGGCCGCATCGCCGTGAGGCAGCGCGGTCTCGAAATTGGCGATCACGCCCATCTGACGGTAGGAGGCCGCTTCGGCGTCCAGCCCCGCCTGCCGGCGCACCCAGGATTCGCGCCCGTCCGCGCCGACGATCAGCGGCGCGCGCAGTTCGCGGCCATCTTCGAGGAAGAGCGCGGCGCCCTCTTCCCGCAGCACGAGGCTCGCGCAGCGCGCCGGGCAGAACAGTTCGAGGTTTTCCTGCCGCCGCAGCGCCTGCCACAGGCCATGCTGCATCCGGCGCGCCTCGGCGATCACCGCCAGCTCGGCCAGGCCGGCTTGGCCGGCGTCGAATTCCAGGGCGGCGCGGCCGTCGTCGCCGCGGATATGCATCGCCCGCACCGGCGCGATGCGGGCGGCGTCGAATTGCCGCCAGGCGCCGATTTCGCTCAAAAACTCCACGCTGCCGGGGCTGATGGCATACACCCGGCTGGTCCACTCGGCGGAAGGCTCGGGCGGCTCGGCGCTTTCGACCAGGGCCAGTTTCAGCCCGCTGTCTTTCATCGCCAGGGCGAAAGCCGCGCCGACCAGCCCGGCGCCGACGACGATCACGTCGAATTCGTCGTTCATCGGGTTTCCATCGCGTCTTCGATTTCCCGCACCGTTTTCGGTGCCGCCGCCGTCAGCACTTCATGGCCCTGGCCGGTCACCAGCACGTCGTCCTCGATGCGGATGCCGATGTTCCACCAATGCTCCGGCACATTCTCGGCGGGGCGGATATAGCAGCCGGGCTCGACGGTCAGCGCCATGCCGGGCTCCAGCCGGCGCCACTGCCCGCCGCGCTTGTAGTCGCCCACATCGTGCACGTCCATCCCCAGCCAATGGCCGGTCTTGTGCATGTAGAAGCGCTTGTAGTCGCCCGATTCCAGCACGGCATCCACGCTGCCCGCGCACAGGCCGAAATCGATCAGGCCCTGCGCCAGCACTTTCAGCGCCGCCTGATGCGGGTCGTCCCAGCTCGCGCCCGGCGCAACCGCGGCAATCGCGGCGGCCTGCGCCGCCAGCACCATTTCGTAAAGATCCTTTTGCACCGCGCTGTAGCGGCCGTTCACCGGGAACGTGCGGGTGATGTCGGCGGCGTAGCCGTCCAGTTCGCAGGCCGCGTCGATCAGCAACAGCTCGCCGTCCCGGAGCAGCGCGCCGTTATCGACGTAGTGCAGCACGCAGGCGTTGGCGCCGCCGGCGACGATGGAGGAATAGGCGGGCGCGAGCGAACCGCTGCGGCGGAATTCGTGCAACAGCTCGGCCTCGATTTCGTATTCGTACCGGCCCGGCCGGGCGTGCCGCATGGCGCGGCGATGCGCGGCGGCCGAAATCTCCGCGGCGCGCCGCATCACGGCGATTTCCCCGGCGCTCTTGATCAGCCGCATTTCGTCCAGCAGCACGCGCACGTCCTGGATCGCGCCCGGCGCGGTAATGCCGTTGCGCACTTCGGCGCGCACACCGTTGAGCCAGCCCACCGCGCGCGCGTCCCAATCGCTGTCCGCGCCCAGATGGAAGTACAGGCTGGGCTGGTCGGCGAGCAGCTTGGGCATCATCTCGTCGAGCCGGTCGATGGGATGCGCCTGGTCGAAGCTGTAGGCGTCGCGCGCGGCCTCCGGGCCATGGCGGAAGCCATCCCAGACTTCGCGCTCGGGATCTTTTTCGCGGCAGAACAGGATGCTTTGCGGCGCGGGTCCGGCCACCAGCACCAGCACCGCCTCGGGCTCGCCGAAGCCGGTCAGGTAATGGAAATAGCTGTCGAATCGGTAAGGATAATGGCTGTCGCGGTTGCGCACCCGCTCCGGCGCGGTGGGAATGACGGCGACGCCGGCCCGCATCTGCTCGGCCAGGCGGCTGCGGCGCCCGGAATAAGTCGAAGGATCAATCATCTGAACCGCAATTCATTTGAAAAGGCATGAAGAGAACGACAAAAACAATGGCCGCGAAAAGGCGCAAAAAGCACAAAAATAAAATGCACGTTCTTTTTTGTGCTTTTTGCGCCTTTTCGCGGCCAATCGTTTTTCATAGCGTACGCATTCCAGAGTGGGGTGGGCAATAGCCGCGCAAAATGCACGATAAGGCCATACGATTTACTTTTGTGCTTTTGCGCCTTTTCGCGGCCAACCATTCATCGTTTATGCATTTCAGAGTGGGGCGGTTCGCCCAAGGTTCCGTCGCGGAGGGACCGATCGAGCTCGCTCAGCCGCTCCGGCGTGCCGATATCCATCCACAAGCCCTGAAAATGCTCGCCGCCGGCTTGCCCCATCGCCATCCGTTCGCGCAGCAGCGGGGCGAGTTTCGCTTTCAAGCCACGGACGACGGATGCGAAGACTTCCGGCCGATACACGCCAATGCCGCTGAACGTGAGCTTGTGCTCGCCTTCCTCCAAAACCCGCCCTTCCTTCAGGCCGAAATCTCCGCCGGGGTGGTGGGCGGGGTTGTCCACCAGCACCAGCCAGGCCGACAGCGTGCCCAGCTCCTTCGGCAGCGAGGCGAAGTCGTAGTCGCAGAAAATGTCGCCGTTGACCACCAGAAACGGCTCCGGCCCAAGCAGCGGCAGGGCGTTGGCGATGCCGCCCGCCGTCTCCAACGCTTCGGCTTCCGCCGAATAGCGAATGCTCACCCCGAAGCGGCCGCCATCGCCCAAGGCGGCTTCGATCTGCGCGCCGAGATGGGCATGGTTGATCACCAGTTCGGTGAAACCGGCCCGCGCCAGCCTTTCGATATGCCACACGATCAGCGGCTTGCCGCCGGCTTGCAGGAGCGGCTTCGGCGTGGCGTCGGTGAGCGGCCGCATGCGTTCGCCGCGGCCGGCGGCGAGGATCATGGCTTTC
>JAQTMN010000084.1 GCA_028714315.1 Sulfuricella sp. | reverse complement strand
GCGTACTGGATCAACGGCTTGTCCACGATCGGCAGCATTTCCTTCGGGCTGGCCTTGGTCGCCGGCAGGAAGCGCGTTCCCATGCCCGCCACCGGAAAAACCGCCTTGGTTATTTTTGTCATGCTTTCCCTTCCAGTAGTTCCATCAGTCCCGCCTCGTCCAGAATCGCCACACCGAGTTCCTGTGCCCGCGCCAACTTGCTGCCAGGCTCCGCGCCGGCCACCACGTAGTCGGTCTTGGCCGACACGCTGCCGCTCACTTTGCCGCCGGACGCTTCGATTTTTTCCTTGGCTTCGTCCCGTGTCAGATTGGGCAAGGTGCCGGTCAGCACGAAGGTTTTTCCGCTCGCCGCGCCGGCTGCCGCGTGGCCGCCTTCCGCCCCTTTCGGCCAGTGGATGCCGGCGGCGACGAGCTGCGCGATCACTTCCCGGTTGTGCGCTTCGGCAAAAAACTGGACGATGCTCTGCGCCACCACCGGCCCGACATCCGCCACCTGCTGCAAGGCTTCCTCGTCCGCAACCATCAATGCATCCAGCCCGCCGAAATGGCGTGCCAGATCCCTGGCGGTGGATTCGCCGACGTTGCGAATGCCCAGGGCGTAGATAAAACGCGCCAGGGTCGTCTTCTTGCTGGACTCGATGGCGGCCAGCACCTTGCCGGCGGACTTCTCGCCCATGCGCTCGAGGTTGGCCAGGGCGCTCATGCCGAGCTTGTAGATGTCCGCCGCGGAGTGGATCAGCTCCTTGTCCACCAGCTGATCGACCAGCTTGTCGCCGAACCCTTCGATATCCATGGCGCGGCGGCTGGCAAAATGCAGGATCGCCTGCTTGCGCTGCGCCGGGCACACCAGTTCGCCGCTGCAGCGCACCGCCGCTTCGTCCGGCAGACGGATGACGTGCGAACCGCACACCGGGCAGACGGGGTATTTCTCCAGAATATTGAAGCGTTCCGGCTCCGGGTGCGGCCGCTCTTTCAGCACCACCCCGACCACTTCCGGAATCACGTCGCCGGCACGGCGCACGATCACTGTGTCGCCCACCCGCACGTCCTTGCGGTCGATTTCGTCCTGGTTGTGCAACGTGGCGCTGGCCACCGTCACGCCGCCGACGAACACCGGGTGCAGGCGCGCCACCGGCGTCAGCGTGCCGGTGCGGCCGACCTGCACGTCGATGCCGACGAGCTTGGTCGTCGCTTCCTGCGCTGCGAATTTGTGGGCCACGGCGAAACGCGGCGCGCGCGCGACGAAGCCCAGCTGGTCCTGCCACGCCAGATCGTTGACCTTGTACACCACGCCGTCGATATCATACGACAGCCCGGCGCGGCGCGCCCCGATCGCGGCATAGTATTCCAGGAGACCGGCCAGACCCCGCACCACCTGGCGCTCGCGGCTGACCGGCACCCGCAGCGTTTCGAGAAAATCCATCACCCCGCTCTGGGTCGGCGGCAGGTCCACGCCCTCGGTGCTGCCCAGGCCGTAGGCGAAGAAAGTCAGCGGGCGCGACGCGGTAATGCGCGGATCGAGCTGGCGCAAGGAGCCGGCCGCGGCGTTGCGCGGATTGGCGAATTCCTTTTCGCCCCTCTCCCGCTGCTGGCGGTTGAGCCGGTCGAAATCCTTCTTCAGGATCAGCACTTCGCCGCGCACTTCGAGCAGCCTGGGCGGGCGTTCGACATGCAGCCGCAACGGGATCGCCTTGACCGTGCGCAGATTGGACGTCACGTCCTCGCCGGTGTAGCCGTTGCCGCGCGTCGCGCCCTGCACCAGCACACCGTTTTCGTATGCCAGGCTGATCGCCAGACCGTCGAATTTGGGCTCGACCGCGTATTCGATCTCTTCAACGCGGAGTCCTTCCCGCGCACGGCGGTCGAATGCGGCGACTTCCTCGTCCTCGAAAGCGTTGTTGAGGGAAAGCATCGGCACGCGATGGGTGACTTGCGAAAACGCCGTGAGCGGCGCTGCGCCGACGCGCTGGGTCGGCGAATCGGGTGTGGCGAGCGGCGGATTTTCCGCTTCCAGCCGCTCCAGTTCGCGGAACAGCTTATCGAACTCGGCGTCCGGGATTTCAGGCGCATCGAGGACGTAATACAGGTAATTGTGCCGCTCGATCTCCTCGCGCAGCCGCTGTGCGCGCGCGGCGATATCCTGGATTTGGGTCATTGTTCAGGAAAACAGCCGAAGCGCGCAGTCGCTGCCGCCCTTGATCTGCTGCGCTTCCATCCGGACATAGATATCGGCGAGCTGCTGCTTGATCTTGCCGATACCGGCCACGGACAACGGGCGGCGGTTGTCGTCCACCACCACGCCGCCCAGCGTGGAAGCCATCTGCTTGGCCACGAGCAGCATCTGGTTGAAAGCGCGCACGCCATCGGCAACCTTGGGCACGTCGAACAGGAACGTGATGCCATGGCTGGTAAGCTGACGGATATTTTCCGGCGAGAACGGCGTCGGGTCGAGGTTGGCCAGCGAATAGAGATCGGCTCCCTCGTCGTTGATGAAATGGAACGCGCCGTCGGCTTGCAGCTTCATGCCGGCCGCTTCGGCCAGGGCGCGCACCTTGGTGGCGGCGAAGGCGTCGCCGTTTTGCGTGATCACGTTGACGCCGACCAGCACATCGACCTCGGCGCCGAACTGGTCCAGCGCGGCGGCGCGCGCCAGGGCGGGCGGCCGCTCGGGAAATTCCGCAATCGCCGTCAGCGCGCCGGCCACCGCCTGGGCCGCGGCGCAAAACGCCAGCAGCTGCGGCTCCGAAACCGGCCCGGAACGGTCGGCCAGTTGTAGCGTCGCCGCGAGCTCGCGATATTCCGAAGCGCTGCCCTGCCCGATCTCCTCCCAACCGCCGGTCGAGGGGTTGATGCCGAGCCAGCGGGTGCGTTTACCGAATCCGTCCTGGCCCTGCCGGGCCTCGATCAGCACCGCAGCGCTGCTCACCGGCTCCGCGGCAAGAATGCGCACGACATAGTCGATGGAGTCGTCCAGCGTTGCTCCGTTTGGCTGCGCCGCCGGCAATTCGCTTTCCCGATTCTCATCGTCCGCGCCCAGATCGGGCACAGCCTCTTCCCATCCGGCCGCATCGATCCGGGGCGGCTCATCCGGCTCCGCTTCCGCCGGCATGACAGAAACGACCGGCTCGATCCGCGGCTCTTCGCGAAATCGCCCGGTCTCCGGCAGATCCTGCGAATGCTCCTTCAACAGCACATCTTCCTGACCGCCGGGAAAAGCCTGCTCGGCGCGACGGCGGTATTTTCTGTCCTGCAAGCGGTTGAAGCCGTACACTCCGGCGACGATCAGGCCACCGATCGCCAGCAAACTGATCTGTAATTCGCTCATGGCATAGTTCCGTTATTGTTTGGCAAATTATAACTCACGCGGGCGCCGCTTCGCTCATCCGCAGCGCTTGTTCGACATCCACGGCCACCACGCGCGACACGCCCATTTCCTGCATGGTCACGCCGACCAGCTGCTCCGCCATTTCCATGGTGATTTTATTATGGCTGATGTAGATGAACTGGGTCTCTTTCGACATTTTTTTCACCATCTCGCAAAAACGCTCGGTATTGGAATCGTCGAGCGGCGCGTCCACTTCGTCGAGCAGGCAGAACGGTGCGGGATTGAGTTGAAACAGGGAGAACGTCAGCGCCAGCGCGGTCAGCGCCTTCTCGCCGCCGGACAGCAAGTGAATCGAGCTGTTCTTCTTGCCCGGCGGCTGCGCGACGATCTGCACGCCGGCATCGAGGATTTCTTCGCCGGTCAGCACCAGGCGCGCCTGGCCGCCGCCGAACAGCGCCGGAAACAGCTCGCCGAAGCCGCGATTGGCTGCGTCGAACGTGGCTTGCAGGCGCTCCCGCGTTTCCCGGTCGATGCGGCGGATCGCCTGCTCCAGCGTATCGATCGCCTGATTCAGGTCGCTCGCCTGGGCTTCGAGATAGCCCTTGCGCTCGCGGCTGGTTTGCAGTTCTTCCAGCGCCGCCAGATTCACCGCGCCGAGCGCTTCGATTTCGGCTCCCAGCCTGGCGATCTCGCCTTGCAGAACCTGCGGCCTGGCCGCCTTTTCCAGTTCCCGCGCCAGCGCCGTCTCGTCCGCGCCGGCCGCTTTGAGTTGGCCTTCGTGCTGCTCCTGGCCGAGCCGAGCCTCCTGCTCCTTCAGCCGCGCCTCACCGATCCGGTCGCGCAGCGGTTGCAGTTTCTGTTCGCTCGCCATGCGCTGCTGCTCCAGATCGCGCAGGCCGTTCGCCGCGCCGGCCAGGGCATCGCGCGCCGCCGCCAGTGTCCGCTCCCCGGCCGTCCGCTCGGCAAGCGCCTGCTGCAGCGCCTGTTGCAAGGGCTCGTCACTCTCCTGCTGCTGCTCGGCCAGCAAGGTGTCGAGCTGCTCGCCCGCCGTTTGCGCCTGCTCCGCCAGTTGCGCGGACGCCGACTCCAGTTCGCCGATCTTGTTCACGCAGTTCTGCTCGACGAAAACCGCCTCCTGCGCGGCGCGCTCGGCCTGCCGCAGCGCCTCGCGCTGCCCGTTGACGCCCTGCTCCAGCAGCGCGCGTTCCTGCCGGGTTTGTTCCAGCCGTTCGCGCAGCGCCGCGATTTCGCTCCGGGCGAGCGCCAGCTTTTCTTCCGCCGCGGCCAACTGTCCGCCTTCCGCTTCGAGCTGCGCCGCGATCTCGGCCTGCTCCGCGGAGATCGCCGTTCGGCGCTGCTCGGCTTGCTGTCTGGTCTGGCCGAGCCGCTGCACCTCAAGCTGCAAGCGATGCTGTTTCTGTTGCGTCTCGGCGGCCGCGCCACGCAATCGCGCGATCTCCTGCTGCAACCGGGCCAGGGCCGCATCGGCCTGAACCGCCGCGGCCTGCCGCTGCGCCAGCGCCGCCTGCCGCAGCGCCGACTCCTCCTGCAAAGCGTCGATCTCGCGCTGTCGCGCCAGCACGCCGTGAAGCTCGCTTTGCGGCGCGTGAAAGCGCACTGCATGACGGGTGAAAACATGGCCTTCGCGCGATACCAGCATGGCGCCGGCCGGGAGATCGCGGCAGCGAGCGAAGCCGGTTGCGGCGTCTTCGACGGCGTAAACCCCGCTTAGCCAGTCGGCCAGGAGTTCCTGGGTGTTAACCTCAAAGGAAACATAACTGCTCAGCGGTTTGAATGCGCCGGGCTGTGGGTCAGGCTGTGGGTCAGGCTGTGGGTCAGGCTGTGGGTCAGGCTGTGGGTCAGGCTTTCTCGCCCGTGCGAGCAGCTCTGCTGCCGCTCGCGGCGGGGACACTCCCTGCGGGTGCAGCCTGACATGTACGGCTGAAGCCGTACCCACACCTGCAGTACCCTCTTCAAACACCGTAACCACCGCCGGCGGCGCATCCGCCAGCCAATCCCGCGCCAGATCGAGGCGTTCCAGCGCGATGCCGTTCAGGCGCTCGCCCAGCGCACTTTCCAGCGCGTCCTCCCAGCCCGCTTCGATCTTGAGGCTTTGCCACAGGCGAGGCAGTTTTTCCAGATGGTGCTTCGCCAGCCAGGCCTGCAACTTGTGGTTCTGGTCGAGACGGCCTTGCACGTGGCGGAGCGCGCTCAGCCGCGCTTCCAGCTCGGTGGCCCGGCGCTGTTCGGCATGCAGCCCGTCCCTGGCTTCGCGCGCCGTCCGCTCGATTTCCGGCAGGCTGGCCTGCCGCTGTGCCAGCTCGAATTGGGCCGTGGCAAGCGCGTCGCCGGCGGCAGCGAGTTCGATCTCTTTCTGCGTGAGCGCCGCGACGTCGAAACGCGGCAGGCCGCCTGCTTCCTGCTGCAGGCGCTGCTGCCTTGCCTGCAATTGCTGCAAGTTTCTCTGTGCGTGGCTGCGGTGGGTGTCCTCGATCTGCCGCGCCTGCTCGGCCTGGGCAAGATTTCTTTGCAGTTCGCCGTGGCGGCGCTGGCCTTCGCGGAAGCCTTCCTCGGCCAGCGGCAGGTTGGCCGTTTCCCGTTGCGCCCGCTCCTTGTCCGCTGCCACGCGCCGGCCTGCCGCAACCAGTTCGTCGCGCCAGCGCTGCAACGCGGCGAATGCCTCGTCCCGCTGGGTCTCCAGCCTTGCACACTGTTCGCGCAGCGCGGCGGTTTGGGTATCCAGGCGCCGGCGATTTTCGCGCTGATACTGGAGGTTTTGCTCCAGCTTCGAGACTTCGGCGTTGGCCGCGTAGAGCGCGCCCTGCGCGTCGTGCAGCGCGTCGCTGGCGGTGAAATGGACTTCGCGCGTCTGTTCCAGCTGGCTTTCGGCCTGGCGCAGACGCATGGTCTCGGCTTCCAGTTCGTTGGTCAGGCGCCCTACTTCGCGCTGCCAGCGTTCGCACTGCGCCGCCGCTTCGCGTTTTTTCGCCAGCGCCAACAGGTTCTGCGTCAGCTTGAGCCGGACTTGCAGGGCAAGATAATGCTCCGCCACGGCGGCCTGGCTTTCCAGCTTGCCGATCTGCTTGTCGAGCTCCTGGCGCACATCCTCGACCCGCAACAGGTTGTCGCGGGTGTCCTTCAGGCGCAGCTCGGTTTCGCGGCGGCGCTCCTTGTATTTGGAAATGCCGGCGGCTTCTTCCAGGAATACGCGCAGCTCCTCGGGCCGCGCCTCGATGATGCGCGAGATCATGCCCTGTTCGATGATGGCGTAGGCGCGTGCGCCCAACCCGGTGCCAAGGAAAATATCGGTAATGTCGCGGCGGCGGACCTGGAGGTTATTGATGTGATAGGTGGATTCGCCGCTGCGGCTCAGCACCCGTTTGACGGAAATCTCGGCATATTGCGACCACTGGCCGGCGGCTTTGCCCAGGCTGTTGTCAAAAATCAGCTCGACGCTGGCGCGTCCCACTGGCTTGCGCGTGGCGGACCCGCTGAAGATCACGTCCTGCATCGATTCGCCGCGCAGCTCGCGCGCCCGCGATTCGCCCAGCACCCAGCGCACGGCATCGATCACGTTGGACTTGCCGCAGCCATTGGGGCCGACCACGCCCACCCGCTGCCCGGGAACCGGAATGCTGGTGGGATCGACGAAGGACTTGAAGCCGGCGAGTTTGATGTGGGTCAGGCGCATTGAAACCGTAAGGAGTGATCAGTCAGGAGTGAGGAGTAAAGTCAAAAGCCTCACCGCCTGGTTTTTACGCCCCACTCCTTACTCCTCGCTCCTCACGTATAATGCCGTGATTTTAACCGAATTCGCATAAAGGCGCCGCCATGTCCAGCCAACCCAGCAAAGCCCTGGAAACCTTCGACAACCCGAACCCGGAGCGCGATTACCATATCCACATGGAAATCCCGGAATTCACCTGCCTTTGCCCGAAAACCGGCCAGCCCGATTTCGCCACGCTGTATCTCGATTACATCGCCGACCGCAGCTGCGTCGAGCTCAAAAGCCTGAAAATGTACATCTGGTCGTTCCGCAACGAAGGCGCCTTTCACGAGGCGGTCACCAACCGCATCCTGAACGATCTCGCTGCCGCCACCCAGCCCCGCTTCATGCGCCTGACCGCCAAATTCTACGTGCGCGGGGGCATCTTTACCAACGTCGTGGCGGAATTCCGCAAACCAGGCTGGGAGCCGCAGCCGCTGGTCGATCTGACCGGCTTTGCCCACCAGTCCAATACGCGCGGGTGAGCGAAAGCGGAAACTGCTATGCTGTGATTAACAACGCGGGAACTGCCTGATGGACAAGATCTTCGCTGAGGACGGCGTTTACTACCCTGCCACCCTGCCCCTGAGCTGGCAAGCCGACTTTGCGCCGTCGGACGACAATATCGCGAACTGGATGTACGGCAACGTCACCCTGTTGCGGGCTTTGGCGACGATCGAGGCATTGCCGCCGGACAGCGACGGCAACCAAAGCGGCGGTTCGACGAAAGTGCTGGAGCGGCTTGAATTCAAAATCGACCTCGCGCTCAATCTGGTCGCCAAGCTGCTGACCCAGAACACCGCCCTTCCTCCCGCCTGCCCGTCGTTCATCGGCGCCACCGGCATCGAATGGATCGGCGAAGGGAACGCCCCGATGCCGGGCGAGGGCATTCTCATCTCTGCCTATATCAGCCCCAAGCTGCCGCAAGCGCTGGTTCTACCCGCGAAAGTCGCGGCCGTGCGCGAAGAAGCCGACGGCACAAGGATTTACGCCACGTTCACCCATCTCAGCGAGGAAGTGCAGGACTGGCTTTCGCGCACCGTTTTCCGCTACCACCGGCGCGCCATTCAAACCCTGCACCAGGCTTGAGTTCGCCCATCGGCACCTTTTTTGCTTTTGTGATTCGGCAGACGTTTTTTTGTCGCATTACATACATAAAAGGGGAAACGCTTGCCGATCCATGACTACCGTTGCAATGACTGCAACCAGACCTTCGAACTCCTGACCCGTTCGTCCACCGTGCCGGCCTGCCCGGCATGCGGCAGCCTAGCCCTGGAAAAAATGTTGTCCCTGCCGGCCCAACCGGGCAAGACCGCCGGCATCGTTTCGCGGGCACGTGCTCAGGCGGCCCGCGAGGGGCATTTCAGCAATTACAAGCCGTCCGAAAAACCGCGCAGCTGATCTGAACTTGGCTGCCGACTCTTTCTCCACAAGCCGACTATAGTGTTTTAAGCGGCCCGTGCTTCGCCTGTCCGGGAAGAGTGAGCCGCCGCCTATTGTCCAACGCTCAGCACAGGAGAATCATCATGATGACGAGGCAAGACGTATACAACCAGATGGAAGAAAAGCTAGGCCTGGTTCCCAGCTTCTTCAAGTCGATCCCGGACGCTTCGCTGGAACTGGAATGGCAGCTGTTTCAGCGGGCCCAGATCGAGGAAGGCGCGATCCCGAACAAATACCGCGAGCTGATCGGGGTCGCCATCTCGGCCGTGACCAAGTGCCGCTATTGCGCGTTCTTCCACACCGAAATGGCAAAACTCAACGGCGCGACGCAGGCCGAAATTGAAGATGCGGTCCACTACGCCAAATCGAGCTCGGGCTGGAGCACCTACATCAACGGCATGCAGATCGACTTCGAGAAATTCAAGGGCGAGGTGATGCACGCCTGCGAGCATATTCGCTCGATGCAGGGGCGTAACCGGTAGCGAGTGTAGGATGCGGTGAGCGTAGCGTAGCAAACCGCATCAATCGCGAGCGATGCGGTTCGTTCCTCACCGCATCCTGCGTCTGCTTTGTAGGTGCGAATTCATTCGCACATCAATTGCCGCAGTGCGAATGAATTCGCACCTACACCCAGGCCATTTTCCGGCGCTCCCGCACCCCTATTGTGTTGTTTCAGGTTTGGCCGCTTTTTCCGGTTTATCCTGTTCCAGCGGCAGCCATACGCGAAAGGTCGTCCCCTTGCCCGGCTCGCTGTCCACTTCGATACGGCCCTTGTGCTTTTGCACGATGCCATAGGCCAGCGATAGCCCCAGCCCGGTGCCCTTTCCTATCGGTTTGGTGGT
>JAQTMN010000083.1 GCA_028714315.1 Sulfuricella sp. | reverse complement strand
AGGACAACTGCATCATCATCTGCTCGATCGAGAACTTCGACGCGATGGGCGTGCATACCGGCGACTCCATCACCGTCGCGCCGGCGCAGACCCTGACCGACCGCGAGTACCAGATCATGCGCAACGCGTCGCTCGCGGTGCTGCGCGAAATCGGCGTCGAAACCGGCGGCTCCAACGTGCAGTTCGGCATCAGCCCGGTCGATGGCCGCATGGTGGTGATCGAGATGAATCCGCGCGTGTCGCGCTCGTCGGCGCTGGCCTCCAAGGCGACCGGCTTCCCCATCGCCAAGGTGGCGGCCAAGCTCGCCATCGGCTACACGCTCGACGAATTGCAGAACGACATTACCGGCGGCCGGACCCCGGCCTCGTTCGAGCCTTCGATCGACTATGTCGTCACCAAGATTCCCCGCTTTGCCTTCGAGAAATTCCCGCGCGCCAACAACCGCCTCACCACCCAGATGAAGTCGGTGGGCGAAGTGATGGCGATTGGCCGCACTTTCCAGGAATCGCTGCAAAAAGCCCTGCGCGGTCTGGAAACCGGCAACGACGGCCTGGACGAAAAAACCACCGACCTCGAAACCATCGAAACCGAGCTGGGCGTGCCCGGCCCCGACCGGATCTGGTACATCGCCGACGCGATGCGCTGCGGCATGAGCCAGGACGAAATCCAGGCGCTGACCCATATCGACCCGTGGTTCCTGGCGCAGATGGCCGATCTGGTGGCGCGCGAGCAGGCGCTCGCCGGCCGCGCGCTGGCGAGCCTCTGTGCCGACGAAATGCGCGCGCTGAAGCGGCGCGGTTTTTCCGACCTGCGCCTGGGCCGCTTGCTGGGCGTGAGCCAGCACGAGGTACGCGCCCATCGCCACGAATTGAAGGTGCGCCCGGTCTACAAGCGGGTCGATACCTGCGCTGCGGAATTCGCCACCGACACCGCTTACATGTATTCCACTTACGAGGAGGAATGCGAGGCCGAGCCGACTGATAAAAAGAAGATCATGGTGCTGGGCGGCGGACCCAACCGCATCGGCCAGGGCATCGAGTTCGACTACTGCTGCGTCCACGCCGCGCTCGCCATGCGCGAGGACGGCTACGAGACCATCATGGTCAACTGCAACCCGGAAACCGTTTCGACCGACTACGACACTTCCGACCGCCTGTATTTCGAGCCGCTGACGCTGGAAGACGTGCTCGAAGTGGTGGCGGTGGAGCAGCCGGTCGGCGTCATCGTCCAGTACGGCGGCCAGACGCCGCTGAAGCTGGCGCGCGACCTGGAAGCCAACGGCGTGCCCATCATCGGCACCACGCCCGACATGATCGACGCCGCCGAAGACCGCGAGCGCTTCCAGCAGATGCTGCACGAACTCAACCTCAAGCAGCCGCCTAACCGCACCGCGCGCGCGCCGGAAGAGGCGATCCGCCTGGCCGAGGAAATCGGCTATCCGCTGGTGGTGCGTCCGTCTTACGTGCTGGGCGGCCGGGCGATGGAAATCGTCCACCAGCAGGCCGACCTTGAGCGATACATGCGCGAGGCGGTGAAGGTTTCCAACGATTCGCCGGTGCTGCTCGACCGTTTCCTCAACGACGCCACCGAAGTGGACGTGGACGCCATCTGCGACGGCACAGACGTGCTGATCGGCGGGGTGATGGAGCACATCGAGGAAGCCGGCGTGCATTCCGGCGATTCCGCCTGCTCGCTGCCTCCCTATTCGCTGTCCAGGGAAATCCAGGACGAAATGCGCCGCCAGACCGTGCTGATGGCCAAGGGGCTCAACGTGGTCGGACTGATGAACGTGCAGTTCGCCATCCAGGGCGAAACGGTGTATGTGCTCGAAGTCAACCCGCGCGCCTCGCGCACCGTGCCGTTCGTGTCCAAGGCCGCCGGTTTGCAGCTGGCGAAAGTTGCGGCGCGCTGCATGGTCGGCCAGAGCCTGAAACAGCAGGGCGTTACCCACGAAGTGGTGCCGCCGTACTATTCGGTCAAGGAAGCGGTGTTCCCGTTCATCAAGTTCCCCGGCGTCGATCCCATTCTCGGCCCGGAGATGAAGTCCACCGGCGAGGTGATGGGCGTGGGCACGACCTTCGCCGAAGCTTTCGTCAAGTCGCAGCTCGCCACCGGCGCGAAGCTGCCGTCGGGCGGAAGGGCCTTCATCAGCGTGCGCGGCGGCGACAAGGAAAAAGTGCTGGACATCGCCCGCGACCTGGCCGAAGCCGGCTTCCAACTGGTCGCCACGCGCGGAACGGCGGCGGCGCTGTCCGCGGCGGGCCTGGCGGTGACGGCGGTAAACAAGGTGCATGAAGGCCGCCCGCATATCGTCGATATGATCAAGAACGGCGATATCAGCCTGGTCGTCAACACCATCGAGGACAAGCGCGGCGTGCATGATTCGTACGCCATGCGCAATGCCGCGCTGCAGAACAAGATCACTTACTACACCACGCTGGCCGGCGCGCGCGCGGCATGCGCCGGTATTCGCCATGTGAAGGAACTGCAGGTGTACAGCCTGCAAAGCCTGCACACCCGGTTGCAATAAAAAATAATTATAAATTTTGAATTTTGAATGTTGAGTTAGGGATTGCGCGTCGTGCGTGGCCCGATCATTGAAAATTAAACATCAAGAATTCAAAATTATTTTTCATGGAGAAGGGAATGAGCAAGGTTCCATTGACGGTCATAGGCGCGGAGCGTTTGCGCGCAGAACTGCATAACCTGAAGACCGTTGAGCGTCCGAGCGTGATTGCCGCCATCGCCGAAGCCCGTTCGCATGGCGATTTGTCGGAAAATGCCGAGTACGATGCGGCCAAGGAGCGCCAGAGTTTCGTCGAGGGGCGCATAGCCGAAGTCGAGGGCAAGCTCTCCAATTCGCAGATCATCGATCCCAAGCTGCTCGATGCCGAAGGCCGCTGCGTATTTGGCGCCACCGTCGAGCTGGAGGACCTGGAAAGCAGCGAGACAGTGAGCTACCAGATCGTCGGCGACGACGAGGCCGACATCAAGCAAGGCAAGATTTCCATCAGCTCGCCCATCGCCCGCGCCCTGATCGGCAAGTACGCCGGCGATGTCGCTGAAGTGCAGGCGCCGGGCGGAGTGCGCGAATACGAAGTGCTGGATGTGAAGTATATCTAGCGGGTAGCCGGTAGCTTGTAGCCTGTAGCGTGCTTTTCGCGCGCAATTTCAAGGCTGCGAGCTACGGGCAACGAGCTACAAGCTGACGTCATGAAAAACCTTGCCGACAATCTAGCCCTGATCGCTGTCACCCTGTGGGTTGGCAGCCTGTGGGCGATCGGCTATCTGGCGGCGCCGGTGCTGTTTTCGGCACTGTCCGACAAGATGCTCGCGGGCATGCTGGCGGGGCGGATGTTCGGCCTGATCGCCTACATCGGCATGGGCAGCGGCCCCTATCTGCTCCTCCATCGTTTTTCCTGCTACGGCGGATCGACCCTGAAGCAGGGGTTTTTCTGGGTGGTGTTGTTCATGCTGCTGCTGGCCATCGCCGGGCATTTCGGCATTCAGCCGGTGCTGGAGGCGTTGAAGGAGCAGGCATTTCCCAAGGACGTGATGCAAAGCATGTTTAAAGACCGCTTCGCCGCCTGGCATGGTATTTCCAGTGTCGTTTACCTGGTCGAGAGCCTGCTTGGTCTGGCGCTGGTGACGATGCAAAAGTCAGGTTCAAGGTAGGGTAACGGCCATGGCCGTCCCCTCACCCCTAGCCCTCTCCCGCAGGCGGGCGAGGGGGACGAGGTCTCGCTACGCGAGTTTTACATTTTAAGGCGGGGTTTCTCAGCCGCTTTGTAGATCACCAGCATCTTGCCGATGTGTTGTACCGGCGCGGCTTCCAAAGTTTCGCAGATTTCCGCCAGCTGGCTTTCGCGCTGAGCCTTGTCGCCGCTGTGCGATTTGATCTTGATCAGCTCGTGGCTGGCGAGGCTGCGTGCCACTTCCTTCATGACCGCCTCGGACAGGCCGGCGTCCCCGATCATGACCACGGGATTGAGGGAATGGGCTTTGGCGCGCAGAAAGCTGCGCTGGCTGGGGGTCAGGGTGAGCATGTCGATGAATTTTACCGCTGAAGCCGCGAATCGAGGGGGGTTGTCCCCGTTGCGGCTTATGGTTTCGAGATAGAATAAAGAAGCGCATTTTAGCCTATGAAGCGTACCAAGACCAGCAAAGCCTGGATGAGCGAACACGTCAACGACCCCTACGTCCAGCGGGCGAAGCAGGAGGGATATCGCTCGCGCGCCGCGTACAAGCTGCTGGAAATCGCCGACCGCGACCATCTGCTCAAGCCCGGCATGAGGGTGGTGGACCTGGGCGCAACGCCGGGCGGATGGTCGCAGGTCGTCGCGCAGAAGCTGGCCGGCCAGGGCCGGGCGATCGCGCTCGACCTGCTGGAAATGGCGCCGCTGGCGGGGGTGGCCTTTATTCAGGGCGACTTTCGCGACGATGCCGTGTTGGCTCAATTGGTCGAGGCGCTGGACGGCCGCCCGGTGGATCTTGTGATTTCCGATATGGCCCCCAATATAAGCGGCATAGGCATTGCCGACCAGGCGCGGTCGATGCACCTCGCCGAATTGGCGCTGGAATTCGCCGAGCGGCATTTGAAACCAGGCGGAAATTTCCTGGTCAAAGTGTTTCAAGGAGAAGGCTTCGACGATTACGTCCGTGCCATGCGCGGCTGCTTCAGGCAGGTGGCGACGCGCAAGCCGAAGGCCTCGCGCGACCGGACCAGCGAGACCTACCTGCTCGGCTCAGGTTTAAGCAGGGCAGCCGCCTAGCGGGCGCTTGCAAAAGAGCTGACACAAGCCGAGCAAAGGGTTTAGAATTTACCTAAGATTAAGCAATATTGAGGTGCGGCTTTGAATAATTTGATGAAAAATATCGCGGTCTGGCTGGTGATCGCTTTGGTGCTGATGATGGTGTTCAACCATTTCGGCACGCGCCAGGCTGTGCAGGCCCCCCTGGAATATTCCCAGTTTCTCGAAGAAGTGAGACAAGGCCAGATCAGCAAGGTGACGATCGAAGGCCATGTGCTGAAAGGCGTGAAAAACGATGGCAAGCGTTTCATCAGCTACGCGCCGTCCGATCCGTGGATGGTGAGCGATCTGCTCAAGAACGGCGTGGTGGTGGATGCCAAGCCGGAGGAAGAGCCCTCCTTCCTGCTCAGTCTGTTTATCAACTGGTTCCCGATGCTGCTGCTGATCGGCGTGTGGGTCTTCTTCATGCGCCAGATGCAGGGCGGCGGCAAGGGCGGCGCTTTTTCCTTCGGCAAGAGCAAGGCGCGCCTGCTCGATGAAAATACCAATCCGGTCACGTTCGCCGACGTCGCCGGCTGCGACGAGGCCAAGGAAGACGTGTCCGAACTGGTCGAGTTCCTGCGCGACCCGAGCAAGTTCCAGAAGCTGGGCGGCCGCATTCCGCGCGGCGTGCTGATGGTCGGCAATCCCGGCACCGGCAAGACCCTGCTCGCCAAGGCCATCGCCGGCGAGGCCAAGGTGCCGTTCTTCAGCATTTCCGGCTCCGACTTCGTCGAAATGTTCGTCGGCGTGGGCGCGGCGCGGGTTCGCGACATGTTCGACCAGGCCAAGAAAAACGCCCCCTGCATCATCTTCATCGACGAAATCGACGCGGTCGGACGCCAGCGCGGTGCCGGCCTGGGCGGCGGCAACGACGAGCGCGAACAGACCCTGAACCAGCTGCTGGTGGAAATGGACGGCTTCGAAGGCAGCGCCGGCGTGATCGTGATCGCCGCCACCAACCGCCCCGACGTGCTCGACCCGGCGCTGCTGCGCCCCGGCCGTTTCGACCGCCAGGTGGTGGTGCCGCTGCCTGATATCCGCGGCCGCGAGCAGATCCTGATGGTGCACATGCGCAAGGTGCCGATCGCACCCGACGTGCGCGCCGACATCCTGGCGCGCGGCACGCCCGGCTTTTCCGGCGCCGACCTCGCCAATCTGGTGAACGAGGCCGCCTTGTTCGCCGCCCGCGGCAACAAGCGCCTGGTGGACATGGAAGATTTCGAGCACGCCAAGGACAAGATCATGATGGGCGCGGAGCGCCGCTCCATCGTCATGCCCGAGCACGAGCGCCGCAACACGGCATACCACGAATCCGGCCATACCGTGGTGGCGAGATTGCTGCCCAGGACAGACCCGGTGCACAAGGTCACCATTATCCCCCGCGGCCGCGCTCTGGGCGTGACCATGCAGCTGCCGACGGAAGACCGCTTCAGCATGGACCGGGAGCATCTGCTGCAGAATATCGCGGTGCTGTTCGGCGGCCGCATCGCCGAGGAAGTATTCATGAACCAGATGACCACCGGCGCTTCCAACGACTTCGAGCGCGCCACCGAAATGGCGCGCCGCATGGTGACGCAATGGGGCATGTCCGATGCGCTGGGGCCGATGGTCTACGGCGAGAATGAGGGCGAGGTCTTCCTCGGCCGCTCGGTCACCACCCACAAGAACGTGTCCGAGGCCACCATGCAGAAGGTGGACGCCGAGATCCGCCGCATCGTCGATACCCAGTATGCGCTGGCGCGCCGCCTGATCGAGGAAAATCGCGACAAGATCGAAGTCATGGCAAAGGCGCTGCTGGAGTGGGAAACCATCGACTCCGATCAGATCGCCGACATCATGGAAGGCCGCGAACCGCGCCCGCCCAAGCCGAGCCAGGCCATGCCGAACCCGCCTACGGACAGCACGCCCACTGCACCCGCCACCCCGGCCGCACCTCATCCGGCGCAGGAAACCTGATTCTGGTGAGGGTGAGGGGGAAGGGGATAGACGCAACGGCTGTCACCCCTCACGCCTCGCCCTTCACGTCTTACCCAGCATGCTTCACTGCGGCATTTTCCGTCTTCCTCTCGATCGTCCGCTAATCATGGGCATCGTCAATGTCACGCCCGACTCGTTTTCCGACGGCGGGCGTTTCGCTTCGTCTTCCGCCGCGATCGAACAGGCCTATCGCTTGATGGAGGAGGGCGCCGATCTGCTCGACGTGGGAGGCGAATCGTCGCGCCCCGGCGCGCTTCCGGTCGGCGTCGAGGAAGAGCTGCGCCGAGTGCTGCCAGTCATCGAGGCGCTGCGGGATTGCAACGTGCCCATATCGGTGGATACCTGCAAGGCGGAGGTGATGCGCGCGGCGATCAGCGCGGGCGCTGCGATGATCAACGACATCGACGCGCTGCAAGGCGAAGGTGCAATGGCGGCGGTGGCGGATTCCGGCGCGGCGGTATGCCTGATGCACAAGCAAGGTACCGCGCAAACCATGCAGCTTGCTCCCGGCTACCGGGATGTCGTCGCCGATGTCGCGGCCTTCCTGGCGGGCCGGGTGGAGGCTGCCGAAGCGGCCGGTATCGGCCGCGAACGGATCACGGTCGATCCGGGTTTCGGGTTCGGCAAGACGCTGGAGCACAATATCGCGCTGCTACGCCAGCTTGACCGCTTCCAGGCTCTGGGCGTGCCGGTGCTGGCGGGGCTGTCGCGCAAGTCCATGCTCGGCCGGCTGGCCGGCATCGAGCAGGCCGAAGCCAGGGTTCACGCCAGCATTGCTGCGGCTATACTGGCAGTGCAAAGAGGGGCAAGGATTATCCGCGTGCACGATGTAAAAGCGACTCGCGAAGCCTTGCGGATTTTGGAAGCCATCGAGGGAAACCATGACTAGAAAATATTTCGGCACCGACGGCGTGCGTGGCAAGGTCGGCGACGCGCCGATCACGCCCGAATTCGTGATGCGCCTGGGCTACGCCGCCGGTAGGGTGCTGGCGGCACAGGAGAAGTTGCCGCAGGGAGAGCACCCCGCGGTAGTGATCGGCAAGGACACCCGCATTTCCGGCTATATGCTGGAATCCGCCCTGCAGGCCGGGCTTTCCGCCGCCGGGGTGGACGTGCTGCTGCTCGGCCCGATGCCGACGCCGGCGGTGGCCTACCTCACCCGCGCACTGCGTGCCCAGGCGGGTATCGTCATCAGCGCTTCGCATAATCCGTTTGAAGACAACGGCATCAAGTTTTTCTCTGCTCTCGGCACCAAACTGCCGGACAAGACCGAGCAAGCCATCGAAAAAGCGCTGGACGAGCCGATGACGACCATGCCATCGGCGCTGCTCGGCAAGGCGCGCCGCATCAATGACGCCGCCGGGCGCTATATCGAATTTTGCAAGAGTGCTTTCCCCAACGAACTCGATCTGCGCGGCCTCAAGATCGTGGTGGACTGCGCCCACGGCGCCACCTACCACGTCGCGCCGCCGGTGTTCCACGAACTGGGGGCGGAGGTGGTTGCCATCGGCAATCACCCCGACGGTCTCAATATCAATCTCGATTGCGGCGCCACCAGCCCGCAGGCGTTGCAGGAAGCGGTCAAACAGCATCGGGCCGACCTCGGCATCGCGCTCGACGGCGACGGCGACCGCCTGATCATGGCGGATGAAAACGGCGACGTGTTCGACGGCGATCAGCTGCTTTACGTGATCGCCAAATACCGCCACCAGCACGGCCTGCTCAAGGGCGGCGTGGTGGGCACGCAGATGACCAATCTCGGCATGGAGCACGCCCTGGGCAAGTTGAAGATTCCTTTCGACCGCGCCAAGGTGGGCGACCGGTATGTGCTGGAGATGCTTAACCAGCGCGGCTGGCAGGTGGGAGGCGAGGGCTCCGGCCACATCCTGTGTCTTGACCGCCACAGCACCGGGGACGGCATCGTGTCGGCGCTGCAAGTATTGCTCGCGTTGCGCGTGGCCAAGGCCACCCTGAGCGAATTCACCCGCGAATTGACGCTTTATCCGCAGGTGCTGATCAACGTGCCGGTGGTCAAGGGTTTCGATTTCCGCGACAGCGCGCCGGTCCAGGCGAAAGTGGCGGAAGCGGAGCGCGGCCTGGATGGCGCCGGACGGGTGCTGCTGCGCGCATCGGGAACGGAACCGCTGCTACGGGTGATGGTGGAAGGGAAATCCGGCGAGAAGGTCAGCCACTGGGCCGGCGCGATCGCCGATACGGTGCGCCAGGCGGCGGGGTAGGTAAAGGGTTGGCCGCGAAAAGGCGCAAAAAGCACAAGAACTACCCGGCTTTTTTTGTGAATTTTGTGCCTTTTCGCGGCTAAGATTTAGCCAAACTTGCCGGTGATGTAATCTTCGGTCGCCGTCTTTTTCGGCGTGGTGAAGATCATGTCGGTGTCGCCGAATTCGATCAGGTCGCCCAGATACATGTAGGCGGTGTAGTCGGAGACGCGCGCCGCCTGCTGCATGTTGTGGGTGACGATGAGGATGGTGTAGTCCTTTTTCAGCTCGTGGATCAGCTCTTCGATATGGGCGGTGGAAATCGGGTCGAGCGCCGAGGCCGGTTCGTCGAGCAGCACCACTTCGGGTTTCACCGCGATGGCGCGGGCGATGCATAGCCGCTGTTGCTGGCCGCCGGAAAGGCTGTTGCCGCTCTGCTTGAGCTTGTCCTTCACTTCCTCCCACAAAGCCGCCTTGC
>JAQTMN010000082.1 GCA_028714315.1 Sulfuricella sp. | reverse complement strand
GGCGCGGTAGCTACCGGCGGTACCGGTGCGGGCGGGGCGGGCGGTGCCGGCGCGGCCGGCGGCGCGGGTGGGGCGGGGGGCAGCGCGACCGGCGGTGCCGGCTCCGCAACCGCGTCCAGCGGCGATGGCGGCCTGGGCGGCGCGGGCGGCTCGGCCACCAGCGGCCAGGCACTGGCTTCGGCAACGACCGGTTCCGGCGCGGTTGGCGGCAATGGCGGCAACGCCACCGGCGCCGACGGCGGCACCTTCAACGCTTCCAACACCCTCAGCGGCAGCTTGAGCAACTCGGCGGGCATCGTCACGGTTGCCCAGAGCACGGGCGCCAACTCGCTGATTCAGCAGGGCGTCACCGTACAGGCTAACTTGACGGTTCAGTAAGTTGGTGTGGTGTCCGGGGCGGATTCCGTTCCGTCCCGGGTTTTTCCCGGCGGAGGCCTGGCCAGGACTTGGCATGAGGCCATCGTGGGAAAACCGCAACTCTATAAATCAAGGAGAATGAAATGAAAAAGACCATCTTGTCGGCCGCCATCGCATTGGCTTTCGGTGCCGTTGCCCCGGTGTGGGCGGATTCGACCAACACCAACAGCAACGAGTCCCACAACGTCATCCAGGATGCTTCTGACAGCTCGATCCATACCCGCAATTCGGGCAACAACCTGTCGCTCGACGACAGCTCGACGCACACCAGCAATTCCGGCAATGCCAAGAGCTCGACGACGACCGTCACCAAAACCAAGTCGATCAGCGCCACGCAAACCGACAACGCCGGCGCGGAAGCCAACGACCATTCGATCGCGATCCAGCTCAACGGATCGTTCAACCGGGATCGCACGATCAACAATGGTTCCTTCAACAACAATGTTTCCGCGACGACCGCCATTGACGGCAACGTGCAGGACAACAATGTCGACAACACCGGCAACCGGGCTTACGGCGGCGGGGTCGGTGGCGACGGCGGCTATGGCGGCAACGGCGGTACGGCCAACCAGGCCGCGATCAGCGGCAAAGCCCACGGCGCCAACGGCGGCTATGGCGGCGACAGCGGCAACGCGGCCGCCCTGTCCATCGGCGGCGACGCCGCCGGCGCCAATGGCGGCGATGGCGCCCGTGGCGGGAGCGGCGGCGGCGCAGGCGGCGGCTACGGCGGCAGCGCCAACGGCGGCAATGGCGGCGATGGCGGCTTCGGCGGCGTAGCCGTGGGCGGCGACGGCGGCAACGGCGGGCGCGGCGGCAATGCCGGCGACAGCTCCGGCGGCTTCGGCGGGGGCGGCTCCGGCGGCAACGGCGGCGGCACCGGCGACGCGAACGGCGGGCTGGGCGTCGGCGGCTTCGGCGTAGGCGGCGATGGCGGCTATGGCGGCTCCGGCGGTAAAGGCATTGGCACCGGCAGCGACACCGGTTCGGACGGCGGCAATGCCAGTGCCAGCGGCGGATTCTCCGGCTCCTTCGGTGGCCCCAGCGCTTCCGGCGCAAGCAACAGTAATCCCGGCGAAACGCCCAACGACAACGATCAGACCGCAACCAACGACACCACCACTGGCGCCGGCGGCGATAGCAGCGCCAATGGCGGCGGTGCGACCGGCGGCGACGCAACCGGCAATTCCAGCACCGGCGGAACCGGTGTTGGCGGATCGGCCGGGGCAGGCGCGGCGGGTGGAGCCGGTGCCGGCGCAACCGGCACGGGCGCGGCGGCATCCAACGCGGGCGGCACCGGTGCCGAGGGCGCGACGGGCACCGGGGCGGCCGCGACGAGCACGGGCGGTGATGGTGCCGTCGGTGGCGCCGGCGCGACGGCTTCCACGGCTGGCGGCGCCGGCGCGGAAGGCGCGGCCGGTACCGGCGGAGCCGGCGAAGGCGGCGTTGGCGGAGCCGGCGCGGCGGGCGGTGACGGTGGCGCCGGAGGCACCGCGACCGGTGGTGCCGCGACTTCGGGTGCGACCAGCGGCGCAGGCGGTGCCGGCGGCTTGGGCGGCGTCGCCACCAGCGGCGATGCGATGGCCACGGCCACGACCGGCAACGGCGCGGCGGGCGGCAATGGCGGTGATGCCGCCGGCGCCGTGGCGGGCGCGTTCGATGGGACCAACACCCTCAGCAGCAGCTTGAGCGCCTCAGCCGGGATCGTCACGGTTGGCCAGAGCACCGGCCTCAACGCGGCGATTCAGCAAGGCGTCACCGTTCAGGCCAACCTGACGGTTCAGTAGGCAAGCGTGGCGCCAGGGGCGGGCTTCCGTCCGCTCCTGGCTTTTCACCTTGGAGGCATCGCCATGAAAAAATCAATCTGTTTCCTTGTCGGCGTGTCGGCGCTGTCGCTGACCGCCCTTTCGCTTCCCGCCATGGCCGACGATCAGGCCGGGCCCGACATCGGCGCTTTCGGCGCCGCCATCCCGGACGAACTGCTGGCAGCCAACCGGGGCGGCCAAACCCTGGAAATCAACACCAACAATCTCGACGCGACCCTGACCGACAACCAGGCGATTTCCAACATCACCGGCAGCAATCTGGTCTCCTCGGGCGCCTTTTCCAGTGCCAACGGGATGAATACGGTAATCCAGAATTCCGGCAACAACGTCATTATCCAGAACGCGACTATCCTGAATCTCACGCTGCAATAGGAGATGGCGATGAAGTCCTTTTGGTTGATTGCGCTGGCAGCCTCGCTGCTGGCGTCTTTTTCGGTTCAGGCCGGCTGGGTGGTCGTTCCGGGTTCCTCCATGACGGTAAAAGTCATGAGCCTGAAGGAACGCCAGTTCCGCACCATCGTGCGGCAGCAGTACGACTACAGCTGCGGGTCGGCGGCGCTCGCGACCCTGCTCACCTACCATTACCACGATCCGGTCAGTGAGCAGACGGCTTTCCAGGAAATGTGGGGGAACGGCGACCAGGAGAAAATCCGCCGCGAAGGCTTTTCCCTGCTCGATATCAAGCAGTATCTCGAATTCCGGGGCTATTCCGCCGACGGCTACGAAGCCTCGCTCGACAGGCTGGCGCAGGTCGGCATCCCCGCGATCGCGCTGATCCGGGACAACGGCTACAACCACTTCGTGGTGATCAAGGGCGTTCGCAACGGCCTGGTGGCGGTGGGCGACCCTTCCGCCGGGGCAAGAATCATTCCGCAGGATGAATTCCGCAAGAAACAACTCAACCGCATCCTGTTCGTCATCAACGATGCCAAGGACAAGGCGGTGTTCGACAGCAAGCTGGATTGGCACATCAAGGAAAAAGCCCCGCTGGGTATCGCGGCCGGGCCGAACGATCTGGCCAACATCACGTTGCTGCGCCGCGCTCCCTCGGATTTGTAAGGAGCAAACAACATGAAAGCCAGGATTTCCCCCGCGGCATATAAACAATGCCTCGCGGTGCGAGCCTTCGTCCCCTTCTCCCATCTCGCCAGAGCGAGCGGCTTCGCCGCCGCTCTCGGCGGGGACACTCCTTGCGGGTGCAGGGAGTGGGCCAGGGGAGAGAGAAACGGCCATGACGCATCGCGGCTTCCATTTTCGAAGCGCCCATTTGCCATGATTGTCCGGGCCGCGCTGGTTGCCGCCGCCTTCTCGGCGCCGGGAGCCCATGGCGGCGCGCTCAACCGGGATTTCGAGGATTGCCGCGTCGCCACCGACACCGAGCTGGGCGAAATGCGCGGCGGGTTCGAGCTGGCCAACGGCGGCTTGCAGCTGTCTTTTGCCATCGAGCGGGTGACGTACATCAACGGCGCGCTGGTGGCCGTCACCACGCTGACCCTGCCGTCCATGCAGGATATCGCCGGCCTGCAGTCGATTTCGGTGGACAGCCTGCTGGGGAATTCGGCAGCGACATCGACGCCGACCAGCGGGTCCGGCAATCCGCCGGCAACGGCGACGAGCGATGACGGCGCTACCACCGCCACCACCGCCGCCAGCGCCGGCAGTACAGGCAGCGCCCCTAGTGCCACCAGCGCCGCCAATCTGGTCACGCTGATCCAGAACGGCCCGAACAATAGCTTCACCCTGCCGAATGGGCTCAACCTGACCTCGGCGGCGCTCACCACGATCATCCAGAATACGCTCGACAACCAGACCATCAGCTCGTCCACGATCATCAACGCCACGCTGACCAGCCAGGCGCTGGCGCGTTCCATGGCGATGACGTTCACTATCAACCAGGCGCTGATCAAGGCCATTCATTAGGGAAATGCCGATCAAGTCTTTTTCGTCGTTCCCGCGAAGGCGGGAACCCAGTCAAATCAAAACCCTGGATCCCCGCAACCCTCTCTCCAACTCTCCCCCTGAGGGGGAGAGGGCGATCGATCCCTCTCCCTCTGGGATAACCAGCGACTTGGCTGGCGTAGTTTGCCAGCCTAGTCGAATGGTTAGTAGTTCCATCAGAGGGTTTGGGTGAGGGTCCGCGGGGATGACGACGTATTCGGCGTTTCCATACGGTTTGCCGGGGCAGCGGAGCGCGGCTCCGGCAAAACGAAAAAGGAAGATTGATCTATAAATAATCAGACATCCAAACAAGAAAGAGCGGAAAAATGCGATCGAATTATGCCAAAACCTGTATGAAAGGCGGCCTGGCGTGGGCACTCGTCGCCGCCGGTTCCGCTTCCTGCGAGGAAGCTCCGCCGGACGCCGCGGTCCAAACCACGCCGGTCGTCCAGCAGGCGTCGCCCAGGGGCGAGGCCATTGCGCAGGAAGCGTCCGACCCCGATCTCGCCCCGATCCGGCGGCAGCTGGAGGAGCAGGGCCGCCAGCTCGAAGCGCAGCAGCGGACCATCGAAGCTGAGGAAAAGAAGCTGCAGGCGCAGAAGCGCGCGCTCAAGGAAACCAGGCGCCAGCTCGACGCCCTGCTGGCTAGGGCGGGCGTGGCGCCGGCCAAACCGGCGGCCGAAAAAACCGCTCAGGCGCAGTCCGCCACCCAGCCGGTGGGGCAGGCGCCGGAGCCCAAAGACGGCGCCCCGCCCGAAATTGCGCCGATTTTCGAGCAGCCCAGCGTGCTCACGGCGCGCGGCAAACTGGTGCTGGAGCCTTCGCTCCAGTATGCCTATTCCTCGAACGACCGGGTTTCGCTGGTGGGCTACACCATCATCCCCGCGCTGGTGATCGGCCTGATCGACGTGCAGCACGTCAACCGGCAGACCTTCATCGGCGCCATCACCGCGCGCTACGGCCTGTCCCGCCGCCTGGAAGTGGAAGCCAAGCTGCCCTATGTCTACCGCAACGACGACACGGTGACCCGCCCCCTCGCCACCGGCGCCACCATGGACTCGGCCTTCAACGCCACCGGCCACGCCATCGGCGACATCGAGCTGGCGGCGCGCTACCAGCTCAACGAACCCGACGCCGAGGGGCCCTACTACGTCGGCGGGCTGCGCTTCAAGACGCGCACCGGCAAGGATCCGTTCCAGGTGAGCTACGTGCCCGGCTCCACCGAGGGCATTACCTCCATCCCGGAAACGCTGCCGACCGGCTCGGGGTTCTACGGCATCCAGCCCAGCCTCAGCGTGATCTACCCGTCCGACCCGGCGGTGTTTTTCGGCAGCATCAATTACATGTGGAACATCAAGCGCGACGTCAACACGGACATCCTGAAGAGGCACATCGGCACGGTCGATCCGGGCGACGCCGCCGGTTTCAACTTCGGCATGGGCCTGGCGCTCAACGAAAAGGCCTCTTTCAGCCTGGGCTATGAGCATACCTGGGTCGGCAAGAGCAAGATCGAAGGCGAAGCCCCGCCCGGCTCCACCACCATCCAGCTGGCCAGCCTGCTGATGGGCTATTCCTACCGGGTCAACAACAAGACCAGCGCCAGCCTCACCCTCGGCGCCGGCCTGACCAGGGATACCCCGGATGTCCAGCTGACGCTGCGCGTACCCTTCGATTGGCGGTAGGCCGGGCAGCCGTGCCCGACAAGATCAAACGGATTTGCCGCGGGAAAACGCGTCGGTGCCCGACCTACGGCAGCCCCACTATTTCGCGCGCACTCCGCCCCAGCAGCGGCTTCCATTGCTCGATGCGGTCGGGCTTGCCATGCAGCACGACGACGTAGTGGCCTTCCATGATGGCCTGATGCAAATGATCCAGTTTTTCCTCGGGAATGCCGATGCGGCGCAGCGCGGTGGCCAGATGGGTGACCGCCGCCGCGCCCGTCATGGCCGCCCCGCCGACCGCCGCGCCTTCCAGGACGGCGACGATGGCTTCGGCGATCGGCCCAGCGGCGAGCACGGCGCCGATCGGCGGCAACACGAACATGCCGGCGGCGCCGGCGAGCAGGCCGCCCAGCGCGCCCCATAGCGCACCCTGCTTGGCCCATACTTTCATCCGCTCGCCGGCCCCGGCGTGGTAAATGCCCAGGGCGTCATCGCCGGAGGCGTGCACCCGGCCGAGCACGGAGAGCTGATCCATCGGGTAATCCCGCCCGATCAGCTGTTCGACCACGCGCTTCGCCTCGGCCTCGTTGCCGTAGACGCCGACCAGGAAGGCCTGGTGGCCTGGATTGGCTTGAGTCATGGGGAATTCCTTTCTCGTTCCGTTGTAGGTGCGAATTCATTCGCACAAAGGCCATCGATTGTGCGAATAAATTCGCACCTACATGCGGGTTGACGCATCGATAAAGTATAGCCGGCCGTCGATTTCCCGCTATTGCCGGTCGGGATGCGCCATCCTCTCCGGCCGCACCCAGCGGTCGAATTCCTCCGCCGTGACGTAGCCCAGCGCGAGCGCCGCCTGCCTCAGCGTGCCGCCGTCGCGGTGAGCGTGCTTGGCGATTTCGGCGGCGCGGTCGTAGCCGATATGCGGCGCCAGCGCGGTGACCAGCATCAGGGAGCGTTCCGCCAGTTCGGCGATGCGTTCGCGCCGCGCCTCGATGCCGCGCACGCAGTGCGTTTCGAAGCTGGCCATGCCGTCAGCCAGCAGCCGCACGCTTTGCAGGAAACCGTGCGCGATCAGCGGCTTGTACACGTTCAGCTCGAAATTGCCGGAAGCCCCGCCGATATTGATCGCCACGTCGTTGCCGAAGACCTGGCAGCAGAGCATGGTCAGCGCCTCGCACTGGGTCGGGTTGACCTTGCCCGGCATGATCGAGCTGCCCGGCTCGTTCTCGGGGATGCCGATTTCGCCCAGCCCACAGCGCGGGCCGGAGGCCAGCCAGCGGATGTCGTTGGCGATTTTCATCAGCGCGGCGGCCAGGGTCTTGAGCGTGCCGTGCGCAGCCACCAGGGCGTCGTGGGCGGCCAGCGCGGCGAATTTGTTGGCCGCGCCGGCGAACGGCAGCCCGCTGGCGCGCGCCAGTTCCGCCGCGACACGTGCGCCGAATTCGGCATGGGTGTTGAGACCTGTCCCCACCGCCGTGCCGCCGACCGCCAACTGGCACAGCGGCGGCAGCGCGGCCTCGATCGCCGACCCGGCGAATTCCAGCTGCGCCGCATAGCCGGAAAACTCCTGCCCCAGCGTGAGTGGCGTCGCGTCCTGCAAGTGCGTGCGGCCGATCTTGACGATGTCGGCGAAGGCGGCGGATTTGGCTTCCAGCGCGGCGCGCAGCGCGCCCAGCGCCGGCAGCAGCCGGTGCTTGAGGCCGAGGGCGGCGGCCAGGTGCATCGCGGTGGGAAAGATGTCGTTGGACGACTGCCCGAGGTTGACCTCGTCGTTCGGGTGCACGCGCCGCCCCTCGCCCCGCGCCCCGCCGAGCAGCTCCGACGCCCGGTTGGCGAGCACTTCGTTGAGGTTCATGTTGGTCTGGGTGCCCGAGCCCGTTTGCCAGACCGACAGCGGGAATTCGCCGTCATGCCGCCCCGCCAGGATTTCGTCGGCGGCCTGGACGATGGCTTCCGCCGTGGCCGGCGGCAGCAGGCCGAGATCGCGGTTGACGAGCGCGGCGGCCCGTTTGGTCGCGGCGAGCGCGTGGATCAGCTCGACCGGCATGCGCTCGGACGAAATGCGGAAATGTTCGAGCGAGCGCTGCGTCTGCGCGCCCCACAGCCGGTCGGCCGGCACCCCGATGGCGCCGAAGGAATCGTGTTCCATCCTGGTCATGGTCATGGCGCTCTCCGCAAAGGCTCGAATTGTGGCGGCAATGCTAACGCTTTAATTTTAGGCGTATTTCGAGATTTTCGTAAGGTAAAAAACAGCCGTGCGAAAACGGTGCCCCACATATGCCAGGTGCAACTTAACTTGAGGCCATGTACTCTATGCTTTATCAGGTCGGCGCCCTGTTTCGGCGCCTTCAAAGTTATGGCACCACAAATCGACATGGAAAAATTCAATGCCGCGGCAAAGTCGCTGGTGCGGCGAGCGGCGGGGCTGGGCAATGCCCTCGCCGCCGGGTTGTTCAACCGGCTCGACCAGCGCGGGGCGGCGGAGCAGCGGATCGTCCGCCTCAACAACCTGTATGCGGCGCTGAGCCAGGCCAACCAGGCCATCCTGCGCATGGACGGGCGGGAGGCCCTGTGCCGCGAGGTTTGCGCCATTGCCGTCAAGTACGGCCACTTCCGGTTGGCGTGGATCGGCCTGATCGAGGCGGACAGCCGCGAAGTCCGGGTGGTTGCAGTCAGCGGGCCGGCCAGCGGCTATGCCGGCGATCTCCATATTTCCTGCGACGCGGACAACCCGGCGGGGTGCGGCCCGACGGGCACGGCGATTCGCGAGGAGCGGATCTACCTCTGCAACGATTTTTTCGCCGATCCGGCGACCCTGCCCTGGCGGGAAAATGCCGAGGAATATGGGCTGCGCGCTTCCGCCTCCTGCCCGCTCAAACTGGAGGGGCGGGTGGTTGGCGCGCTGACGCTGTATGCCGGCGAAACGGGTTATTTCGACCGGGAAGTGGCAAACCTGTTGGCGGATCTTTCCCGCGACATTTCCCTCGGCCTGGATTTCCTCGCCCGCGACGACCGGCGCCGGCAGGCGGAGGAAGCGCTGCTGGAGAGAAACCACTTCATCCGCCAGATCATCGACACCGACCCCAACTGCATTTTCGTCAAGGATGCCGCCGGCCGCTTCCTGCTGGTCAACCAGGCGATGGCGGCGCTGCACGGTTTCGCGCCGCGCGACATGATCGGGCTGGACGGCGCCAGCCTGTTCCCCAGCCGGGAAGAGGCCGAAGTCCATTTGCAGGCGGATCGCGAGGTGATCGCGACCCGCCGCCCGTTCGTGTTCATTGCCCATCACATCCTCGGCGGCCGGGAGCGCTGGCTGATGGTCACCAAAGTGCCGATGGAGCAGCCCGACGGGTCGGTGAACGTGCTCGGCATCGCGGTGGACATCAGCGAAAGCAAACAGGCCGAGGAAAAGCTCGGCGCCGCGTACAAGCAGCTGGAAAAACAGGCGACCCATCTGGAAGTGGTGCGGGAGGAGGAGCAAAAGCGCATCGCGCGCGAGCTCCATGACGAAATGGGCGCCGTGCTGGCCGCGCTGCACATCAACGTTTCGCTGCTGGCGGCGAAGCTCCCCGCCGACATGCCGCAGCTGAAGGCGGACGCGGATTATCTGGCGAAGCTGGTGGCGGACGGCA
>JAQTMN010000081.1 GCA_028714315.1 Sulfuricella sp. | reverse complement strand
TCCAGCGCGCCGACGCCTGGGTTTTCGCCGATGCCGTGCCGGAGCGTCTGTATTTCGAGGCGGACGGGAAATGGCGCGGCGAGCTTCCGCGCACCTACCTTTACGACGCCGCCCACCGCGCGACCGCCTTTAGCGGCAAGATCGATCCGGCGCAGCTGGAGCGGTGGGTCAGGTCGAATTTTGCCGCCAACTGAGTTGTGAAAAATACAAAATCTAAGGCAAAGGCGCGAAGGCGCAAAGTACACGCAAAGGAAATCGTTTCCTGATTAGCCACAATGTTCAGCTGAACCTGTAGGAGCGGCCTCCCGGCCGCGAACAACGGCATCGCGGCCAGGAGGCCGCTCCTACGTTGCAGTGTTTCGACACGATCCATCCTTCAGCTGAGGCTGGTGGCTAATCAGGAATCTTTTTGATTTTGCCATGGCTTTCTTTGCGCCCTCTTGGCGCCTTTGCGGTAGGTGTTTCGTTTTTTCACAGATTCCGAATCGGTGGCTTCTGGTAACCTAGCATTTTTTTGTGGCAACTACCTACGCAAATGGCGCAATTCGAATCCGGCCGGGAATGGCGACGCTGGCTGCCCGCACTGGGCCTGGTCGTGGTCCTGCATGGGGCGGCGTGGTGGGGCTACACGCACTTCAAGAGCGAGATCGTGCCGCCCAAACCGCTGCCGGTGGTGCAGGTCGCGCTGCTGGCGCCGCCGGTGCCGCTCGAGCCGAAAGTCGAACCGCCGCGTCCGCTGCCGCCCAAGGCGATGGAGCGGCAGCCCATTCACGCGGTGGAAAAGGCGGTCGCCCCGCCCGCGCCGACGGCGCAGTCCGTGGCGGAACCCGCGGCGCAGCAGGCCCCGGCGGCCGTCGCGGCGCCGCAGCCCGCGCCCGTTGCGGCGCCGCCCGCGCCCGAGCCGGCGGTCGAGCCGCCGCGAAATGCCGCCTACCTCAGCAACCCGCCGCCGGCCTATCCCTTGTCGGCGCGGCGGCGCGGCATCGAGGGCAAGGTGCTGATCCGCGCCGAGGTCGCCGTCGGCGGCGAATGCCTGCGCGCCGAGCTGAAACAGGGCAGCGGCCACGACATGCTCGACCAGGCCGCTCTGGAAGCGGTAAAAAAGTGGCGCTTCGTGCCCGCCCGGCGCGGCAGCCAGGCGGTGGTCGCCTGGGTCGAGGTGCCGATTACGTTTAAATTGGAAAACTAAATAGCCGCGAAAAGGCACAAAAGACACAAAAAATCGGCCTTCTGGCGGCGCGGATAAGCAGGTTGGTTACGGATCAAAGCCGCTCCAACCCATGACACGCGCTAAACCAGGAATTTTTGTGCTTCTTGCGCCTTTTTGCGGCCAATCTTGAAAGGTCTTAAACCATGCTGGGCATTACTACCTCCCCTATCGTCGCCGGAACCCTGTGGCTGCTGGTGTTTTTTTCAGTGGTGAGTTGGACCTTGATCGTGGTCAAGGGCTGGACACAATGGCGGCTGTCGAAGGAGAACCGGTTATTCTGCCAGGCCTTCTGGAACGCGAAAGGGCTGGGCGAGGCGGAGAAATCCGCCGCGGGCGGCGCCGGGCCGCTGGCGCGGCTCGCAGATGTCGGTTTCAAGACCTTGCACGGCATGCGCCAAGGCGGCGAGCAGAACCTCCAGCATAGCGGCGACCAGCAGGACATCCTGGAGCGCAGCCTGCGCAGTCAGGCGCAGAAGGAATTGCATCGGCTGGAAAGCGGCCTGATGGTATTGGCCAGCATCGGCTCCACGGCGCCGTTTGTCGGCCTGTTCGGCACCGTGTGGGGAATCATGCACGCGCTCTCGGACATCAGCAAAAGCGGCTCGGCCGGGCTGGACGTGGTGGCCGGCCCGATCGGCGAAGCCTTGATCGCCACCGCCATCGGCATCGCCACCGCGATTCCCGCCGTGCTCGCCTACAATTACGGCTTGCGCCGGGTCAAGCTGTACGCGGCGGAAATGGAGCATTTCGCGACCGATTTGCTGCATCTGGCGATGAAATCCGGTTTCAGGGTGGAGTAAGCAGATGGCCTTCAATCTTCAATCCGAGCAAGCCGCGATGAGCGAGATCAACGTTACGCCGCTGGTGGACGTGATGCTGGTGCTGCTGATCGTATTCATCGTCACCGCGCCTTTGCTGATGCAGGCGGTCAAGGTCAACTTGCCGAAGACGGCGGTGGTGTCGCCGATGAAGCAGACCAGGACCATCCAGATGGCGATCGACGCCCAGGGCGGGGTGTTCATCGACCAGCGCCTGATCCACTTCGAGACGCTGGAAGCCGAACTGAAAAAAATCGCCGCCCAGAACGACGACTCCAACGTCCAGCTGCATGCCGACGAGAGCGTGCGATATGGCCGCGTCGCGCAGGTTTTGGCGCTGTTGCAGCGGGTCGGCATCACCAAGCTGGCGTTCGTCACTTCCCCCGCGAGCAAGGCGGCCGCCGTCCGGCCGTAACATCCCGCCTTCCGTGCCTTTTGACCACGGTGTGTCTATTCGCACAGTGCGCCGGCTTATTGCCTATTGATCCGTAAGGAGTTTTCCTGGCACGCGGATTGCGATCGCCTATGGCATTTGATGTCATAGGGAGCATAAAAAATGAAGTTTCAACCCCGTATCCTGGCCGCCTCGATCGCGGCTATCGTGCCATACCATCTCGCGCTGGCGGCAGATGAAGCCAAAACCTCGGTGCTGGATGAAGTCGTGGTGACCGCGCCGATGATGCTGGAGCCGCTGGTCGTCACCACCGATCCCAAGGCGCCGCGCCAGCCGGTGCCGGCCCACGACGGGGCCGATTACCTCAAGACGATCCCGGGTTTTTCGGTGATCCGCAAGGGCGGCACCGACGGCGATCCGGTGCTGCGCGGCATGGCGGGTTCGCGCCTGAATATCCTGCTCGACGGGGAAAATATCCTGGGCGGCTGCGGCAACCGCATGGACCCGCCGACGGCGTACGTCTTTCCCGAATCCTACGACCGCATCACCGTGATCAAGGGCCCGCAAACCGTATTGTACGGGCCGGGCAGCTCCGCCGGCACGGTGCTGTTCGAGCGCACCATCAAGCGTTTCGACCCGCCCGGCTGGAAGTTCAACGGCAGCCTGATGGCCGGCAGCTTCGGCCGCAACGACGAGGTCGCCGACCTTCGCGCCGGCACGCCGGATTATTACGTCCAGGGCACCGCCACCCGGTCCGACGCCAACGATTACCAGGACGGCAGCGGCAAAACCGTGCATTCCGCCTTCACCCGCTGGAGCGCCAACGGCGCCGTCGGCTGGACGCCGGACGGCGACACCCGGCTCGAGCTGACCGGCGCCCACAGCGACGGCCATGCCGCCTACGCGGACCGCAGCATGGACGGCGTCAAATTCGCGCGCGACAACGTCGGCCTGAAATTCGAGAAAAACCGGATTTCGCCGCTGCTGGAAAAGATCGAGGCGCAGGCTTTCTACAATTACGTCGATCACGTGATGGACAACTTTTCGCTGCGGCCGGTTACCGGCATGAAGATGGTCAGCAACCCCGACCGGGAAACCGTCGGCGGCCGCGCCGCGGCCAAGCTGCGCCTCGCCGACGCGACCAGGGCGACGGTCGGCGTCGATTACCAGGCCAACAAGCATACCCTGCGTTCGACCACGAATTACGCGAACCTGCCGCGCGTCGAAGATGCCAGTTTCCGCAACTATGGCCTGTTCGGCGAATTGACCCAGTTCGTCGGCGAACGCGACAAGCTGATTGCCGGCTTGCGCGCCGACAACTGGAATGCGCAGGACAAGCGCGCGACGCTGACCATCACGGGCCTGGGCACGGTGGCGAACCCGACCGCCGGCAAGGAGCGGAACGAAACACTGACCAGCGGGTTCGGCCGTTACGAGCACGATCTTGCCGGCGCGCCGGCCACGCTTTACGCCGGCATCGGCCACACCGAGCGCTTCCCGGATTACTGGGAGCTGATTTCGGCCACCAAGGAAAGCGCAACCACCTTGAGCGCGTTCGACTCCCGCCCGGAAAAGACCAACCAGCTCGACGTCGGCATGGTCTACAACAGCGGCAACCTGACTGCGTCGGTGTCGGGCTTCTATAGCAGGATCGGCGACTACCTGATGGTCCAGTCGAACTACGCCAAGGGCGCCCGCACCCCGACCATCGTCCGCAACGTGGACGCCACCACCTGGGGCGGCGAGGCCGGTATTGCTTATGCCCTCACCGGCACCTGGAAGGTAGACGCCACCCTGGCCTACGTGCACGGCGACAACGACACCGACGCCACGCCCCTGGCGCAGCTGCCGCCGCTGGAGGCGCGGCTGGGGCTGAGCTACGACAACAAGGTGTGGTCGGCGGGCGCCCTGTTGCGGCTGGTGTCGGAACAGGACCGGTTCGACGTCAACAAGGGCAATATCGTCGGCCAGGACATCGGCCGCACCGCGGGCTTCGGCGTGTTCTCGATAAACGGCGGCTACCGGCCGAAGAAGGGTACGCTGGTCAGCGCCGGCATCGACAACCTGTTCGACAAGACCTACGCCGAGCATCTCAGCCGCTCCGGCGCGATGATCACCGGATTTGACCAGACCACCCGGGTCAACGAGCCGGGGCGCAATCTGTGGGTCAAGGTGAATATCGCCCTCGACTGAGCGGTTTCGAAAAATTCAAAATCCACCGCAAAGGCGCGAAGGCGCCAAAGTATAGGCAAAGGAATTTATTTTGATTTCACATGGGTTTTCTTTGCGATCCCTTGGCGTCTTTGCGCCTTTGCGGTGGGGGTGTTGCTTTTTTCACAACCTTTGAGCGTTTTGGCTCATTTGCTGTTCGTCGAAGGGAGGCCGCCCGCGCCTCCCTTTTTAATTAAGGCCGCCGCCGTTTATACTGGGCGGCAGCATGATGGAATTCAATTTTCGCCCCAACAGGCACGGCGACCTCGACCCGGCGGGACGGCTGATTCTGGCGCTGGCCGCCTCTCTGGCGCTGCATTTCGCATTGATTTTCGGCGTCCAGGTCAGGGCGGCGCGGCAGGCGGGAAAGCCGCTGCCGGTGATGGAGGTGCGGATCGAGCGTGCGGCGGGCGGGCCGAGCGGCGCCGCGTTGTTGACCGGGCTTTCGGCTCCCGCCATTACGGACAAGGTCGCCGAGCCGGCGCATGAAAAAGAGACGGTGCCGCCGCCGGTCGCGCCCGCGTCGCCCGTCGCCGAACAGGCATCGCCCTTGCTGCCCGCGCTGGACATCCCCCTGATCGAAGACCCCACGTGGTATCCGGCGAAACAGGTGGACAGGCATCCCACCGCGCTCGCCCAGATCGAGCCCGACTACCCCGAGCAGGCGGCGGCGCGGGGGGTGGAAGGCAGCGTGGTGCTGCTTCTCCTGATCGACCAGGCCGGCGCGGTGAAAGAGGCGTCGGTGGCGGACGCGAACCCCGAAGGGGTGTTCGATGACTCCGCGCTGGCCGCCTTCCGCGACGCGCGTTTTGCGCCGGCGCAAAAGAACGGCCGGGCGGTGAAAAGCCGCGTGCTGATCCGGGTGACTTACGAACTGACGAAGCCGGACAAGCCGGTCGTCGTTCAGCCGCCGCTACAGCTGCAGCCCGCGCCCTGATTGGCGCGCGGGGCGGCAATCTGCGGCGGGGTGTAGACGTAGCCCTTCGGCAGCAGCACCCACATCTTCCCGCTTTGCTTCATGCTGCCCGCCTGCTTGCCGGCTTCCTGGCCGAAACCCCAGTAAAAATCCGCCCGCACCGGGCCGCGGATAGCGCCGCCGGTATCCTGCGCCAGCATCAGGCGGTTGAGTGGCTTGGCGCTGTTGGGCCAGGTGGTGGCGAGGAATACCGGCGCGCCGAGCGGAATGTAGCGCGCATCCACCGCGATGCTGCGCTCGGCGGTGAGCGGAACGCCGAGTGCGCCGAGCGGGCCGGCCAAGTCGTTGGGCAGGTCGCGGAAAAACACGTAGCTGGCGTTGACGCCGAGCAGTTCCGGCAGCTTTGCCTGGTTCCGCTTGCCCCAATCCTTGATACCCTGCATCGAGGCCTTTTCCAGCGGCAGGTCGCCACGATCCACCAGAACTTTGCCGATCGACCGGTAGGGAAGGCCATTCTGGTCGGCATAGCCGACGTGCACGGTTTCGCCGCCGGGCAGCGCGATTTTTCCCGATCCCTGGATTTGCAGGAAAAACAGCTCGACCGCGTCGTCCACCCAGTACAGCTCCTTGCCCTTGAGCGGCGCCGCGCCGTTGTCGATGTCGGCGCGGCTGTAATAGGGCACCACCCGGCGGCCCTCAAGCCGGCCGCGCAGGCGCAGGCTTTTCAGCTCCGGGTAGACCGAGCTCAGGTCCACGATCAGCAAATCGTCCGGCACGCCGTAGAGCGGATAGCGGAAGCGCTTCGACGGCGTGCGGCTGCCGTGCAGCAGGGGTTCGTAATAGCCGGTGATCAGTCCATCCGTGGCGCCGTCCGGATTGGCCGCCTGGTAAGGGGTGAAGTATTGCTCGAAAAATTTGCGCTGGGCCGCGCCGTCCGAAGCCGGCACCGCCGCCGACGCCGCGCAGGCGGGCTGCCAGGCCGGCTGGCCGCGCAGGGCGGAGCAGCTCCGGACGAACGCCTCCCAGGCGGCGGCCGGCTCTTCGTCCGTCCAGCCGGAAACCGCCTCCCAGCCGACGGGCTGGAGCGGCGGCACCGCCGGGGCGGGCGCGGTAGGCGCGGGCACAGGAGCGGTAGGTGCGGGCACGGGAGCGGTGGGCGGTTTTTCCAGCGTGGCGCAGGCGGAAATCGTGAGCGTGAGGAGAAGGGTGAGAAGGCTTTTCATGGATAGGGTATGTTAATGCATGGGTGGGATTTGTGGGTCAGGCTTCAGCCTGACATGTACGGCTGCGCCCTAAAGGGCACAAGAGCCGTACCCACAACAACGACCTCCCCACGGGTTCATCTGGACTGACTACTAGTGCAGCACCCGAGGCATGCTCAAAGTGAATTCCGCAATCGGCACTTCGAACCGGGTGCCGTCTTCCGCCACCATCTGGTAGCTGCCGTGCATGGTGCCGACCGGGGTGGCGATCACGCAGCCGCTGGTGTATTCGAAGTTTTCGCCCGGCTTGAGCAGGGGCTGTTCGCCGACCACGCCCAGCCCACGCACTTCCTGCACCTGGCCGGTGGCGTCGGTGATGATCCAGTGGCGGCTGATCAATTGGGCGGGAATGTTGCCGGTATTGGCGATGGCGATGGTATAGGCGAACACGAACCGTCCGAGCTCGACCTCCGATTGGTCGGGGATGTACTCGACACGGGTGTTTACCGTAATTTCATATTTCTTGCTTTCGGCCATACACCCATTTCATACCAAATTGGCGGTACTGGCAAGTTTAGTCTCAGGGCGGAGTCTATGCCCGTCAAGATTAATTAGGGTAGAATTCAAACTTTTGGTTTATTAAGGAAGCGCCATGTCCCAGTTCAAAATTGCCCCGAGCATCCTGTCCGCCAACTTCGCCAGGCTGGGCGAAGAAGTAGACAACGTGCTCGCCGCCGGAGCCGATATCGTTCACTTCGATGTCATGGACAACCATTATGTGCCCAACCTGACCATCGGCCCGCTGGTGTGCGAAGCGCTGCGCAAGCATGGCGTGACCGCGCCCATCGACGTGCACCTGATGGTCAAGCCGGTGGACCGCATCATCCCCGATTTCGCCAAGGCCGGCGCGACCTACATCACCTTCCATCCGGAAGCCTCCGAGCACGTCGACCGCACCATCGGCCTGATCAAGGAAAGCGGCTGCAAGGCCGGCCTGGTGTTCAATCCGGCGACCCCGCTCGACGTGCTGGAATACACCCTGGACAAGCTCGACATGGTGCTGCTGATGTCGGTCAACCCCGGTTTCGGCGGCCAGAAATTCATTCCCTACGTGCTCGACAAGGCGCGGAAGGTGCGCCAGATGATCAACGATCGCGGCCTCGACATCAGCCTGGAAATCGACGGCGGCGTCGGCCCGGCCAACATCCTGGAAGTCGCCAAGGCGGGCGTGGACACCTTCGTGGCCGGTTCCGCCGTGTTCGGCGCGGCCAAGGAAAGCGATCCGCACCGCTACGATTCCGTCATCGGGGCGCTGCGGGCGGAGCTGGCGAAAGCTTGAGGAGCTAGCTGGTAGCCTGTAGCGGGTCCAAAAACCGCCCGCTTCACGGGCGACAACAAGCTACCAGCAACAAGCTACAAGCATAAGAAATGCAATTTCCTCTCTCCGTCAAAGCCGTCGTCATCGACCTCGACGGCACGCTGCTGGACACCGCGCCGGATATCGCCGAGGCGGCGCAGCGCATGCTGCGGGACCTGGGAATGGCGCCGGTCGGCCTGGAAAAAATCCAGTCCTTCATCGGCAACGGCATCGCCAACCTGGTGAAGCGGGCGCTGACCGGCGACATGCGCGGCCAGCCGGACCAGGCGCTGTTCGCCCGCGCGCTGCCCTTGTTCGAAAAGCATTACGAGGAAGTGCTGACCCGCGAAACGCGGCTCTACCCGGGCGTGATGGCCGGGCTGAACGCCTTGCGCGACGCGGGTTTCCCGCTGGTGTGCGTGACCAACAAGGCCGAGCGCTTCACCCTGCCGCTGCTGGCGGCGATGGGCATGAGGGATTACTTCGACCTGGTCCTGTCCGGCGACAGCCTGCCGCGCAAGAAGCCGGACCCGTTGCCGCTGCGCTACGCGGCGATCTACTACGAGGCCGAGCCGAAAGATCTGCTGCTGGTGGGCGATTCGCTCAACGACAGCCAGGCCGCCCGTGCCGCCGGCTGCGCCGTCGCGCTTCTGCCCTACGGCTACAACGGCGGCCGGGACGTGCGCGAGCAGGATTGCGACGCGGTGATCGAAAGCCTGCCGGAAGTGTTGAAGTTGATTAAAAAGGCATAATTCATGAACCGCAAAGGCGCGAAGGCGCAAAGGATTTCCAGATTCGTTCCATGGCAATGGCGATGGTGCATTTAATCCAGCCTGCTTGCTTCCCAACGACTTTGTTAAGAAAACTTTGCGCCTTCGCGCCTTTGCGGTGAAAGATTTTATGACTGAACACGAATTCAATACCCTTGCTTCCCAAGGCTACAACCGCATCCCGCTGGCCAGGGAAACCCTGGCCGACCTGGACACGCCCTTAACCGTCTACCTCAAGCTCGCCAACCAGCCCTATTCCTACCTGCTCGAATCGGTAGTGGGCGGCGAACGCTTCGGCCGCTATTCCTTCATCGGCCTACCCGCCAGGACCCGCATCCGGGTGCGCGGCCACAGCGTCGCGGTCGAATGCGACGGCGAAGTGCGCGAGCAGGTCGAAACCGCCGACCCGCTGCGATTCGTCCAGGATTACCAGGCGCGCTTCAAGGTGGCGCAGCATCCCGGCCAGCCCCGTTTCAGCGGCGGCCTGGTGGGGTATTTCGGCTACGATACCATCCGCTATATCGAAGGCCGGCTGGCAAACACCGCCAAGCCGGATGTCATCGGCGCCCCCGACATCCTGCTGCTGCAATCGGAAGAACTGGCGGTGGTGGACAACCTCAGCAGCAAGCTCTATCTCATCGTCTACGCCGACCCGGCCGAGCCGGATGCCTACCGCAAGGCCCAGGCCCGGCTCGACGAACTGCACCGGCGGCTGCACCGCCCGGCGGAGATTCCCGCCGTCGCGGCGGGGGCGGCCGCCGAGGCGGTGTCCGAATTCGGCGAAAACGCCTTCAAAC
>JAQTMN010000080.1 GCA_028714315.1 Sulfuricella sp. | reverse complement strand
ATGTGAAAGTAGGTCACCGCCAGGCTCCTTATACAACAAAGCCCTCCTCGCGAGGGCTTTGTCGTTTGTAACTCAACGTAAAACGTAAACCGCACAAAAAAAGCCCGGCTTGTATCCGGGCTTTTTTGTGCTTCGCTTAGGTCAAGTGCTAAGTTCTGGCGACCTGATCAGGTCGGCCAAAGTATAAAGATCCAGTGTTGCGAGGAAGCTCTGCAATGCTTCGCCCAGTGCGGATTTGAGCCGGCAGTCGGCGGCCAGGACGCAGGAGTTGAAGTTGGGTTCGAGGCATTCGACGATGGTCATGTTTTCCTCCATGCTGCGCACCACATCACCCACCACGATTCTTTCCGGCGGGTGCGCCAGCTTGATGCCGCCGCCCTTGCCGCGTAGCGTATCGATATAGCCGTTGGTGCCGAGCTGGTGCACCACCTTCATCAGGTGGTTGCGCGAGATGCCGTGATAGGCGGCGATTTCGCTGATGGTGGCGAGCTTGTCCGGACGATTACCCAAGTACAGCAGCACTCTCAGGGAATAGTCGGTGTAACGGGTTAGGTGCATGAATTTTCCGGTGCGTTAGCGGGTCAGCTGCGCGTAGAGCAACGGCAATTGCTTCGGCAATTCTGACGGTTTACGGATTACAACATAACCGCCGATGCCAAACAAGTGGGGCAGGTAGCTGCCGGCTTTTTCATCGATGGTGACGCAGAACGGCCGCAGTCCCATCTGGCGTGCTTCGAGCAACGCGACGCGGGTATCCTCGATGCCATAGCGCCCCTCGTATTGATCGAGGTCGTTGGGTTTGCCGTCGGTCAGGATGAACAGCAATCGCTGCGTGGCGGGCTGCTTCGCCAGGAGCTGGCTGGCGTGGCGGATAGCGGCGCCCATGCGGGTGTAGTAGCCGGGCTTGATCGCAGCGATACGGCCGCGGATGCCCGCATTATATTTCTCGCCGAATTCCTTGAGGACATGGAAGCGCACGTTGTCGCGTTTGAGCGAGGAGAATCCGTACAGGGAAAAGCGGTCGCCGGTGGCGGAGAGCGCTTCTGCGAAGAGGAACAAACTGTCGCGGATAACGTCGATGACGCGGGCGGAATCGCTGACCCAGGCATCGGTGGACAGCGACAGGTCAGCTAGCAGCAAACAGGCCAGGTCGCGGTCCCGATAATGGTGGGCGCGGTACAGGCCGCGTTCGGCGGCGTGGCCGGTCATTCGGTCGGCGGTGAACTGGACGCAGGCGTCGAGGTCCGGCTCGCTGCCGTCGAACTGGCCGTTGATCCACACGCGAGCCGGGGTCAGCGCCTCGAACTGGCTGCGGATGCGCCGAGCTGTGGCGGCGAGGTGCTGCGGCAATGGGCAAGCTTCCGCCTGACGCGCGATCATCGGTTGCAGCCGGCAGTGGTCGGGTTGCAGTATTTGCTTCCGGTAATGCCATTCCGGCAACAGGATGCCGCCGCCGAGCGGCTGGTCGTCCTGTGCCGCCGAAGGCAGGTCGAGGTCGAATCTCAGGCGCGAGGCGACGCTCTTGCCGTCCTGGGCGACGCTCAAATGGTTGAGATCGTCGGCGGCCGGGTCGGCGCCGGGCCCGCCGTCTTCGTCGGTGGGACGGTTGGCCTTGACGTACTCGGCCCAGCTGAAAATGCTTTCGGCGCGGAAGAACAGCATGAACGGGTTCTTGTTGTCCGGCATGTCCACTCGCTCCGCCTGGCGGAGGCGTCCGTCGCCGTTCTTGCTGCTGTTTCCGTCGCCTTCCTGTTGCGGCTCGCCGGAGGTTGGGCCGGCTGCTTGCGGTGCCGCGGTCCGCGGCGGGTTCGGATGCAGCCAGAGGTGGACCGGATGCGGAGGCCGGTTTGCGCGTGGCAGCTTTTCGATGCTGCCGGGATTTTCCAGCGCGGCGCGGAGCGCACGCTCCAGCGCAGCTTCGTCGTCGGGCAGGCCGGTCGGGTCGGGGCGCAAAGCTAGCGTCGCCTCGAGCAGGCGACGGTAGCGCGGGCGCAGGCCGGGGAATCGGTCGAATACTGCGAGCGTGGCCTGTTGGCTGCGCGTGATCCACGACAAACCGTTCGCTTCGTCTACCGCCGCCAGGGCGATCAGCCACAGGTAAAGGTCGCGGTTGAGCGCGCGCAGCGGCAGGATGTCGAGCGTAGCGGGCAGGCGCAAGGTATTTTCGTCGAGCCAGGTCAGCTCTGCTTTCTCGCCGCTGCCTGCGATGCGCTGCAACAGGCTGCGGCGTGCGCCATGCTCCGTCGCGCTCGACGCCTTGACGTTCAGGCCGCTGTCGCCGCCCAGGGCGCGGAAGAAAATCCCGGCGGTCTTGCCCATTTCTTCCAGCGTCACAGCTTCCCGCGGATAGCGCTTTTCCGCCGCGCGGGTGATCAGCTTATGCCAGAGGGCGCCTACCGATTCTTCCATTCGACCACCTTAACGATCATGGCGAATCACCGCCGAATCATGGAACGGCGATTCGCCTTGACCGTTCCCCTCACCCCCAACCCTCTCCCCGCACCCGCAAGGAGTGTCCCCGCCGAGAGCGGCGGCAAAGCCGCTCGTTCTGGCGAGACGGGCGAGGGGGGCGATGTCTCGCTTTGCGAGTTTCTCTTTAAAGCAATGTTCCGGGATGTCCTCGTGGTGGCCGAAGTCGCGCGCCGATTTGTCCAGGGCGCATTCGTGTTCGACCCATTTCAACAATGTGCCATGGGGATTTTCCGCCTGTACCTGGGTGCAGGCCTCGGCGCACTGGCCGCACTGGGTGCAGGCGAACATGTGGCGCTTGATGGTGCGCGGCTTGAGACGCATCGGGCAGACATTTTCGCAGGCGGCATTGCAGTCGGCGCAGGCTTCGGCGCGGCGGCGGTCGAAGCCGATCACCAGCGCTTTGCGGTTGCCCATCCAGGCGAGCGACTGGAACAGGCCGATGGCGCAGCCGAAGCGACAGAACAGATGCCGGGCAAACATGAATTCGACGAAGAAAATGACGGTGCCGGCAGTCAGGAAAACGGCCTGGTTACGGGTCGGCGTGCCGTGCCACAGGTTGCCGTAGATCTCTGCCGGCGGCAGCAGGTAGGTGAGCAGTGCGGTGGTCCAGACGAACGCAAACGCCAGCGCCAGTGGCACAACGGCCAGCCAGTACCAGGGATTCGCGCGGGTGATGCTGCCATCCGCGTTGCGCTCGGGTATCCGGTGCCTGTCCCAGATGCTTTGCTTGGCCGTGGCGCGTCGCATCACGCCGTTGATGGTTTCCACCACCGAAAAATGCGGGCACAGCCAGCCGCAATAGAGCCGGCCGTATTTCCACGAAACCCATACGCCGGCTGCTATGACGCCGAGGATCGGCAGTCCGCCACGTACCATGATGTTGATCCCGGCTTGGGTGGCGCCAATGCGGTGCGCCAGGAAATCGTCCAGCCCCAGCGTCCAGTGCAGGCCGAGAAAGAAGAAGTGCTTGACGTTCAAATCGAGCCGGAACACGTCGAATACCGGCGCCAGCACGAACAGGATGAAGAAGCCGGCCTGGAACAGCAGGCGCTTTTGTTGGGTGCTAACGGTCATGGCGAATCGCCGCAGAATCAGGAAACAGCGATTTGCCATGACCGTTTCCCTCACCCCTAACCCTGTCCCCGCACCCGCAAGGAGTGTCCCCGCCGAGAGCGGCGGCAAAGCCGCTCGCTCTGGCGAGACGGGAGAGGGCGACGAGGTCTCGCTTCGCGAGTTTTATCTTAATCACAATGTCTTCCCAGCAGCGGGTAAACGTATTGCTGCCCGGCCAGCGCCTTGGCCAGCCCGAACACGCCGAACAGCACCAGCGTGGAATGGCAGGTGGTGAAATAGAGAATCACGACAACCCAGGTGGACGGTGCGGAATAACCGCCGAGCAAAATAATAAGGACGTTGGCGAAGACCAGCAGCGCTCCCGCCCACAGGCTGGCGCTGATCGCCTGGCGCAGGTGACAGACGGCGAGCGGCGGCGTGGCGGGAGGGCGTCGCAGATAAAGCCAGAGCAGTGCCAGGAAAGCCAAGCCCGGCGCCAACAGCAGATTGACCAGATACAGCGTTTCCGCCCAGATCGCCAGGGCCTGGCCCGGAATTTCGATTTCGGGCGGTGCTTCCGGGCTACCGGCCGAAGCTGGCATGGACGATTTCCATCAAGGCATCGGCGGTTTCCTCATCGTCGGTGAGGGTTTCCACCATGGCCGCGCGGCATGCCTCGACCGGGTCGAAACCGCTGCCGATCAGCGTGGCGGCGTAGACCAGCAAACGGGTGCTGGCGGCTTCTTCCAAGTCGTGCTCCTTGAGCGCGCGCAGGGCGTTGGCGAGGTTTACCAGGCGCTTTGCCAGCATCGCATCGGCGCCGGTCTCGCCGACGAGGATTTCCTGCTCCAGCGCGCTTTCCGGAAAATCGAAGCGCAGCGATACGAAACGCTGGCGCGTGCTGGGTTTCATGCCCTTGAGGAAATTCTGGTAGCCGGGGTTGTACGACACCACCAGCATGAACTCGGGCGGCGCCTGAAGGATCTCGCCGGTGCGCTCGATCGGCAGGATGCGCCGATCGTCGGACAGCGGGTGCAGTACGACGGTGGTGTCCTTGCGCGCTTCCACCACTTCGTCCAGGTAGCAGATGCCGCCCTCGCGCACCGCGCGCGACAGCGGGCCGTCGCTCCAGTAGGTCACGCCGTCGCCGATCAGATGGCGCCCGACCAGGTCGGCGGCAGTCAGGTCGTCGTGGCAGGCCACGGTATACAGAGGGCGGTTGAGCTTCGCCGCCATGTGCGCGACGAAGCGCGTCTTGCCGCAGCCGGTCGGCCCCTTGATCAACAGCGGCAACTGGTTACGGTAGGCATGCTCGAACAGCTCGGTTTCGTTGCCGTGCGGTTTGTAAAAAGGAAGATCGCTCATTATTTCTGCCTGAAGTTAAGCCATGCATTGGCTACCGCGTAGCCTAACGCATCGGCGGGCGGAGTCAATTGATCCCCATCAAATAAGCGATCGCGATCATGCCGCCGACCACGATCAGGTAGCCGCCCATGATCGCCCGCCACAGCAGGCTGGTCTTGCGCAGCCCCATGAAGTAGCCGGCGATCATCTGACTCTTGAGCAGGGTGATGGCGAGCACCAGCAGCATGACGTTGCGCCCGCCGAGGCCGGCGTCGCCGATGGTGTAGGTGACGCCGGTCAGTGTGACCAGGGCAAGCCAGATCAAGGTGCAGGGGCGGACAAAACGGGGTTGGGAAGGCTTGTTCATGGCATCACCTGATCACGTAAACCAGCGGAAAGAGAATGACCCACACCAGATCCACCATGTGCCAGTAGGAGGCGCCGGTTTCGACGCCGGTGTGGTGTTCGATGCTGTAGCCGCCGCTCCTGGCCTTGGCCATGACAAACGCCAAAATCACCATGCCGAGGATGACGTGCATGAAATGGAAAATGGTGAGCGACAGATAGAACATGTAGAAGGTATTGGTGCTGAGCGAAATTCCCGCCGAAAATTTGGCGTGGAACTCGAACAGCTTGATGACGATAAATACGCCGCCCAGCGCGATGGCCGCGCCCAGCCAGTTGGCGCACTGCCGGGAGAGACCCTGCTTGATCGCGGCGACGGCGCGCACCACGAAGTAGCTGCTGGTGATCAGCACCAGTGCATTGATGGCGCCCGACGCACGGTTGAGCAGCTGTTGCGACTGGTTGAACAGCTCGACGTGGTGGGCGCGGGCAAAGGCGTAGGAGCCAAAAAACACGCCGAACGCCAACAGTTCGGCGAAGATGAAAAACCAGATCGCCAGGTCGCCTGGCGGTGTGCCTGGCTCGTGGGCGTCGATGGTCAAGCTTTGAGTGTTCATTTCGATTTGCGCCAAGATATTGCGGTTCGACGCGAGCTATTCTAGCCGTTGCCGGTCGCGGGGAATACTGTATAAAACAACTCGGGTATTTTGTGTCAAAAAAGGGAGGGGCGCGCCCCTCCCTTTCAAGCCTTAGGCGGCTTCCTTGGTTTCGCCTGCAACAAAGAAGCTGGCGATGTAGACCACCAGGCCGACGAGGAACATCACGCCGGTGATCTCACGCAGCCAGTAGAACAGCGCCACCTGGTCCTGCGTCGCCATGAAGCCCATCGGCGTGGTGGACACGCGCTGCAGCCACACTTGCAGGATGCCGGCGGCGGTGAGGAACAGGGTGATGAACACGATCGACACGGTCATGATCCAGAACGCCCACATTTCCATCACCTGCGCCTTGGCGCTGTTGGCGGCGCGGCCGCGCAGCATCGGCATGGCGTAGGAAATGATGGTCAGCACCACCATCACATAGGCGCCGTAGAACGCCATGTGTCCGTGGGCCGCGGTGATCTGCGTGCCGTGGGTGAAGAAGTTCACCGGTGCCAGGGTGTGCAGGAAGCCCCACACGCCGGCGCCGAGGAACGCCATCACACCGGTGCCCAGCGCCCACAGCGTGGCAGCCTTGTTGGGGTGCTCGCGGCGGCGGCGGTTCACCATGTTGAACGCGAATACCGTCATCATGAAGAAGGGAATCGGCTCCAGCGCGGAGAACACGGAACCGAACCACTGCCAGTATTCCGGCGTGCCGATCCAGTAGTAGTGGTGGCCGGTGCCGATGATGCCGGTGATCAGGGTCATGGCGATGATCATGTACAGCCATTTTTCGATGATTTCGCGGTCGACGCCGGTAACCTTGATCAACACGAAAGCCAGCAGCGAACCAAGGATCAGTTCCCACACGCCTTCCACCCAGAGGTGCACGGTCCACCACCAGAAGTACTTGTCCAGCACCAGGTTGGACGGATTGTAGAACGAGAACAGGAAGAACACCGCCAAGCCCCACAGACCCAACAGCAGCACCAGGCTGATCGAGGTCTTGCGGCCCTTCAGGATGGTCATGCTGATGTTGAACAGGAACGCCAGCGCTACCACCACGATGCCCAGCTTGGTGATCAGCGGCTGTTCGAGGAACTCGCGTCCCATCGTCGGCCACAGGTCGTTGAAGGTCATCTTCGCCAGCGCGGCGTAGGGGACCGTCAGGTAGCCGACGATAGTCAGCGCGCCCGCCACCAGGAAGATCCAGAACATGGTGAGCGCCAGCTTGGGACTGAACAGTTCGGACTCCGATTCTTCCGGAATCATGTAGTAAGCCGCGCCCATGAAGCCGAACAGCAGCCACACGATCAGCAGGTTGGTGTGCACCATGCGGGCGACGTTGAAGGGAATGGCTGGAAACAGGAAGTCGCCAACCACGTACTGCAGGCCCATGATCAGGCCGAACAGGATCTGTCCGACGAAGAGGCCGATGGCAGCGATGAAGTAGGGCTTCGCTACCGCCTGGGATTTATATTGCATAGTAATTCCTCCTAAACCTTTAAGAAATCAGGGTGACCAGAATCAACCTTCGATGTTCGGCGGCCAGTTGTTGGTATTGATTTCGCCGGTCCACTTCAGGAACGCCACCATGTCATCCAGTTCCTGGTCGGTCAGGTTGAATTGCGGCATCTGGCGGCGGTCGCCGGGGGTGCCTTCGGCCGGACGGCTCTTGATCCACGCCTTGACGAATTCCCCGCCGCGGCGCTTGTAGACGTTGCCCAGTTCCGGTGCGTAGTAGGCGCCTTCACCCAACAGGGTGTGGCAACCGATGCAGTCGTTTTTCTCCCATACGGCCTTGCCGCGGGCCACGGCATCTGTGATGTTTTCCCGGTGGTCGCGTTTCGGCAGGACCTGCATGGTGTCGAAAGACAAGGCGACGAGGAGCAGGAAGAAGAACGTTGCCCCCCCGAAAAAAATGTTGCGCGCCATTGACTTGGTAAATGCTTGGCTCATGTTTACCTCCTAAAAATTAATCCAAAAAACTCTTTGTGCTCGCCGTCCATGTTTAAACATACACGGAGTATACATCTTTCTGCATGGCATTCCCCCTGAAAGTTACGCTATGTCCCCGCTCGGATAAAGAAAACCGCCACCTTGGTTTAAGGCAGGCCTCAATTTAGTGGATCGGGTCAAGTCAAACCTTGATTCATGTCAAGGATTGCGACAACGGCTTAACCAAGAATGAACGCACCGCGTTATCCGGCTTTTTCGCTCGTTTTATTATCTCCCGGTTTGCTATACTTTTTGCCATTCAGTTTTTTTTATCGACAGGATTTTCCATGGAAACCATCAGCAGTTACATGACCGGCGATCACCATCGCTGCGACAATCTATTCGCGCAGGCCGAGTCCGCCGCCTCCGGCGAGGATTGGGCAGCCATCGCCGCGGACTTGCAGGCCTTTCTTGACGCCATGCGCCAGCATTTTGCCATGGAGGAAGAGATTCTGTTTCCTGCTTTCGAAGAGCGCACCGGTATGAGCATGGGGCCGACCCAGGTGATGAAAATGGAGCACCAACAGATGCGCGAGTTGTTCGACGCGATGGCGGCCGCCTCGCAACAGCAAGACCGCGACGAATTCCTCGGCCAGGCCGAAACCTTGCTGGTCATGATGCAGCAGCACAACATGAAGGAAGAGCAGATACTCTATCAAATGGCCGACCGGATGCTGGCGGGTGAAACCGAAGAGGTGCTGCAGAAGATGCGCGCGGTCGCGGCGTGAGGTTGGCATGATCAACGAAACCGTACTCGATGTCCGCGGACTGGAGCCGCCCGAGCCGCTGGAAAAGGCCCTGGACGGCGCCGCCGCATTGCAGTCGGGCGAGCGCCTGCGCATGATCCATCATCGCGAACCGTGCCTGCTGTACCCGCTGCTGGCAAAACGGGGGTTTGAGCATCTCTCCGGCGCCAAGTCGGAAGACTATTATGAGATTCTGATCTGGCGCAAGGGAGATGCGGCCGCAGCTCCAGCCGATTCAACCCCAAAGTAGGGTTGACGTAAAGTATTCATACGTGTCGATGTGTTGCGAACGTCGGTAGGCGCGAATTTGTTCGCGCAGAACCTGGCGATCGTGCGAAAAAAGTAGCACCTGCAACCCCACCAACTGCGTTTCTAGGTTTAACCCCATGAGTTTGCAACCCGGCCTGTCGTTCGACCAGGCGCCGCCGATCCTGGTACCGTTCCGTTTTTTTCTGAGCGCGCCCCTGTTCGGCCTGCTCGCCGCGCTGCTGGCAGTGTGGCTCGGCCCCGCCCTGCTGGACAGCCGCTGGCAGCCAGCGGTGCTGGCATGGACCCACCTGATGACACTCGGCTTTCTCGGCATGGCCATGGTCGGTGCGATGATGCAATTGCTGCCGGTGATGGCCGCATCGCCGGTTGCCCACCCGGTCGGCGTGGCGCGTATTGTGCACTGGCTGCTGCTGCCCGGCGTTATATTGCTGGTGCTGGGCTTCCTTTTCGCCAGCCATTGGCCGATGCGCTTGGCGATGGCGTTGCTGGGCGCCGGTTTCCTGGCGTTCGTGGCGGCGGTAGGGCGAAGTCTGTGGCGCGCCTCCTCCGCCAACCCGACCGTGGTCGGCATGCGTTTCGCGGTGATCGGACTGGTCGCCACCGTGGCGCTCGGTTTGACCCTGGCGAGCAACTACGGCTGGGGCTGGTGGCTGACCGACCGGGTGGCCGTGACCAACCTCCACCTGTCGTGGGGCTTGCTGGGCTGGATCGGCATGCTGGTGATCGCGGTTTCCTACCAGGTGGTGCCGATGTTCCAGCTTACCCCCGCTTATCCCAAGCCGGTTGCGCGCAGGCTGACCGGCGCGTTGTTCATGCTGCTGCTTTTGTGGTCGGCAACCCGATTGTTGCCGGAAGGGATGCGGGACAAGGGATGGCTGGTGATAGGGCTGCTGGTCGCGGCTGGCTATGCCGGATATGCGGTTACCACGCTGCGTTTGCAGTTGCAGCGCCGCCGCAAGCAATCCGACGTGACGCTGCTGTTCTGGCGTTTTGGCATGGTGTGCCTGCTGTTGGCGTTGGCGGCGGGCGTCACGCGGCAGGCGATGCCTCTTCTGGTGGACATCCAGGGCAACAACTTCGCGCTGGCGTTCCTGTTTATCGCCGGCTTTGCCGTGTCGGTCGTCAACGGCATGCTCTACAAGATCGTGCCGTTCCTGATCTGGTTCCATCTGCAGAGCC
>JAQTMN010000079.1 GCA_028714315.1 Sulfuricella sp. | reverse complement strand
GGAGCGCGCGTTTGCCCTGCGCCTTGCACGAGGCCAGGAACCATTCCAGCTTTTGCAGCAAAACCGCCTTGCTGGCCTGCTCATGCGGCAGGCCGAAAGCCGCCGCCACCGCCCGCAGGGTATCCTCCGCGTCCAGCTGGGTGCTGACCAACTGGGCGGCGACCAGGTGCTCGGTCTCCAGCTTGCTGAACAGGTTGCGCACCAGCGTGGTCTTGCCGGCGCCGATCTCGCCGGTAATCACGATAAAACCCTCGCCCTGATGCAGGCCGTATTCCAGGTAGGACATGGCGCGCCGATGGCCCTTGCTGCCGAAAAAGAATCCCGGATCCGGGCTGAGCTGGAATGGCTTGGCGCTCAAGTGATAAAACGCTGCGTACATGGGTTGCTCCTTTTTAGCTGGTAGCTTGTAGCGGGTAGCTGGTAGCTGGTTTGTGCGGCTTCGCCGCGCTGGGTTTGCTACAAGCTACAAGCCACTAGCTACCAGCTTAAAATGTCATGTAAAGCGTCAGCAGCACCGCGTTCTCGATATAGTCGCTTGTGCCCACGTTGGAGTCGCGCTGCAGCCGGCGGAAGTCGAGCGAGGCGGTCATCTTGGGTTCGATTTGACGGGTGACGCCGACTTTCAGGAACTTGTCGCGATCTTCGCGGCCGATGTCGCGGAAGTTGCTGCGGGAATACCCTCCGCTCACGTTCAGGCTGGTGCGGGGCGCGAAGCGGAAATTCCATATCGCGCTGCCGCCGCGCTGCTCGATGTGGGCACTCTGGGTGAAATCGTTGCGGCCGAGGAACACGCTGGTGACGGCGCCGATGGTGGCGGCGTCGCGAATCTGGTCGAACGCGTTGAGCACCACGGTGTTCCTCGCTCCGTTCAACGCCAGCGTGGCCACCAGCTTTTTTTCGAGGAACGTCTGGTTGGTAAGGAAATTGAGCGGATTGAACAGGCTGGCCGGAATCCCGGCCTGGACCATGAAATTCTCCACGAACTGCTGCCGCAGGGCGGGGTCCGGAATGGCCGCCGTGAACAGCATGTTCAAATAGCCGGCGGTGTCCAGCGAGGTCGGCACGAAAAACTGCGATTGGGTCGTGGTGATATCCTGGCTGTAATTCACGCTCCAGACCGTGCGCCGGCTGCGGTGGCTGAAGCCGAGGGCATGGGTATCGCCGAAAAAGCGGTGGCCGACCGAGGCGTCGAGCTCGGTGCGGGGGGTGATCGCCCAGGAAAAGCCCGCGGTCCAGAACGAACCTTCCGGCGACGGCCCGCTAAAGAGATAATCGTTTGTTTCCCGCCCGGCCGTGCCCAGCACGGTCAGCCCCGGCCGCAGCAAATAGCTCAGGCGGCCGCTGTAAACCTCCCGCTCGGTATTTTCCTGAAGGCCGGCGAAATCCGTTTTGTCCTTGGCGTAATTCACCCCCCAGCCGAACCGGCCAAAAGCCGGGCCGCTGTCGAGCCGCAGATTGACGCGATCGGCCTGGCTGTTCAGGCCCGCCGCGGCGGTATCCACCGTCTCGTGGGTATAGCGCGCCTCGCCGCTCGCCATGATGCCGAACCGCTTGCGCAGGTAGGGGCTGAGGGAAAGCGTTCTCACTTCGGTGCGGTTTCCGGTGAGATTGGCGTTGTCCGCGGCTTGCGCCCCCAGCAGCGAAATATTCTGCTGGGAAATGCCGGCCCTGGCGTCAAGGTAAAACAGGTTGTCCACCAGCTCGGCGTTGGCGACCGCATTCAGCATGTGGTTGAAGGTGTTACTGCTGCTTTGGTCGGCATAGAACAGGGTTTGCAGCTGGTAGTTGGCGGTCAGGCTCAGCCGCGGCCCCACCCCGCGCAGGGAAATGCCGGGGTTGATCTGGCTGATGAAGTCGCTCTGCTCCTGTCCGCGAGGCGCCAGCCTGACGTTGTCGGTATAGGTTTCGCCCAGCATCAGGTTGGGGGTGACCGTCCATTCGACCGCGCCGGCGCTGCCCGCCAGCAGCAGCGTGGCCGCCGAGCACGCGAGCAGCCGATGAACGCGGATGAACGCCGATGCCTCTTGAAGCCTGTCCGAATCGATCGCCTCCCGATGGCGGTCGATTGCCGTTTCAGGGAGGCGTGGTCTGGCAGTCTGGGCGCGGCTATATTTCTTGTTTTTTTTCATGACTTCCACGGGATTTTTTATTCAGTATCCATACAAGGGGTAGTCCGTGCCGAGCAGCGCCTTGCCCTTGTTCAGCACCAGGCCGACCACGTCGCAGGACTCGATCTGCGCGAGCGCGTCCTGGAGCTGGTCGTGAGTGGTTTTTTCAGCCTCCACCACCATGACGATCTGCCCCATGTGCGCGGCGAGGACGCGAGCCTCGGTCGTCGCCAGCAAGGGCGGGGAATCGAAAATGATGACCCGGTCGCGATAGCGGTTCGCCATTTCCTGCAACAGGCGGGTCATCGCCTCGCTCGCCAGCATCTCGGTCGCGTAGCGGTTGCCTCGCCCGGCGGGAAGAACGGTGAGCTTCTCGACGTTGGTCTTGATCATGACGTCGCACAATTGCAGTTCGTCGTCGAGAAGGACGTCCATCAGCCCCTTTTCCGCCTTCAGCCCGAGCAATCCGGGCAGCGATGGCTTCGCCACGTCGGCGTCCACCAGCAAAACCGTGTGGTCCATTTCCATGGCGATGCTCATGGCCAGGTTGATGGCGCAAAAACTCTTGCCCTCTCCCGGCAGGGAACTGGTGACCATGATCAGGTTGGCGTTTTTGATCGGCGCGGTCTGATTGAACACATTGGTGATCAGGGGACGCTTGATCAGCCGGAATTCCTCGGCGATCTGCGATTTTTCGCCGTCCGGCGTGATCATGCCCGCCTTGTGCAGCTTCGCCAGATTGATCTGTCCGATCCGGGAATACCCGTCGGCGCGCCCTTCCACCGCGGCATGCCCGGCGATGGGAACATCCTGCGCCGCCGCGCCGGCTTGCCTGTCGGCGGCCTGCTCGATCAGGTTTTCGGAAGAAAAGTCCGCCTGGTGTTCCATCGGCATCAGGATCAGGCTGGGTTCCAGCGGGCCATGCCGGGTCATCGCTTTTTCAATAATGCTCACTCAACCTCCCATCGAAAAAAGCGGGTAGCTAGTAGCGGGTAGCAAAACACGCGCTTCGCGCACTAATAAGCTACTAGCTACCAGCTACTAGCTACGCGCTCGTAGCTGCCGTAAAAAACAAAATCACCATCACGACGCCGTAGGAACCGAACAGGCCCAGCGTGGACATTGCGGTCGCGATCAGGTTGCTCCGCTGCCGTTTCTTCTGGGCATCGGTCCAGATCAGGGACACCGCCCCCAGCAGCGGCACGCCGGTCGCGTTGCGCAGCGTCCAGCGGTCGTTGAAGGTCGGCCTGAACTGGCTGACCAGGAAGGCGACGACGACCCCTCCCGCCAGGCTGCCGAGCAGCACCAGCGACATCAGCAGCGGGCGGTTAGGCGCACTCGGCACCAGCGGCACGCGGGGCGGATCGATGATGCGGAAGTTCATGATGCCGGAGTTGGCGTCCATGTCGCCCGACATCTGGGCCGAATCCCGCGTTGCCAGCAACTTCTCGTAATTGGTCTTGTTGACTTCATAATCCCGGTTGAGCTGGGTGAAATCCGCCTCGACCTGGGGAATCGCGTCCGCCGCGGCTCTCAGCCTGTTGTAACGGCTTTCGTACTCCGCCACCCGAGCCCGCATGGAAGCCGCGCCGGCCTCCGCGTCGGCGAGAGCGACTTTCAGCTGCTGGGCGACCGGGTTCTGCGTCGTCGGGCTGGCCTTCCTCGTCTTGGCTTCCTGCTTTTTCTGCTCCTCCAGCTGCTCGATGATGCGCTTGGCCGCGACGATGTCCGGATGCCGGTCGGTATAGTTGAGCTGAAGGCTGTCCAGGTTCTTTCTCAGCGCCTGGATGCGGGCGTCGATTTCCGGGTTGGCGCCCATGTCCTTGTCGTCCAGCATCACCAGGTCGTCGCCGGCCAGCTGCTTCCTGATCGCGTCGCGGCCGTTTTCGGCTTCGCGCAGGGCGAGCCGGGCCTGGCTCAGGCTTTCCATGGTCTCCGACATCTTGGCGAAATAATCCCGGCCCTCGCCCGGCATGGTGTCCATGTGCTGGCGCTTGAAATCCTTCAGGGCGTTTTCCGCGGAAATCAGTTTCTGCTCGTAAGCCTTGATCTGGTCGTCGATGAAGTGCTTGGCCGAATCGGCATCCTTTCGCTTGTCGCCCAGGCTGCCCTCGACGAAAATCGTCAGCAGCGACTGCACCACGCGCTTGGCGACCTCCGGCTTGCGGTCGCGGTAGGCCAGGGTATAAAGATTGTCCTGACCGGTGTTCTTGATCTCGATTTTCGAAATCATCGAATTGATCAGATTTTCCTTGTCTTCCGCCGTTTTCACGTTGATGTCCAGGTCCGCCATGCGCACCACCCTCTCCACGTTGGGGCGGCTCAGCAGCGTGCGGCTCATCATGACGATCTTCTGGTCCAGGTTGGGCTGCACCGCCAGACCGGACAGCAGCGGCTTGAGAATGCTCTGGGTATCGACGTAGACCCGCGCCGACGCCTCGTACCGGTCCGGCATCAAGGCCACCACGATCCAGCCCGACACCGCAATGACCCAGGCGGCGACGATGGCGTGCCAGCGATGCTGCCACGCCGCCTTCAGATAAGACAAAAACTGGGTAATCAATTCATGCATGTAAAGCCTCCATTTCCCTCTCTCCCAACCTCCCCGGCACTGTTGTGGGTACGGCTTAAGCCGTACATGTCAGGCGTTTCCCTCACCCCTAACCCTCTCCCGCCTGCGGGAGAGGGGGACGAGGTCTCGCTTCGCGAGTTCCATATTTAAGCCTGACCCACAGGGCATGCCTGTCTTGAGCCTGACCCACAGCCGCAAGCCAGGCTCAAGCTCCATGCCTCAAAACCAGCTCTCGGGAATGATGAGCACATCGCCCTGGCGCATCTCCACATTGGCGGAAACGTCGCCATCCTTGATCAGGTCGCTCAGCCGCACATTGAACTGCTGGTTCCCGCCCGCGGAGCGCAGGATGCTCGCCTTGTTGCCGTCGGCGAATTCGGTGATGCCGCCCACCGCGATCAGCACGTCCAGCACGGTCATGTTCTGGCGATAAGGCAGGGCCTGCGGTTTCGCCGCCTGGCCGATGACGCGGACCTGCTCGCTGTATGGGCCGACGAAGCCGTTGACGATCACCGTGACCACCGGCTCCTGGATATATTTCGACAGCGCTTTCTCGACGTCCCGCGCCAGCTGGGTCGGCGTTTTCCCGCTGGCCGGCAGGTCCTCGACCAGCGGCGTGGTGATTTTCCCGTCCGGACGCACCGGCACGACCATGGAAACCTCCGGATTGCGCCAGACGACCAGGTTGACACTGTCCCCCGGCCCGATCAGGTAATCGTGCGCCGGAGTCCCCGCGGCTTGCGGCGCCGGAGGATAGTGCGTAGTGGCGCAGCCGGCGCCGAGGGCAACCGAAAGGACGAGGGTCAAACCCGACAGCCACCGGGTCAAGAGTCGCGATGTATTCACGTGGCATTACTCCCAATGTTATTAGTCTTTCGCTATCAGGCTGTTAGAGGTCAGATACCATTCACCCCCTCCCATACTCAGCCTGGTCCGCTTGGTAAATTCAATTTAGTTTAAAGAACTGGGTTGTCAACCTGGGGGGGAGCGGGGAGCGGGGAGCGGGGAGCGGGGAGATGGACGATGCAGGTGCGAATTCATTCGCACAAATTGTCTGGCACGGAGTGCCCGCCCTACCGTGCCGGTGTCGATTTTTTTTACACAGGGCAATTTCGGCCGAAACGAATCGTCTATTAATCAGCGTATTACTGAAGTGGTATCCGACTTGCTAAGTTAGGTTTAGCGCCCCTTGCAATGTTCGATTTTTCCGGGGAACTAGGGATGATCGAGCCATGTCCAAAATCAGGAATTTTCCCGAGTTCCGATTAAGCATTTCACGAGGCAGCCTGCGAGCCGTCTTTACATTGAGGGTGGCGATGACCAAAATGGCCAAGATTCGAGATCAGAACGACGATTGGGCAGGCAAGACGATTATCGGGGTGCCGTTCGACGCGCCCCGCAGCCCGCGCTCGCTGTGCCTGGACCAGCCGGACGTTCCCGGCGTCCACGATTTCGCGATAGAGCGCAATATATTCAAGATACGGCTGGCCGACGTGCGCAACAAGCGCAACCCGGCCAGCATGCTGATCAACAAGATGTATTCCTGGCGAGGCTACGACGCCTCCGCCGCCACCTCGCCGCATCCCAACCGGATCACCCTGACCGCCTCCCACAGCGACCAGGTTGTCGGCACTATCAGCATGGGCTTCGATTCGCCCATCGGCCTCCTGGTCGATGAACTCTACAAGGCCGAAATCGACCCCCTGCGAAAAGAAGGCCACAAGCTGTGCGAGTTCACCAAACTGGCGGTGGACAGTTCCGTCCGCTCGAAGCGGGTGCTTGCCGCGCTGTATCACATTTCCTACATCTACGCGCACAACATCCAGGAACACACCGACCTGTTCATCGAGGTCAACCCGCGCCACGTCAAGTTCTACGAACGAATGCTCGGCTTCCGGCAGCACGGCGAAGAAAAAACCTGTCCCCGCGTGAATGCGCCGGCCGTGCTGCTGTGGCTCGAACTCGACTACGCCCATCGCCAGATCCAGAAACTGGGCGGACGCATCGAACACGTCGGCACGGAAAAATCCCTTTACCCCTATTTTTTTTCGCAAGCGGTGGAGGATGTCATCACCGAACGGCTGCGCCAGTTGACGTGAGAAAAATAGTTTTCAGTTTTCAGTTTTCAGTTTTCAGTTTTCAGTTTTCAGTTGTCAGTTGTCAGTTGCCAGTTGCCAGCCGGATCGACCCCCTCTCCCCTTGTGGGAGAGGGCTGGGGAGAGGGGTAAGAAATTAAGTTTCATTAATGAATGGGATATCCGAGCAAAACCCACAACAAGTCGATTTCCCCGTGAGCCCATGGTTAACGGCTTTTTATAGGCTCAAAACTCAAAATTCTTTCATACCGGACCGACATGTTTTCATACCACGACGCCTTCTCCCGCAACCTCGGCTGGGTGACCCGCGGCGAGCAGGACATCCTGCGCGCCAAGCGGGTGGCCATCGCCGGGCTGGGCGGCGTGGGCGGCAGCCACCTGCTCACGCTGGCGCGGCTCGGCGTGGGGGCGTTCCACATCGCCGATTTCGACACTTTCGACATCGCCAATTTCAACCGCCAGGCGGGGGCGACCACGACGAGCCTGGGGCGGCGCAAGGCCGACGTGCTGGCCGAGATGGCGCGGGACGTCAATCCGGAGCTGGAAATCAAGGTATTCCGCCAGGGCGTCACCAGCGAAAACCTGGACGAGTTCTTCGCCGGGGTGGACGTTTACGTGGACGGGCTGGATTTCTTTGCCTTCGCCGCGCGCCAGGCGGTATTCGCCGCCTGCGCCGAAAAAGGCATCCCGGCGGTCACCGCCGCGCCGCTGGGCATGGGCGCGGCGATCCTGAATTTCCTGCCGGGGCGGATGACCTTCGAGGAATATTTCCGGGTGCAGGGCCAGCCGGAAGAAGAACAGGCCATCCGTTTCCTGCTCGGGCTCTCTCCCGCCATGCTGCAAATGTCCTACCTGGTCGATAAAAGCCGGGTCAACCTGGCGGAAAAACGCGGGCCTTCCACCGTGATGGCCTGCCAGCTATGCGCCGGGCTCGCCGCGACCGAGGCGCTGAAGCTGCTGCTGCACCGCGGCAGGGTGCGGGCGGCGCCGTGGGGGCTGCATTTCGACGCCCACCGCGGCAAGCTGGCCTACACCTGGCGGCCCTGGGGCAACGCCAACCCGCTCCAGCGCCTCGGCCTCGCCATCGCGCGGCGGCGGCTGGCGGCGATGCCCGCCTTCGCCCCGGACATTCCGAAAAAACCCTACACGGTGATCGAGCAGATCCTCGACGTCGCCCGCTGGGCGCCGAGCGGCGACAACACCCAAGTGTGGCGCTTCGAAATCCTCGACCGGCATCGCGTCGCGGTGCACGGCTTCGATACGCGGGAGAACTGCATCTACGACGTGAACGGCCGACCCAGCCAGATCGCGCTCGGCACGCTGCTCGAAAACATCCGCATCGCCGCCAGCGAGCACGGCCTGCGCGCGGACGTTTCCCGCCGCGAGGGCGAGCCGGACGACAAGCCGGTGTTCGACGTGGCATTCATTGCCGATTCGGCCGTCCAGCGCGATCCTTTGCTGCCCTACATCCCGGTGCGCTCGGTGCAGCGCCGCCCGATGCGCACCCGCCCCTTGCTCGATCACGAAAGAACCGCGCTGGAATCGGCCGCCGGCGAATCCTTCCGGATCGTCTGGCTGGAGGGATTCGCCCGCAAGCTCGACGTCGCCGCCATGATGTCGCGCGCCGCCGAACTGCGCCTCACCCTGCCCGAAGCCTACCAGGTGCACCGAAAGGTGATCGAGTGGAATGCCAGCTTCAGCGAAGACCGCGTACCGGACCAGGCCATCGGCCTCGACCAGCCCACCCTGCGCCTGATGCGCTGGGTCATGCGGAGCTGGGGCCGTGTCGCATTTTTCAACGCCTACCTCGCCGGCACGGTGATGCCGCGGCTCCAGCTCGACCTGCTGCCGGGGATCGCCTGCGCCGCCCACTTCGCGCTCATCGCCCGCGCGCGGCCCGAAACCATCGACGATTACGTCAACGCCGGCCGCGCGATGCAGCGCTTCTGGCTCACCGCCACCCGGCTCGGCCTGCAATTGCAGCCCGAGATGACGCCGCTGATCTTTTCCGCCTATGCGCGCGAAGGCGTGCGGTTTTCGGAAACGCCGGGCAGCCTCGAAAAAGCCCGGCACCTGTCCGGCCAGCTCGCCCGGCTGATCGGCGACGGCGCGGAGAACGCCGTGTTCATGGGCAGGATCGGCGCCGGGCGGGCGGCGGCGGCGCGCTCCCTGCGCCTGCCGCTGGAGCGGTTGAAGGTGGAATAAGCCGGACGACCCGACGAACCTCCGCCTCGGCTTGCAGTCGAACCGGAAAAGGAAGATTGCCATGCGAATCTTTATATTTCTAAGCCTGTTCGCCATGTTGGCCGGCTGCGCGACCCCGGCGGAAAGGGCGGCCCAGGTGCAGCGCGAAGTCGATGAGATGATCCAGATCTACGGCCCGGCCTGCGAAAAACTCGGATACCAGGCGAACTCCGACCCCTGGCGGGACTGCGTGCTGCGGCTGAGTGAGAAAGACAGCTATCAGCGCGGATATCCGACGACGACCAATTGCTTCGGGCATCGCGGCTTCATGCAGTGCACCACGTTTTGATGCCGGCCGCCCTACCTCGGAGAACGCGGAGAGTGATCGCGTAGCCCGGATGGAATGAAATGAAATCCGGGGAATTCCCCGGATTGCGCTGCGCTCCATCCGGGCTACGTGCGCTACCGCCCGCGCCCGCCAACGCCGCCCCTTGCGCCCTTGCGGATTCACCTCGAACACCTATTCTTGAAATAGCGCATATTTCAGCTTGGAAAGGCAATCGGTGAAATCTGACGTGGAAAACAAAATCCGCATCCTTTTCATCGGCGAAGCGGTATCGCTCGCCCACGTCGCCCGGCCGCTCGCCCTGGCCCTGGCGCTCGATCCGGCGCGTTATGCGGTGAGTTTCGCGGTCGATCCGCGCTACAACGCCCTGCTCGGCGACCCGCCCTTTCCGCTGCAGCGGATCGACAGCATCGACGGCAACCGCTTTTCCACCGCCTTGGCCAGAGGAACGCCGATCTACGACTTGCCGACCCTGCGCCGCTATGTGGGCGCCGACCTCGACCTGATCGCCGCCGCGCGGCCGCACCTGGTGGTGGGAGATTTCCGCCTTTCCCTGACGGCGAGCGCGCGCGTCGCCGGCGTGCCGTATTTTTCCATCACCAACAGCTACTGGAGTCCCTATGCCCGCCAGCGGTTTCCTTTGCCGGCGCACCCGCTGGCGCAATGGCTGGGCGTGGCGGCGGCCCAGGCGCTGTTCCGCCTGGCGCGGCCCGCCGTGTTCGCCCTCCACGCGCGGCCGCTGAACCGGCTGCGGCGCGAATACGGCCTGCCCGCCCTCGGCCACGACTTGCGCCGCGCCTACACCGACGCCGACCACACCCTGTACGCCGACGTGCCCGAACTCATGAATCTGCCCGCGCTGCCCGCCCACCACCATTTCCTCGGCCCGGTGCTGTGGTCGCCGAGCATTCCCCTGCCGGAGTGGTGGGAGACGCTTCCCGCCGACAAGCCCCTGGTCTACGTAACGCTGGGCAGCTCCGGCCCGCGCCGGACGCTTCCCCTGATCCTCGACGCCTTGGCGAGCCTCCCGGTCACGGCAATGGTCGCCGCCGCCGGCGAGACCGTACGGGATCCCCCGAAAAACGTCCACGCGGCGAGCTATCTGCCGGGCGAAGCGGCCGCGGCGCGGGCGCAACTGGTGATCTGCAACGGCGGCAGCCCGACCAGCCAGCAGGCGCTTGCCGCCGGCGTGCCGGTGCTCGGGATCGCCGGCAACCTCGACCAGTTCCTCAACATGCAGGCGGTCGAAGCGC
>JAQTMN010000078.1 GCA_028714315.1 Sulfuricella sp. | reverse complement strand
TCGCCCTGGCTGAACAGGTAGATGCGCAGAATCTCGTCCAGCCGCGGCGTGCGTCGGCGCAGCCATTCCAGCACCATCGCCGCGTGCTCCATTTCCTCGTGCATGTTGTGCAGCAGCACCGCGCGCAGTTCGTCGTCGGTGCAGGCGTCGGCGCGCTGGTGATACCAGTCCACCGCCTCCAGTTCCTCCATCAGGGAAAGCAGGGCGCGGTGCAAATCCACCGTCGCGGGGGTAAGTTTTTCTTCGCTTTCGTGCAAGCCTTCGTGCGCCATGGCGGAGGTCCTTTCGGGCTATTCTTCGTACACTCAATATAGTGCATGGGCCGAAGTCTTAGCGCCGCTCAGCCCCCCGGCGGAAGCTTGAATGGATTGCTGTCGTTGAGCTCGTCCACGTAGCGTTCGAGGCCTTTCGCTTCGCGCGCCAGGAAATCCTCCACGGCGCGGGCGAATTCGGGATGCGCCAGCCAGTGCGCCGACCAGGTGGTTGTCGGCAGGAAGCCGCGAGCGAGCTTGTGTTCGCCCTGTGCGCCGCCTTCGAACAGGGCGATTTCGCGTTCGATGCAGAACTCGATCGCCTGGTAGTAGCAGGTCTCGAAATGCAGTCCGGGGTGGGATTCCAGCGCACCCCATGAGCGGCCGTAGAGGGCGACGCGGTTGAAGAAATTGAGCGCCGCGGCGACCGGCTCGCCATGGCGCGAGGCGAGCACCAGCAGGATGTTTTCCGGCATGGCGGCACCGATGCGCCGGAAAAAATCCAGGTTGAGCGGCTGCGGCGAGCGGTATTGTTGGAAGGTGTGACTGGTGCAGCGGAAAAAGAACGCCCACCGCTCGGGCGAAATCCGGCTGCCCTCGATGCGCTCGAAGCTAATGCCGGCCTCCTTTACCTTGCGCCGCTCCTGCTTGATGCGCTTGCGCTTGTCGTGGCTCATGCCGGACAAATAGGCGTCGAAGTCGGCGTAGCCCGGATTTCTCCAGTGGAACTGCACGGCCCGGCGCAGCATCATGCCCTGCGCCTGCATTTCCAGCGCCTGCGCTTCGTCGGGAAACAGGCAATGCAGCGAGGAGGCGCCCGATTCCCGCGCCAGCCGGAGGGCGCAGCCGATCAGCTCGGCGCGCAGTTCGGGCGTCGCCGCCAGGAGGCGCGGCCCGGTCGCCGGGGTGAACGGCACGGCGCTGAGCCACTTCGGGTAATAATCCAGACCTTGGCGCTGGTAGGCCTCGGCCCACGCCCAGTCGAACACGAACTCGCCGTAGGAATGGGTTTTCACGTACAGCGGCATCGCGCCGACCAGTTCGCCGCGTTGGCGCAGCGTCAGGAACTGCGCCCTCCAGCCGGTGCGCTCGGTCGCGCAGCCGCTCGCCTGCAGGGCATGCAGGAAGGCGTGGCGCAGGAACGGGTTGTCGCCGGCGAGCGCATCCCATTGGGCGGCCGGGATATCCGCCAGGTTTTCGACGATTTGCAGTTCAGCCGGCACTCAGCGCCTGTGAAAAAAAGCCGAAACCTCACCGCAAAGGCGCGAAGACGCCAAAGACCCGCGAAGAAAACCAAAGAAAATCAAAAATATTTCCTTTGCGCTTTCTTTGCGCCTTCGCGCCTTTGCGGTGGATTTTGAATTTTTCACAACGCTCACTCGCGCCGCCACACCAAGGTCCGGTTGTTGGCCGGCATGGCGACGTCATCGACCAGCACCAGCCCCTCCGCCCTTGCCAGCCGGTCCAGCGCCTCGAAATCACGCACGCCGCTGGCCGGATCGCGCGCTTTTAGCCAGGCGTCGAAACGCTCGTTGCTGTCCGAGGTGAATTTTCCGCCATAGTTGAATGGGCCGTAGATCGCCAGAATGCCGCCCTCTTCCAATATCCGGCCGATGCCGGCGAACATGCGCTCCACCGACGGCCAGCCCACGATGTGCACGGTATTGGCATTGAACACGGCGTCCACGCTGGCGACCGGCCAGGCGGGCGCGTTCACGTCGAGATCGAGTGGAGCCAGCACGTTGGGCAGGCGCGCTTCGTCCAGCCAGGCACGGATGCCGGTGTGGTTGGGCGCAAGCTCGCTGGTCTGCCAGGTGAGATGCGGCAACGCGCGGCCGAAATGCACCGCGTGCTGGCCGGTGCCGCTGGCGATTTCGAGCACCCGCCGACGGTCGGCGAAGACCGTCCGCAGCACTTCCAGGATCGGCTCCCGGTTCTGTTCGCAGGATTCAGCGATGGGCTTCACGCCAGCAATTCCAGCACTTTTTCCGGCGGCCGGGCGATCACGGCCCGTTCGCCGCACACCACGATCGGCCGCTCGATCAGGATCGGGTAGGCGACCAACGCGTCGAGCCATTCGTCGTCGGTCAGTGCGCGGCCGGCGAAATGCTGTTTGTATATTTCTTCACCCCGGCGCACGATCTCGGCCGGCTTCATGCCCAATTTTTGCAGCAGGACGATCAGTTCCTCGCGCGTCGGTGGCGTCCGGAGGTATTCCACCACCTCGGCGCCGGGCTCGCGCTCGGCAATCAGGGCGCAGGCCGAACGGCTTTTGGAGCAACTGGGATTGTGATAGATGCGGATTGCGGGTGGGTTCATGATGTCGGCCGAAAAATGCGGTTCGCGGGTTTGGAATTATAGCGTTTTCGCCATCGCCCCTGTCACGGCAGCGCGCAAGTCCTGAAACCGGCGAACATGTCGTTGCGTTCCGGCTGGTAAAAATTGCGGAAATGGTTGTGGACGAGCCGGGAGCGCGTGCAAAAAGACCCGCCGCGCAGCACTTGGTGGGTGTGGAACCAGGGTTCGGAATATTCCTTGTAGGGATCGACGGCGAAGCCGGGATAAGGCGCGAAGGGCGAGGCGGTCCATTCCCACACGTTGCCCAGCATCTGCCGCAGCCCGCCAGGCGTATCGGCGTCCGGCAGCGCCGCCGCCGGGACCGGGCCGGCAAAAACGTAATCCAGCGCTGCCCCACCCGGCTGACATGGCGTGACGCCCCACGCATAGCGGTCGCCGGCTTCGGCATGGCCGGCGCGCGCCGCGTATTCCCATTCCGCCTCCGTCGGCAGGCGGCGGCCCGCCCAGCGGCACCAGGCCTCGGCCTCGTAATAGCTGACATGCATCGCCGGCTCGTCCGCCGCCAGCGGCTGCCAGGCGTCGAAGCGCCGCTCCAGCCATTGGCCGGTGTCGCCGCGCCAATACAGCGGAGCATCGGCCCGCCGCGCCTCGCGCCATTGCCAGCCTGAATCCGACCAGAATTCGCGGCGGCGGTAGCCGCCCTCTTCGACGAAAGCCGCAAACGCCCGGTTGGTAACGGTGGTGGCAGCCATTGAAAACGGCGCCAGCGCGACCGGATGCGCCCATTTTTCATTATCGAACGCGAAATTCTGGCCGGGCCTCGAACCGAGCTGGAACGTGCCGCCGGGCAACAACACGTCGCCGACGATGGGCTGACCCACTGGCCTCGGCAAGCGTGCCGCCGGCATGGACGGAGCCGGATAGCCCAGGGTTTGCAGCGTCATCAGCATCGCTTCGGTATGCATATCCTCGTGCAGCAGCGCCAGCCTAAAAAAATAGCGCGCCTCCGGGCTGCTCCCGCCAAGCGCAGCCAGCGTATCCTCCAGCACTGCGTCGAGATAGCGCCAGGTCGCGCCCCAGTCGGGCAGCGGCAGGTTCCAGCGGTCGTCGTGCGCCACCTTGGCCGAGTTGAAAAAGCGGTCAGCGTCTTCCAGGCGGGATGGCCGCAACGGCACGGCCTCCTGCCGGCGCAGGCACCAGAATTCCTGGAACCACCCGACATGCCCGATCTCCCACAGGGGCGGATTGACGATCTTGAAGCAAGGCACCCGCCGCTGCGCCGGGGAAAGGTGGGCATATACCGCCCTGGTCCAGGCGCGGGCGTCGATCAGCGCCGCGCTCAGCGCATCCACATCGTGATTGTCGGTCATGCCATCGTTTCCCGCCGGTCGTAGGTGCGAATTCATTCGCACGATTTGTCATGGGCGAATGCGGTAAAATGGCTGCTTCTGCCGTCCCGCCGTCATTTAAAAAAGCATATGTTGCGTCTGACCGAAGTCAAGCTTCCCCTCGACCATCCCGAAAGCGCGCTCAAGGCCGCCATCCTCAAGCGCCTGGGGATCCCGGAACAGGAACTGGTCGGCTACAGCGTTGCCCGCCGCGGCCACGACGCCCGCAAGCGCGATGCGATCATGTTCATCTACACGCTGGACGCCGAGGTAAAGAACCAGGCGGCGATCCTCAAGCGGCTGAAGAACGACAAACACCTCTCGCTCACGCCGGACACGCGCTATCACTTCGTCACACAGGCGCCGGCCAACCTGGCTTCCCGCCCGGTGGTGATCGGCACCGGCCCGGCCGGGCTGTTCGCCGGGCTGATCCTGGCGCAGTCCGGCTTCCGCCCGATCATCCTGGAGCGCGGCAAATCGGTGCGCGAGCGCACCAAGGACACTTTCGGCCTGTGGCGCCAGGGCAAGCTCGACCCCGAATCCAACGTGCAATTCGGCGAAGGCGGCGCCGGAACCTTCTCGGACGGCAAGCTGCATAGCCAGATCAAGGATCCCGGCCACCGCGGCCGCAAGGTGCTGGAGGAATTCGTCGCGGCGGGCGCGCCGGAGGAAATCCTCTACGTGAGCAAGCCGCACATCGGCACCTTTCGTTTAGTCAGCATGGTGGAAAAGATGCGCGCCACGATACAGGCGCTGGGCGGCGAAATCCGCTTCCAGAGCCGGGTGGACGATATCGACATCGATCACGGCCAGGTGCGCGGCGTGGTGCTCGCCGGCGGCGAACGCATCGCCGCCGACCATGTCGTGCTGGCCGTCGGCCACAGCGCGCGCGACACGTTCCAGATGCTTTACCAGCGCGGCGTGTACATCGAAGCCAAGCCGTTTTCCATCGGGTTTCGCATCGAGCACCCGCAATCCCTGATCGACCGCTGCCGCTTCGGCGAGCAAGCCGGCAATCCGCTGCTCGGCGCGGCGGACTACAAGCTGGTGCATCACTGCGCCAACGGCCGCTCGGTCTACAGCTTCTGCATGTGCCCCGGCGGCACCGTGGTCGCCGCCGCCTCGGAGCCGGGCCGCGTCGTCACCAACGGCATGAGCCAGTATTCGCGCAGCGAACGCAACGCCAACAGCGGCATCGTCGTCGGCATCACCCCCGAGGATTTCCCCGGCGGGCCGCTGGCGGGCATCGAATTCCAGCGCCAGTGGGAAACGCGCGCCTTCGAGCTGGGCGGCCGCAACTACCAGGCGCCGGGGCAGCTGGTGGGCGATTTCCTCGCCGGCAAGCCGTCCACCGCGTTGGGATCGATACAGCCTTCCTATACGCCCGGCGTGCATCTCACCGATCTTTCCACCGCCCTGCCGGATTACGCCATCGCCGCGATCCGCGAGGCGCTGCCCGCCTTCGACAGGCAGATCAAGGGATTCGCCATGCACGACGCCGTGCTGACCGGCGTCGAGACCAGAACCTCGTCGCCGGTGCGCATCCAGCGCGGCGACGACGGCCAGAGCGTGAACACGCGCGGCCTCTACCCCGCCGGGGAAGGCGCCGGCTACGCCGGGGGGATACTTTCCGCCGCGGTGGACGGGATCAGGATGGCCGAAGCGGTGGCGACGAGCATGGCCACGGACACTCGAGTGCACTAAACCCTCTGCCGCAAAAAGGCGCAAAAAGCACAAAAGAAAGGGCCTTTATTTTGTGCTTTTTGCGCCTTTTTGCGGCCAACCGGTTTGCTTTCGCCCCCACCGCCCATGAAATCGCACTTTTCACAGCGCGGTTTATCGTACAATTAGGTATACGGCAAATCGTTTTTTAAGGAGCACCCCATGTCCGGCATCAGCGCCAACGATCTCAAGACCAAAGGAATTTCCGCCATCGAGGCCGAACTTGCGCATCAACCCGAGGCAATGATTTCGGTGCGGGGAAAAAACCGTTTCGTGGTGATGGACATCGCCCATTACCACTACCTGCGGGAATGCGAACTGGAAGCCGCGCTGGCCGAGACGCGGGCCGACCTGGCTGGCGGACGTTTCGTCAAGGAATCGGCGGAGGCCCACGTGGCGCGGCTGGATACCGGCGAATGAGCTATGCGCTGGTGTTCACCGAGCAATATACCCGACGGGCCAGCCGTTTTTTAAAGCGTCATCCGGAACTGAAGCTGCAATACCTCAAAACCCTGAAACTGCTCGAAGCCAACCCATTCCATCCGGGCTTGCGGCTGCATGCGCTAAGCGGGCGGCTTGAGGGGCTGCATTCGGTGTCGATCAACCTGGCCTATCGAATTACGCTGGAATTGCTGATCGTCGAAGAGGAAATCATACCGGTGAATGTCGGCGATCATGATGCGGTTTATTAAGTTTGGCAGGAGGCCGAAACCGCAAAAATCTTCGCCGCAAAAAGGCACAAAACGTGCAAAAAAGGACATAGCCATACATTCGCGAACATGCAGCATAAAGCTCCCTCTCCCGCAGGCGGGATAACCGGCGACTTGGCTGGCGTAGTTTGCCAACCTAGTCGAATGGCTAGTAGTTCATCAGAGGGCTGGGGTGAGGGACTCTGAGAGAAACCCGATCTAAGGGAACGCTGATTAAACGTCATTCCCGCGAAAGCGGGAATGACGAAATAGGAATAAATCAGCGCTTCCCTAAGTAAGCTACAACACAAACACGACATTTATTTTGTGTCTTTTGTGCCTTTTCGTGGCCAAAAGCTCCCTCAAGCCACCGTCACATCCTTCGCCAGATACACGTCCTGGATCGCGTTGAGCAGCGCCACTCCTTCCGGCATCGGCCGCTGGAACGCCTTGCGGCCGGAGATCAAGCCCATCCCGCCGGCGCGCTTGTTGATCACCGCGGTGCGCACCGCCTGGGCGAGGTCGTTTTCGCCGCTGGACGCGCCGCCGGAGTTGATCATGCCGGCGCGGCCCATGTAGCAGTTCGCCACCTGGTAGCGCACCCAGTCGATGGGGTGATCGGTCGCCAGTTCGCTGTAGACCCGGGGATGAGTCTTGCCGAACTTGATCGCGGTGTAGCCGCCGTTGTTTTCGGCCTGCTTCTGCTTGACGATATCCGCTTCGATGGTGGCGGCGAGGTGGTTGGCCTGGCCGGTCAGGTCGGCGCTGGTGTGGTAGTCCACGCCGTCCTTCTTGAAGGCGGGATTGCGCAGATAGGACCACAGCACCGTCGCCATGCCCAGCTCATGGGCGCGGGCGAACGCTGCGCTGATTTCGACGATCTGGCGGCGCGATTCGGGCGAGCCGTAATAGATGGTCGCGCCCACCGCCACCGCGCCCATGTCGAACGCCTGATCGACGCTGGCAAACAGGGTCTGGTCGTAGATTTCCGGGTAGGTGAGGATTTCGTTGTGGTTGATTTTGACGATGAACGGAATCTTGTGCGCATACTTGCGCGCCACCGAGCCGAGCACGCCGAGGGTCGAAGCTACCGCGTTGCAGCCACCCTCGATGGCGAGACGGACGATGTTTTCCGGGTCGAAATAAAGCGGGTTGGGCGCGAACGAGGCGCCGGCGGAATGCTCGATGCCCTGATCCACCGGCAGAATGGAGAGATAGCCGCTGCCGCCCATACGCCCGTGGTCGAACAGGGTTTGCAGCGAACGCAGCACGCCGGGCTTGACGTCTTTCTGCGCCACCACGCGATCCACGTAATCCGGGCCGGGCAGGTGCAGCATGTCTTTCGTGATTCCCTTGCACTGGAAAGCCAGCAGGCGTTCGGCTTCCGCTCCCAGCAATTGGGCGATATCGGTCATTGTTGTTCTCCCTGGTCATCGATTGGAAAGCGGCACACCTTCAAATATAGCAGCCGCCCACGAATTCCACCCGAGGAAACTGGCGAAGCGGGATGAACTTCGGCAAAATGCACGAAAAAGAATCTCGTCCAACAAAGGGGAACTACCATGAGTTTTCTCGTCCTGCTGACCATTCTGGCCGTCGCCGCGGTTTACCTGATCATGCTCTACAACGGCCTGGTCAACCTCAAGCACAACGTCGCCAAGGCTTGGGCCAATATCGACGTGCTCCTGAAACAGCGCCACGACGAGCTGCCCAAGCTGGTCGAAACCTGCAAGCAATACATGCAATACGAGCAGGAAACCCTGGAAAAGGTCATGAAGGCGCGCAACCAGGTCGCCGCCGCCAGCCAGAGTCATAACATGGGGGCATTGGGGACGGCGGAAGGCGCGCTGCGCGGATTGCTGGGCAACCTGTTCGCGGTCGCCGAGGCCTACCCGGAACTCAAGGCCAACGAGAACTTCCAGCATCTGCAAGGGCGCATCACCGGCCTGGAGAACGCCATCGCCGACCGCCGCGAGTTCTACAACGACAGCGTCAACCTCAACAATGTGCGCATCGAGCAGTTTCCCGACGTGATGGTGGCGCGCCTGTTCGGCTTCCAGCCCGCCGACCTGCTCGAATTCGACGCCGCGGAGCTCGCCGACGTCAATGTGAAACAACTATTCGGTAGCTGATGTTCGAAGGGCTAAAGCGCCATTACGTCAACCTGCTCACCTCGGGCGGGCATCTCCTGCTGCTGCTGATCGGCGCGCGGATCGGCACCCCGCAGGCCTGGATCGCGGTGCTCGCGGTGATGGCGCCGCTCGGATTTTTCGCCTGGATCGGCAACAGCCGGCGCAGCCGCCTGATCCTCGACACGCCGACCTCGCGCATCGCCTCGGCCGCCCAGGGCTATGTCGAGTTCGTCGGCCAAGCCCGGCAGACCCCGGAAAGCCCGCTGATCAGCAAACTCACCCTGCTGCCCTGCGTGTGGTACCGCTACATCGTCGAGCAAAAAAGGGGCGGCGAAAAAAATTACGAGGTTGTCGACCAAGGCGCCAGCGAAGACACCATCCTGATCGACGACGGCAGCGGCCAATGCTACATCGACCCGGATCATGCCGAAATCATCACCAGCCACAAGCAGGTGTGGCACAAGGACGACTTTCGCTATACCGAATACGTGCTGTCGCCGCTCGACACCCTCTACGCCATCGGCGAATTCACCACTTTGGGCGGAGCCAACAGCACGCTCGACGCCAGGGAGGACCTCAACCAGCTGCTGACCGAATGGAAGCGCGACAAGGCAAGCCTGCACGCGCGTTTCGACCTCGACGGCGACGGCCAGCTCAGCCCGCGCGAATGGGAGCTCGCGGTGCTCGCCGCCAAGCGCGAAGTCGCCCGCCAGCATGGCGAAATCCGCCTGCGCGACGGCGTGCACCTGCTGCGCCAGCCGAAAGACGGCAGGCTGTTCCTGCTATCCAACCTGCCGGAACAAAGCCTGGCGAGGAAATATGTGCTGTGGGGCTGGTTTCACCTGCTGACCGGGTTGTCGGCCGTGGGCGGATTGGCTTATTTGGTGGGAAACCTCGCCGCATGAAACCCGAAGACCTCCAGCGCCTGGTCACCCTGGCCATGCCCTACGGCAAATATAAGGGCCGCCTGATTGCCGACCTGCCCGGCCACTACCTCAACTGGTTCGCCCGCGAGGGTTTTCCGCCGGGGGAAATCGGCCGGCTGCTGGCGCTGATGCAGGAACTGGATCACAACGGCCTGTCGTCCCTGCTCGATCCACTCAGGAAACGGTAAGCCCCGACTTTTCGACGGCCTACGCCAAGTTTTCCTAAAAGCTTATTTGAAGCACGGAGAACACGGGGTGCACGGGGAATGGCGTGGACTTTGAAGTTTAACCTTCGTAGCGATTTACGTGAAACCCCCGTCCTCTCCGTGTTGAACTGAGGTTTTTAGGTCGATTTCACCCCGTGTTCCCCGTGAGCCCCGTGGTTAACTGCTGTTTATAGGTTAACGCCGCCAAACCGGCTTGTCGAACAGCGGCGCCATGTCGCGCAAAAGCATGTCGGGCGAGGAAAATGACGCCAGCCGTTCGAGAAAATCGACCAGCTCCAGCACCGGCGAATTGCGGAAGAAGCGGGCCGGAGGGATCTCCATCCAGATGCGGTCGGCGTAGGCGAAAACTTCATAGGGGGTATCGCCGATGCCGTCGTGGTTGCGGTCGAAGCCCTGATAGTCGTCCCAGTAGTTGCCGCGCCAGTCGTTCTTGCCGGCGTCGCCGCTGCCGAACGCCATGGCGACGTGAACCAGATTGTTCTCGAAGCTGTTGCGGTGAAGCACGTGGCCGCCGCGCTCGCCGATGAACTGGATGCCGATCGCATTATGGGCGAGCCGGTTGCCGGTGAGGGTAATCTCGTCTTCCTGCGCGATGGGCGAATCGGCCAGGATGCCCACGGCGCAGTGGACGATTTCGTTGTTTTCCGCCAGGCCTTCCCCGCTTTTCTTGAATGCGATCCCCGCCCCGCTCACGCCGAGAGAATGGAAAATACGGTTGCGCCGTACCGCCACGCGTGCTGAGTCGAGCACCACGACACCGGTGGCGGTGCGGGACAACACGTTGCGCTCAACCACGCTGTCCGGCGAGAAAATCAGGTGAATGCCGTAGCGGCCGTTGTTAACCGTGTTGCCGACCACCCGGTTGCGCGGCGAATTCATCAGCGTGAGGTCGCGCGCCTGATCGATGTCGTTGCCCTCGATCAGGTTGTCCATGCTGTACCACAGGCGGATCGATTCGCCCCGCATTCCCAGCTCCGCCGGCTTGGAGCGGATGCGGTTGTGGCGCAGGGTGTTGCGGTTGGCCTGCTTCAGGCTGATGCCGAACAGCGCATCGTCGATGGTGTTGCCTTCGATGAGATTGTCGTGGCCGGTCAGCGCGATGCCCGTATCCAGGCGGTCGTGGGAACCGCCCGAATGGGTCAGGCGCAGCCCCCGCACTTCCGCTCCGCTGGCGTTCACGATCAGCACCGAACCGGTGCCGCCGCCGTCCAGCGTGACCTTGCCGCCGCCGTCAACCGCCATCGGCCGTGAAATTTCCGCCGGGCCGGCATAGGTGCCCGGCGGCGGGCGCAGCGTGCCGCCGGTCGGCGTCGCGTCGATCAGCGACTGGAAAGAAGGAAAGGCCGCCGCGGCAAGGGCGGCGTGCAGCAACAGGAAAAGAAAAAGGGAAATCTTGGCCACGGGCAGAACAACGTATCGACAGTCCGCGCTATGTGACCCTATTTCGGCGGCGCTGGCAATGAGTTAAATCAAGAGGGGCGAAAAAAATGCACCCACCGCGTTGTGGGTGCGGCTTCAGCCGTACATGTCAGGCTGAAGCCTGACCCACGGTGAGTCAGGCTAAGCATTGATTTCCCGTGGTTAACCCCGATTTTTATTATAGTTTCTGCTTCGCTTCCAGCTCCTCCCAGCGCGTCATCGCCGCCAGGAGCGCTTCTTCGATCTCGCCGGTGCGCGCATTGAGGCGCTTCACCGCGTCCGGATCGGTGCGATAGATGTCGCCGTCGGCCAGTTGCGCGCCGATGGCCTGCTGCTCCTGCTCCAGCGCTTCGATCTGCGCCGGCAGGGCTTCCAGCTCGCGAGTTTCCTTGAACGAAAGCCTGGATTTCGCCGCCGGCTTTTCCGGCGTGGGCTGGGGCTTGGCGGCGGGCTTCTTCTCGGGCTCGCTGCCGGCCTGCGGGCGGCAGCGCAGCCAGTCGTCGTAGCCGCCGGCGTATTCGACCAGCTTGCCGTTGCCCTCGAAGGCGATCACCGAGGTCACCACGTTGTCGAGGAAGGCGCGGTCGTGGCTGACCAGGAACAGCGTGCCGGAGTAATCCAGCAGCAGTTCTTCGA
>JAQTMN010000077.1 GCA_028714315.1 Sulfuricella sp. | reverse complement strand
TTTGCTTACCAGGGCGGAGGCCGGGGACTGGACGAAGCCCGGCTGCAAATTCTGGAGCAATGGGTGCAGAAGGACTTGCAGCCGGACTTGACCCTGCTGTTCGACGTGCCGCTTGAAATCAGCCGGCAGCGGCTGGCTCAAAACACTGCGCTCGACCGGTTCGAGTTGGAAAAACAGGATTTTTTCCAGCGGGTGAAGCAGGCCTATCTGAACCGGGCGGCGCAATTTCCGCAGCGGATGCGGGTGATCGACAGTGGACGCAGCATTGAAGAAATTCAGGTGGAGCTTGAAAAGATAATCGCATCATTATGAATAACAATGTTTATCCATGGCAGCGCGATCTTTTGCGGCAGCTGGTCTCGGCCAGGGCGCAGCTACCCAACGCCTTGCTGCTGCAAGGCAAGGACGGCATCGGCAAGCATCGATTTGCGTCGGTGCTTTCTCAGGCCCTCCTGTGCGACGCCCCCGCGGCTTCCGGCGAACCCTGCGGGCAATGCACGTCGTGCGGCTGGTTCAAGGCGGGAGGGCATCCCGATTTCCGCCTTCTCGCCCCGGAAGCGCAGGACGAACCAACCGAACCGGCGGCCGAACAAGGCAAAACGTCCGACAAGAAAGCCAGCAAATACATTACCGTGGCCCAGGTTCGCGAGCTGGCCGATTTTATCAATTTGACCACTCACCGCCATGGTATGCGCATCATCCTGATCCATCCGGCGGAGGCGATGAACGCCCAGGCCGCCAATGCCTTGCTGAAAACGCTGGAGGAGCCGCCGGCCGGCACGCTGTTCATCCTGGTGTCCCATCAACCCCAACGCCTCCTGCCCACGGTGCGCAGCCGCTGCCGGAAGGTCAACGCGCCGTTGCCGGACCGCAAGGAGGCCATGCTTTGGCTGCACGAGCAGGGGCTGACGGATACGGCCTCGTTCCTGGCGCAATCCGGCTACGCGCCGCTGGCCGCGCTGCAACTGAGCGACGCGGACCATCAGGCGAAGCGCAGCCAGGTATTCGGTCAGCTTGCCGTGCCGCGCACGATGGATCCGCTCGTCCTGGCCGAGCAGGGCGAAAAGCTGGGATTGGCCTGGATGCTGCAATGGTTGCAGCAATGGGTGTATGATCTGGCGAGCCTCGGCTTGACCGGCCAGGCTCGGTACCAGGCGGAGCCTTCTCCGGAAACTGTGCGCTTGGCAAAAACCGTCAACTTGATAGAATTGTTCAAGTTTCAGCAGGAATTATCGGCCGCGCAACGAACGCTGCAACACCCGTTGAACCCGCGGCTGGTGCTGGAGCAATTGCTGCTTTCCTATTGGCAAACCGCGAACCGTCAGGAATCCGCACATGTCTGAACCCACAGCTGCCGCACCGCGCCCAGGCGTGCTTTCCCTTAGCATCAAGGAAAAATCCGCGCTTTATGCCGCCTATATGCCGTATCTGAAAGGCGGCGGCATTTTCATCCCGACCAACCGCGCCTATCGCCTGGGCGACGAGGTTTTCATGCTGCTTACCCTGATGGACGACCCGAACAAGCTGCCCGTGGCCGGCCGCGTCGCCTGGATCACCCCGGAGGGTGCGCAGGGCAACAAAGTACAGGGGGTCGGTGTGCAATTCAGCGACAACGAAAGCGGCATTTCCGCCCGCAACAAAATCGAGGGGCTCCTCGGCGGCAGCAAAACCACGCGCCCAACCCATACCATGTAACAGCGCTGGCTTCGTCATTCCCTTCGGGAATGATCTTCAGCGCCTGCTTATTTTTGGATTAATGGAACGCTTTGCATATCAACCATAATTCAAAATTCAACACTAAAAATTCCACTATTTAATGATGCTGGTCGATTCCCACTGCCACCTGAACCTTCCGGAGCTCGCCTCCAGCCTGCCTGAAATATTCGCCAACATGGAAAAAAACCAGGTTGGCCATGCGCTTTGCGTCAGCGTCAACCTGCGGGATTTTCCCGGAGTTCTGGAACTGGCGGAGCGTTACCCGAACGTCTACGCCTCGGTGGGCGTGCACCCGGACTATGAGGAAGAAAAAGAGCCGACTCCCGAAGAATTGGCCGGATTGGCGAGCCATCCCAAGGTCGTCGCCATCGGCGAAACCGGGCTGGATTATTTCCGGCTGAAAGGCGATCTGGATTGGCAGCGCGAACGATTCCGCAACCATATCCGCGCCGCCAAGCTCTGCGGCAAGCCGCTGATCGTCCATACGCGTGAAGCCGCGGCCGACACCTTGCGCATCATGGAAGAAGAGGGCGCTTCGGCCGTGGGCGGGGTGATGCATTGTTTTACCGAAAACCTGGCGGTGGCGGAGCAGGCGATAGCGATGAATTTCCACATCTCGTTTTCGGGCATAGTCACCTTTAAGAACGCGACGCAAATCAAGGAAGTTGCACAGAAAATCCCCCTAGATCGTGTGCTGGTCGAAACCGATTCGCCCTATCTTGCGCCGGCTCCGTTCCGCGGAAAAATTAACCAGCCGGCGTATGTGAAGCACGTTGCCGAAGAAGTCGCTCGTCTGCGTCAAATCGCCATCGAGGAATTGGCGGACGCCACCACCCGAAATTTCATGCGCTTGTTCAAAATACCATGATATCGGCGATGATTAGCGTGAAACTCGCGAAGCGAGACCTTGTCCCCCTCGCCCGCTTGCGGGAGAGGGTTAGGGGAGAGGGGAACGGTCATGGCGAATCGCTGTTTCATGATTTGGGCCGGCGATTCGCCATGACCGTTAGGAAGCTGGCAATCCTGTTCATCCTGATTGGCAGCAGTGCCGCGTATTCAGTTGAACTGATAGATGATTTTTATACGGCGATCAACCTTGGCGACGTGGGCACGGTCAAGGAACTTCTCGCGCGCGGCGTCGATGCCAACATTATGGACGGCGGCGGGAACACGGCGTTGATCATCGCCGCGCGCGAAGGGAATGTGCAAATCGTGAAACTCTTGCACCAGGCCGGAGCAAGACTCAACAGCAAAAATCAGCTGGGCGAAACGGCGATCATGCTCGCCGCCTTCGAAGGCCATGGGCAAGTGGTCGGCGCGCTGATCGCGATGGGTGCCGACGTATCCCAGGCCACGCGGCAGGGATGGACTCCCTTGCTGTACGCGGCGTTTTCCGGGTACAGCCCGATCGTCCGGCAATTGTTGAACAGCGGCGCGGACGCCGATGCGACGACGCAAAACGGGACCACCGCGCTGATGCTGGCGGCAAAGAATGGCCACATCAATGTGGTCAAGGCGCTGCTGGAGCAACACGTGGATATCCGGAAGGCAAATGCGAACGGCGCGACAGCCCTGAGTTGGGCGCTCGAAAACGGCAACACGGATATCGCCGAGTTGCTGGAGGCCGGCAGATAATTGGCTAGCAGCCAGTCAATTTGATTCACGATGTTCTGTGGGTCAGGCTTCAGCCTGACATGTACGGCTGCGCCCTAAAGGGCACAAGAGCCGTACCCACAACAACGACCTCCATCGCTGTTTCATCGTGACATCTACTAGTGGTGTGCTTTGTAAATCATGAGACCGTCTTTCAGATTGTCGTCCCCGCGAAAGCGGGGACCCAGGTACGGACTGGATTCCCGCCTGCGCGGGAATGACGCTGGTGTATTTAATGGTTTCAACAATTCACAAGCACTACACTAGCTACCAGGAGTAGCTTGCCGGGGGCTCCTACAAGTATGACCGGCCCAACGTGCAAAAGCCCTGCTGGCGCAGCTCTAGCCCATCCACAGCTCGCTCTGTAGCCGGACCGTGTTGCTGAGCGAGCCCACTTCCGCCAGCGTATCCCTCAGCCAGCGGGCGTCGTTTTGTCCGCCGGCGGCCGCACGGGCGATCCGGTCGATGGCCTCGCCGGCCCCCATCTCTTCGCCGTGGCGTTCGATGTTCCCGACGGTTTGCAGAATGCTTTCCGCGATGGTCTGATGCCCGCGGCCGAGCGGGTCGAAGACATTCCCCTGCAATCCGTAGCGGCAGGCCTGAAAACGGTTGTAGCTGTAGACCAGGTAAATGTCCGGCGACAGCTTCGCCGGGCGTTCGGTGAGCAGCCAGCTGGCCAGCGCCTGGGCATACGCCGCCAGATCGGCGGCCTTCTCCACGGTGAGCGGCGTGTCGCATACCCGGATTTCGATGGTGCCGTATTCGGGTTTGGGCCGGATGTCCCAGTAGAAATCCTTCATGCTCTTGACGATGCCGAACTCCATCATTCGGGCAACGTAGGCTTCGAAATCCGCCCAGGTGTGCACGAACGGCACGGTTCCGCTGAGCGGGAAAGCGCTCACCACATTCAGGCGGGAGCAATCGAACGCGGTATCCACGCCCTGGTAGAAAGGCGATGAGGCGCTGAGGGCGATGAACTGCGGCATGAAGCCGGCCAGGGCGTGGCACAGGTAAAGCGCGTCGTCGCCGTTGGCGCAGCCGATGTGAATGTGTTGTCCAAAAACGGTGAACTGTTTGGTCAGATAGCCATATTGCTCGGACACGTTCAGGAAGCGCTCGGCCGGATAGATGCGGCGCTCGTTCCACTTCTGGAAGGGGTGCGCCCCGCCTCCGGCAATGGCGACATTCATCCGCCTTGCCTCTTTCGCCAGCATATCCCGGACGCTCACGAGTTCGCCGACCAGGTCGCCGTGGCGGTGGTGCACGGAGGAGTTGATCTCCACCATGCTCTGGGTGACCTCCGGCTTGAGTTCCCCGGCGGGAAGCCGCCCCTTTACGCGTCTCAGCAGATCGGCGGCATCGGTGGTGAGATTGTAGTCGTGGGTATTGACGAGTTGCAATTCCAGTTCGACGCCGATCGAGAACTTTTCGGATGATTTGAACGCGAGCGTCATGACAATCCCTCTTTTTTCGCAACGCGTTCCGGACTGGCTTCTCCCGCCCATTTGAACGCGAGTTGGGCCGCTACCGGGCCAATCAGGTCCAGAACCGCCACCGAGGAGACGACGATGACGGCAAGGTTGGCGCCGAATTCGGGATAGATGTCGGTGACGGTCCGAGCCATGCCGATCGCCACCTCCGCCATGGGCACCAGCGCGATGCCCAGCATCGCCGCCTGGCGATGGCTGAGGCCGCTGGGCCGGCCGAAGATCATCAGGGTCGCGGACTTGCCGATGAAGCGGGCCGCGACAAAGGCCAGCACCGCCCATGGCGCGGCGCCCAGGCGGTACAGTTCGAGGCTGGCGCCGGTCACCACGAACAGGACCACGAAAAAGAGCTGGCCGGCGTAGCCGAACTCCACCGCCATGATGTCGCGTTTGCGGTCCAGGTTCTTCGCCATCACACCGAATCCCAGCAGCGTCAGCATCACCGAAAGATTGAACAGCTTGGCGCAGCCGACCGCCACCACGATCATCCCCACCAGCAGAATGAACTGGCCTCCTTCCTGTTTACCCACCAGCCGTGCCATCCGGGCGGTGACGAGATAGGCGAGGTAGCCGAGGACGAGCGAGCCGGCGAGCCGATACAGCGGATGAAGCAGAATGGTCGGCCAACTCGCCCGCAGGTTGAAGTGCAGGACCGGCAGAAGGGCGGTGAAGAGGAGCAGGGCGATGATATTGTTGAGCGCAACCAGGCTAAGGGCGCGCCGGGTGACGGGGCCGTCGGCTTTCAAATCGTGGGCCACCAGCAGCACCACCGCAGGCGAAGTGGCGATGCCGATTGCCGCGGCCATGGCGGCTTGCAGCGGTTCGATCCCGAAATGCGTCAGGGCGAACCAGATCAGCCCGAAAGACACTGCGCTTTCCGCCACCGCGGCGGAGAGGAACCAGCGGTCCCGGCGCAGCCAGCCGAGGTCGAGGCGGCGCCCCAGTTCGAACAGGATCAGGCCGAGGGAGATGTCCACGAACAGGCGCGCATCGTCGAGCAGTTCTGGACTCAGCAGGTTGAGGCCGCCCGGGCCGAGAAGCAGGCCGACCGCGATGTAGCCCGTGATTCGCGGCAGCAGCCGGGTGCGACCGGCAAGGTGTCCGCCGAGCAAGCCGGTCAGCAGGAGCACGCCGAACAGGACAAAGCTGTTGACCGGGAGCGGAAAGGTGGGAAGAAAACTGAAATCCGTCATTGGCCCGGACTATAACTCGAAACCAGGCCCTTGACCAAACCGACTCCAATGTGCTTGCACTCGCCGAAAATTGCTGTCTCTCTTGGGAGAGCCAGCGACTTGGCTGGCGCAATTTGCCAGCGCTGGGATAGCGCTGATCAAGCCCTTATTCGTGGTTCCCGCGAAGGCGGGAACCACGTTAAATCAATACACAGCAACAGACTGTGCATCCTGTTTCGCGCTAAGACACCCACTTTTTGGCGATCGAGTCGAGCCCGGCTTGTTCGAGCACGCTTGGAGTCATTGCGACATGGAACTCCACGTCCGCATTGAACAGCAGGAACCAGGGCTCTGCCAGACTGGGTATCATCGCCGGATCGTCCAGATTGACGACCATGACGGCACCCCGCTTGCCGTCGTATTCCGTGAAGTAAACCGCCTCGGGCCTGGTTTCCTCGAGAATGCGATTGAGCTTCTGCCCAGCAGTTCCGTCCGCAACGGCGGAGTTGAATTGCTGATGGGGGATTTTTATGTGCATGAGGATTTGCATGATATTTTCCTTTCCGGTTGAAAGTGATCTTTCATTGTAGGAAAGAAAAATGAGAGCGTCTGGGCGCGAGGAGGGCGGGCAAGAAATGCGCCGCCCCTCTGAACCTTGAACCTTGAATCTCGGTTCCTACCGCCCGCCCAAATCCTGTATGGCATCCACCACCATCCCCGTTCCGAGCGCGATCAACAGGATGTCGGAGGCCACGCGCACGTAGCGGTATCCCGCCGGCGGCGGCCCGATCTGCACGACGACTGACGGCGGCAGCGGATAGTAAACGATGTCGGGCGGCAGCGGCCGGCCCATTTCCCATTTTTTCGCTTGGCCGGGAGGCATGCAGCCGTTGTGTTTTTTGGCGAGGCCAGGCGGGCAATGGCCGGTGCGGAACTGGCCGCCGTAGTAATCGTGGACGATGACCCGCTGGCGGTCGTCGAAGTATCCTTGCACCCGGATCTCCCGCCTGTCTCCGCCTTGAAACGACCGTTCATCGCGGTCCCTGTCATGGTCCCTGTGTTTTTCCTTCGGGCCATGGCCATCCTCTTGACGTTCGTGTCTTCCACCCTTGTCGCCGGCCCAATCCGGCTTGTCGGCAAACGCCGGAGCGGTCGCCAGGATCCCGGCAAATACAAGCACCAAGGTAGTTGTCCGCATGATTGTTCTCCCGATTAAAAATGCCGCGATTTGTTATAACCTGATGTCATTATAGGTGTTTTGTTGGGTGAGGGGTGAGGAGTGAGGAGGTCAGGCGGAGGTTCCTCACCGCTTACCGCTTACCGAATATACGCCTCGGTGGCATAGCGCCGCATCATGCGGTGGCTGTTGAAATAAGAGGCGTTCTTGCCGATCGCGCCTTTCATCACCGCGATCCAGCCCGGCCGGTTGTCGTAGTAGAGGGGCAGCACCTTGTTTTCCAGCTTGTCATAGAGGGATTGGGCATCGCCATTTTCCGAGCAGTCGCTGGTGCCGCACACGGCCCAGCCGGTGACGTCCTCGATCCAGCCTTCGATCCACCAGCCGTCCAGCACGCTCAAATTGGGCACACCGTTGAGCGCCGCCTTCATCCCGCTGGTGCCCGATGCTTCGAGCGGGCGCAGCGGCGTGTTGAGCCACACATCCACGCCCGCAACCAGGTATTGGGCGATCTCCATATCGTAATTGGGCAGGAATACGATGGGAATGGCGCCGGCCAGTTCCGCCATATGGCGATGCAGCAGCTTGATCAGCTCCTTTCCCCCGTTGTCGCGCGGATGGGCCTTGCCGGCAAGCATGATCTGGAACGGATGCCGGCTGGCGATGGCCTTGAGCCGCTCCAGATCGGAAAAAAGCAGGTCCGGGCGCTTGTAGGCCGTCATGCGCCGGGCGAAGCCGAGGATCGGCTTGTCTGGGTCGAGATTCGCCCCGCACAGGGCATTCACCCTATCCAGCAACACCCGTTTCGCGTGGGTGTGGGCCTCCCAGACGGAGTCGTCGGGAAGGCGGTCGGCGCGCACCAGGTAATCCGGCTCGTGCGCCCAGCCGGGCAGGTGGGTGTCGTAGAGCACGCTGAAGTTCGGGCAGACCCAGGTGAATGGGTGGATGCCGTTGGTGACAGCATGGACGTGATAGCCCGGATACATTTTTCCGGCCACTTCGGCATGGCTCCGGGCGACGCCGTTGACGTATTCGCTCAGGTTGAGGGCGAGCTGGGTCATGTTCAGGTTGCTTTCGCCGGCCAGGGACTTGAGGATGCGCAATTCGACGAAGTCCCCGAGAAATTTCCTCACCAGGTCGTAGGAAAAGCGGTCGGACGCCGCTTCGACCGGGGTGTGGGTAGTGAAGTTGCAAAGCTCCCGCACCTGTGGAATGTCGTAGGGCGATTCCCCCGGCCGCACGCCCAAAACCGGATAGGCATTGCGCCGCAGCAGTTCCAGGGCGAGGAGGGCGGAATGCCCCTCGTTCATGTGGAACTGGCGGATATGGAAGCCCAGCGCATACAGCAGGCGCACGCCGCCGATGCCCAGGATGATTTCCTGTTTCAGCCGATAGGCTTCGTCGCCGCCATACAGGTAATGGGTAATTTCCCGGTCTTCCGGGCGGTTTTCGTTGAGGTCGGTATCCAGCAGGAGCACCGGTTCCCGGCCGCCGGCCTGGCTTTGCAGAATATAAATCCAGCCCCGCACCCAGACTTCATTCCCATCGATTTCGACCGCTATTTTCGCTTCCGACGGCGCGCACCAGTCGCGCGGTTCCCAGAAGATGGGATGCTCGATCTGGCTGCCGTCCGGAGCGATTTCCTGGCGGAAATAGCCGGCGCGGCTGACCAGGCTGACGCCGATCAGCGGCAGCTCGAGATCGGCGCTGGAGCGCAGGGTGTCGCCCGCCAATATGCCCAGGCCGCCGCTGTAAGTCGGAATTTCGTTGCGCAGCGCGATTTCCATGGTGAAGTAGGCGATGCGCGGTTCGCTGGTGAATTCGTCGAGCATGCTTGTATCCCTTCGTATTTAGCCCCTCCCCCGCAGGCGGGGGAGAGGTTGGGGAGAGGGAGCCAACTTTCGCTCGGGTGCCCTGCACGAGCACCTCACCACGGCTCTCTGATGGAACTACTAGCCATTCGACTAGGCGGTAAAGCCGCCAAGTCGCTGGTTATCCCGTCCGCGGACGAGGGTGAAAAACTACCGCCTTCTGTTCCAGTGTAGTAGCCCGATCGAACAGCCGGAAGCTGAAAAAATACTATAGTAAATGAAGCTAAACCGGGTAAGACCTAATGGTCATGGCAAATCGCCGTCCCTAATCATGAAACAGCGCATCGCCCTGGCCGTTTCCCTCACCCCAACCCTCTCCCGCCTGCGGGAGAGGGAGACGAGGTTTTGCTTCGCGAGTTTCACGCTAAAGGCACACAAATCATGACGGGTCCGGCATGAAGAAGAAAATCCGCTCCATGTTAATCATTGCCATGGGTCTGGCGGCCATGCCGGCCCATGCCCTGGACGGTGCTTACCTGTTGCTGGGGCGCGGCGACGAAACTGATATGGTTCGCGCCGGTTTGGTGTGGAACTGGCAGAAAACCTGGCGCGTCTCGGACGACTGGCGCTTGACCGGAGACTGGGATGTGTCGCTGGGTTACTGGCGCATGCGCGATGGCGCCAATAACGGCCAGGATATCGGAGACATCGGCGTGACCCCGGTGTTCCGCCTGCAGCGAAACGCGGCGAACGGGATCGCTCGCTATGTCGAGGGAGCGATCGGGATACATCTGCTTTCCCACACTTACGACGGAAGGCTGGGGAGCTGTTTCGAATTCGGCGATCAGGTTGGCGTGGGCGCGCGTTTCGGGGCGAAGCAGGAATACGACGTCGCCTACGTGTTGCAGCACGTGTCGAACGGCGGCATCAAGCAACCCAACCACGGCATCAATTTCAATCAAATCCGGTTCGCGTACCACTTTTAGGGAAACACACTGATCAAGTCTTTTTCGTCGTTCCCGCGAAGGTGGGAACCCAGCTGAATCAAAACCCTGGATCCCCGCCTTCGCGGGGATGACGATTTATTCAGCAGTTCCTTAGTTTGAATCATCCCTTTTTCCTCCTTTTTCCGGGGAAGGCGCATTTTTTTTACAACTTGGTTAGAGGCTCGAATGGGACTCCGGTTTGCGGTTGCGTTGGCGATGGTCGTGGCGATGTTGGCCGGGTGCGCGGTCGGCCCGGATTTCCATCGTCCCGATGCGCCGAAGACGACCGGATACACCGCGACGGCGCTGCCGTCCGAGACCGCCGCCGCGCCCGTTGCCGGCGGCGCGGCGCAGCGCTTCGCGGCGGGCCAGGACATTCCGGCGCAATGGTGGGCCTTGTTCCAATCCGAGGCGCTGGATCGGCTGATTCGCCAGGCGCTGGCGGACAGCGCGACGCTTGCCGCCGCGCAGGCCGCGCTGCGCGAGGCGCAGGAAAACCTGCGCTCCCAGGTGGGCGCGGTACTTTATCCGAGCGTGGACGGGCATTTTTCGGCGGAGCGCCAGAGAATATCCGGCGCGGCGTTCGGCACGCCCAGCTCCAGCATTCCCATCTTCAATCTCTACAACGCCTCGGTCAGCGTTTCGTATCGGCTGGACATCGTCGGCGGCGCCGGGCGCGGCCTGGAGGCGCTGCGATCCCAGGTCGATTACCAGCGCTTCCAGGTTGACGCCGCCTACCTCGCGCTCACCGCCAACCTGGTGACCACCGCGGTGCAGGAAGCGATGCTGCGTGCGCAAGTGCGCGCAACACGGGAAATCCTGGACTTGCAGGAAAAAGAGCTCGCCGTGGTCGAACGCCAGTTCGCGCTCGGCGCGGTGTCGCGGACCGATGTGCTCGCCCAGCGCACCCAGGTGGCGCAAACCCGCACCACGCTGCCGCCGCTGGAAAAACAGCTGGCGCAGAATCGCCATCGCCTGGCGGTGCTTGCCGGCAAGCTGCCGAGCGAAGCGGTGCTGCCCGAGTTCGAGCTCGACGGCTTGCAGCTGCCGCGGGAACTGCCGGTAAGCCTGCCGTCCGACCTGGTGCGCCAGCGCCCCGACATTCGCGCCGCCGAGGCCTTGCTGCATCAGGCCAGCGCCCAGATCGGCGTGGCCACCGCCAACCTGTATCCGCAGATCACGCTGACCGGCAATTTCGGTTCGGAATCGGTCGCGTTTCGCAACCTATTCGGCAACGGCACCACCGTCTGGAACCTGAGCGCTTCGCTGTTGCAGCCGATATTCCACGGCGGCGAGCTGGTCGCCAAACGGAGCGCGGCCATCGCCGCCTATGACCAGGCCGCCGCGCAGTACCGCGAAACCGTGCTGGAAGCCTTTCGGGACGTGGCCGACACGCTGCGGGCGCTGGAGCTGGACGCGGTGACGCTCGCCGCGCAGGCCGAAGCCGAAAAGGCGGCGCGCATCGCCCTCGAGATCACCCAGAAACAGTTTCGCCTGGGCGCGGTCAGCTACCTGTCGCTGCTCAACGCCCAGCGCCAGGACCAGCAGGCGCGCGTTGCGCTGGTTCAGGCCCAGGCCGCGCGCTTCGCCGACACGGCCGCGCTGTTCCAGGCGCTGGGCGGCGGATGGTGGAACATCCCGCCGCCGGACGGCGCGGCGAAGCAAACCGAACCAACCACTCATCGCGAAGATTGATCATGGAAAAAATCAGGAT
>JAQTMN010000076.1 GCA_028714315.1 Sulfuricella sp. | reverse complement strand
CCGATTCGCCCAGCGCCAGGTCGATGCCGGAAAACAGGGTGCCCTTGCCGAATACTTCGCGCAGCGCGCCGAGCACGCCGAGGGTGAGGGTGAGGCCGAAGCCGACCATGAAGCCGTCCACGATGGAGGGCGCCAGCGCGTTTTTCGACGCGAAGGTTTCGGCGCGGCCGAGCACGTTGCAGTTGACCACGATGAGCGGCACGAAAATCCCCAGCACCAGGTACAGCGGCTGCATGTAGGCGTTCATCACCAGCTGGATGATGGTGACCAGCACGGCGATGATCAGGATGAAGACGGGAATGCGGATTTCGTTCGGCACCCAGCCGCGCACGATGGAGACCGCCGCGTTGCTGAACGCCATCACGATGGCGGTGGCGAGCCCGAGCCCGAGGCCGTTGACCACGGTGGCGCTGACGGCGAGCAAAGGGCACAGGCCGAGCAGGGCGACGATGCCGGCATTGTTTTTCCAGACGCCGTTCCAGACGATTTCCTTGTAACTGACCTCGCTCATTTTGCGTGCTCCTAACGATCATGGCGAATTGCCACCCTAGATAATGAAACGGCGAGTTGTGGGTCAGGCTTCAGCCTGACTGTACGGCTGCGCCCTAAAGGGCACAAGAGCCGTACCCACAACAACCTCCCCCCTGTTTCATCTTGACTCCCTACTTAGGGGGAGCGGACGCAGCCGGCAGCGAGAAGATCTCGTCCCGATGGGCCGTGAAATACAGCAACGATTTGTGCACGGCTTTCACCACCGCGCGCGGCGACACCGTCGCGCCCGCCATGTGTTCGAACTTGCCGCCGTCCTTCCTGACCTTCCAGTCCCGGTCCGCGTAATTCGCCAGCGATTTGCCCTCGAATACGCGGATCCACGGGCTCTTGGCGATATCGATGTAGTCGCCCAAGCCCGGCGTTTCGTTGTGGGAAACCACGCGCACGCCGGAAACCACGCCGTCCGCCCTGATCGCGACGATCATCCTGATCCTGCCGCTGTAGCCGTCGGGCGCGGTGACTTCCAGCACCGCCGCCGACGGCTTGCCGTCCTTGGTGGCGCGCATCACCGGGGTGGCGTCGCGGTTGCCCAGTTCTTCCGCCGGCGGCAGCTGCGCGGCATCCTTGAGAATGTCGTTGTCGTACAGCGCCTTGGGCAGGATCTGGCCGATCAGGGCGAGCTTGGCCTGTTTTTCAGTCTCGGCGATGATCGGCCGCGTCACCGTGTAAGTGGCCGCCAGCAAGGCGGTGCCGACGATGGCGAAGGCGGCGAGGATGGCGGCGGAGCCCGACGCGTGGCGCAGGATGTGGCTGCTCATGGCGTCGCTCCGGTGTTGTGGCCGTAGACTCGCGGCTGGGTGTAGGCATCGATCAGCGGCACGGCCGCGTTCATGATCAGGACGGAAAAGGCGATGCCGTCGGGATAGCCGCCGAACACCCGAATCAGGTATTCGAGCACGCCGACGCCGGCGCCGAAGATCAGCTTGCCGCGCGGCGTGACCGGCGCGGTGACGTAGTCGGTGGCGATGAAGAACGCGCCGAGCAGGGCGCCGCCGGTGAACAGGTGGAACAGCGGCGTGGCGTAGCGGCTGGCGTCGACGCTGTTGAAAAACGCGGAAATGGCGATCAGGGCGACGAGGAACGAAACCGGGGTGTGCCAGGTGATGATGCGTTTTCTCAGCAGGAACAGCCCGCCGAGCAGATACATCGTGGCGACGGTTTCGGTACCCTTGCCGCCGAAGGTGCCGAAGATCGGCATCCGCTTCACTTCGTCCATGGTGTGTTGCAGGCTCAGCTGGGTTTTCAGGGTGTCGAGCGGAGTCGCCATGGTCACCGCGTCGAGCCTGGCGCCGGGCAGGCCGCCGCTGAAATAAACCTGGAGCGCGTCGCCCAGGCCGACGGTGTGCTGCGCGAGCGTCAGCGGCGTCGGCCAGTGGGTCATGAACGAGGGGAAGGAAATCATCAGCACCGCGAAGCCAGCCATGGCCGGGTTGAACAGGTTGTTGCCGAGCCCGCCGTAGAGGTGCTTGGCGACGACGATGGCGAAAGCGGTGCCGACCACGATCAGCCACCACGGCGCCAGCGGCGGGATGGACAGCGCCAGCAGCCAGGCGGTGAGCAGCGCGCTGCCGTCGAACAGGAAATACTTCACCGGGAAGTCGCGCAGGCGCAGGACGGCCGCTTCGGCGGCGAGCGCGGTGATGCTGGCGAGCGTCAGGCTGATCAAAATCGCCGGGCCGAAGAAATAAACGTAGGCGGCGATCGCCGGCAGGAGCGCGGCCAGCACCGTGAGCATGATGCGGCTGACGCTGCTGCCGGGGGTGAGGACGTGGGGTGAGCTCATGGGGATTCCGTCGGGTTAAGTGAGCCGTCGCGCAGCGGTTCCAGGTCCCCCTCTCCCGTAGGCGGGAGAGGGCAAGGGGAGAGGGATTCGGCTGGCGTTTCGACCGCCGCCATGGGCGTCACGTCGCATTGCCCGGCGGCTTGCGCGGCCGCCTCGGCCTTTTTCGCCTTGGCGCGTTCCACCGCGGCCTGGATCGCGGCTTTTTTCGCCGCGGCGGCGGGGTCTTCGCCCTCGGCGCCGGCCGTGGCCTTGGCCGCCGCCGCTTTCTCGGCGAAGCGGGCGGCCTTTTCGGCCTTCTCTCGTTCCTCGCGCAGCTGCTTGAACTCGAAGCGCGCCTTGGCCTGCTCCGCTGCCCTCTTTTCCCGTTCCTGCGCCGCGATCTCGCTCTTGGCGAAGCGGTAGTAGGAAACCAGCGGGATGTGGCTGGGGCAGACGTAGCTGCAGCAGCCGCACTCGATGCAGTCGAACAGGTTGTAGCCGCGCGCCTTGTCGAAATTCCGGCTCTGCGAGAACCAGAACAGCTCCATCGGTTGCAGACTGCACGGGCAGACCTGGGCGCACTGTCCGCACCTTATGCACGGCACGGCCGCCGGCTTGGGCGGGAACAGCGCGGGCGAGGCGGCGATCACGCAGTTGACCGCCTTGGCGAGCGGCGTGGCCAGATTGTTCAGGTCGAAGCCCATCATCGGTCCGCCCAGGATATAGTGGCTGGTGCCGGTTTTGGCGCCGCCGGCGAGCTGAACGACTTCGCCGATCGGGGTGCCGATCAGCACTTCGAAATTCTGCGGCTTTTCCACGTTGCCGGTGACGGTGACAACGCGGGAAATCACCGGCTCGCCGTGGTTGACGGCGCGGTGGACGGTGTAGGCGGTGCCGGTGTTGGCGCACAGCACGCCGATGTTCGCCGGGCGCCCGCCGCTCGGGACTTCCTTGCCGGTGAGCACCTGGATCAGCTGCTTCTCGCCGCCGCCCGGATATTGGGTGGGCACCGCCATCACTTGAAAGCCCGTGTCGCGGCAGGCGGTGCGCATCGCCGCGACGGCTTCGGGCTTGTTGTTCTCGATGCCGATCAGGACCTGTTCCGGCTGCACCAGATGCGTCATGATCTTGATGCCCTCGACGATTTCGGCGGCGCGCTCGCGCATCAGCCTGTCGTCGGAGGTGATCCAGGGCTCGCATTCCGCGCCGTTCAACACCAGCGTCCCGATCTTGAGCGCGCAGGGGTCGAGCTTGACGGAGGTCGGGAACACCGCGCCGCCCAGCCCGACGACGCCGAAATCGCGCAGCCGCGCGCGCACCGCGTCGCGCCCGGCGGCGAGGTAATCCAGGGGCTGGTGCTCGATCCAGCGCTCTTCGCCGTCGGCCTCGATGGTGATGCACAGGTCGGGAAGAGCGGACGGATGGGGCACGGCGTGCAGATCGACGGCGCTGACGATGCCCGAGGTGGGCGCGTGCACGGCGGCGGAGATGAAGCCGTCGGCGGCGCCGATCATCTGGCCCTTCAGCACGCGGTCGCCGACCTTGACGACCGCCCTGGCCGGCGCCCCGATATGCTGGCGCAACGGCACCACCAAGCGGCGCGGCAGCGGCGCAGCGGCGATCGGCAGCCCGTTCGATTCGGCCTTGTGTTCGGGCGGGTGCACGCCGCCGTGGAATTTATGGAGCGTTTTCATATAAAACCAGTAATAGTTACCTCCCTTCTCCCGCAGGCGGGAGAAGGGCCGGGGATGAGGGAGTTTGCGTCACTGCGAGCGTTGATCATATGCAAATTCCCTCTCCCCAACCCCTCTCCCGCTCGCGGGCGAGGGGCTTGCATGCGGCGTTTTCGCGTACACCTGAGTGGCTGCTAATAATATCCTCAAGCCGCCTTTTTTATTTCTATGACCGGGTAGCGCCATTTCCAGTTGGCGATGCTTTCCTCCAGCGGCACCATCGAGATGCAGTCCACCGGGCAGGCCGGAACGCACAGTTCGCAGCCGGTGCAGCGGTCGGGCAGGACGGTGTGCATCAGCTTCGATGCGCCGACGATGGCATCCACCGGGCAGGCCTTGATGCAGGCGGTGCAGCCGATGCAGTTGTTTTCGTCGATGAAGGCGACCTGCTTGGGTTTCGGCCCGGCGCCCTCGCTGCCGCCGACCGGCTGGAATTCGACACCGAGCAGGTCGGCCAGATTCTTCGCCACGGCATCGCCGCCCGGCACGCACAGGTTGGGCGCGGCTTCGCCCTTGGCAACCGCTTCCGCATAAGGGCCGCAGCCGGCGTAGCCGCATTGGCCGCACTGGGTCTGCGGCAGGACGGCGCCGACTTTTTCGACCAGCGGGTTGCCCTTGACCTTGAACTTGATCGAGGCGTAACCGAGAATGGCGCCCAACACGACGCCCAGCAGGATCATGACCAGAATGGCGCTCAGCATGTTATTTCACCAATCCCGCGAAACCCATGAATGCCAGGCTCAGCAAGCCCGCCGTGATCATGGCGATGGATGAACCTTTGAACGGCGCCGGAATGTCGGCACCCTCGAGCCGTTCGCGCATGGCGGCGAACAGGGCCAGCACCAGGGCGAAGCCGACCGCGCCGCCGAGCCCGTACAGCAGCGAATCGACGAAGTTGTGGTTTTCCTGCACATTGAGCAGGGGCACGCCGAGCACCGCGCAGTTGGTGGTGATCAGCGGCAGGTAGATGCCCAGCGACTGGTACAGGACCGGGCTGGATTTGCGGATGAACATTTCGGTGAACTGCACGATGGCGGCGATCACCACGATGAACGACAGCGTGCGCAGGTAGCCGAGGTCGTTGGGAATCAGCAGATGGTGGTCCACCAGATAGCTCAGGCCGGAAGCCAGGGTCAGCACGAAAGCCGTCGCCGCGCCCATGCCGACGGCCGCGTCGAGCTTCTTGGACACGCCCATGAACGGGCACAGGCCCAACATCTTGACCAGCACGATGTTGTTGACCAGCACCGTGCCGATCAGAATGAAAAAGTAATGTTCCATGATTGTCTGGAAGCCTCTTAATTCTCCGCGTTTATTTAGCGTGAAGCTCGCGAAACCGGACGCGCGATCTGTGGGTCAGGCTTCAGCCTGACTGTACGGCTGCGCCCTAAAGGGCACAAGAGCCGTACCCACAACGGACGCCGTTTCATGATTCGGGGTGGCGATTCGCCATGACCCTCAGCCCAGCACCGTTTCCGCCGCAACCCAGGGATACCCCAGGTCGGCCGCGAGGCCGGCGTGGGTCACCTGGCCGAGATGCAGGTTGAGCCCGTTGCGCAGCCCTTGGTCCGCCTTCATCGCGTCCTTCCAGCCCTTGCCGGCCAGCGCCAGCACGTAGGGCAGGGTCGCGTTGGTCAGCGCCTGGGTGGCGGTGCGGGCACAGGCCGCCGGCATGTTGGTCACGCAGTAATGCACCACGCCTTCCTCAATATAAATGGGATTGGAGTGGGTGGTGGGGCGCGAAGTTTCGCTGCTGCCGCCCTGATCGATGGAAACGTCCACGAAAACCGCTCCGCGTTTCATGCGCTGGACGAGCATCCGGGTGAGCAGCTTCGGCGCCCGCTTGCCGGCCACCAGCACCGCGCCCACCACCAGATCGGCGTCCGCGGTCAGTTCGGCGACCGCGTGGGCTTCGGCGAAGCGGGTCTTGAGGCGCGCGCCGAACACGTCCTCCAAGTGGCGCAGCCGCGGCAGGCTGACGTCGAGTAGGGTGACTTCCGCCCCCAGCCCCAGCGCTATCCGGGCGGCGTTGGCGCCCACCGTGCCGCCGCCCAGGATCACCACCTTGCCCGGCGAGACGCCCGGCACGCCGCCGAGCAGCACGCCGCAGCCGCCGTTGGCGAGGTGCAGCGCGTTGGCGCCGGCCTGGATGGCGATGCGGCCGGCCACTTCGGACATCGGCGTGAGCAGGGGCAGGGTGTTCGCCGCGTCGGTGACGGTTTCGTAGGCGACGGCGACGATCTTTTTTTCCATCAGATGGCTGGCGAGGACGGGGTCGGCGGCTAGGTGGAAATAGGTGAACAGCACCTGGCCTTCCATGAGCAGCGCAACCTCGCTCGCTTGAGGCTCCTTCACCTTGACCACCAGCGGGCATCCGTACACTTCGGCGGGAGTGGCGGCGATCTTCGCGCCGGCCGCGAGGTAGAGCGCGTCGTCGAAGCCGATGCGCTCGCCGGCATGGCTTTCGATCAACACCTGGTGGCCGGCGTCGGTCAAGGCGCGGACACCGGCCGGCGTCACCCCGACGCGGAATTCGTGGTCTTTGATTTCCTTCGGTACGCCGATCAGCATGGAGCTTTCCTTAAGCGTAAAACTCGCGAAGCGAGACCTCGTCCCCCTCGCCCGCTCGCGGGAGAGGGCTAGGGGAGAGGGTCACGAAAACCTGTTGGCCGCGAAAAGGCGCAAAAGGCTCAAAAAAACTATCCTATTCTGCTGCCTTTTTTGTGCTTTTTCGCGGTCATCCTATTTGACAAACCTGCACGCCGTGCATTCCCCGCTTTCCAGCTGGCGGGCGATTTCCCCGATCAATTGCGGGCCGCGGTAGATCAGCCCGGTGTAAATCTGCACCAGGCTCGCGCCGCAGCGGATTTTTTCCTCCGCATCGAGTCCGCCGAGGATGCCGCCGACGCCGATGACCGGAATTTTTCCGCCCAGCGCCAGGGCAAGCTGCTTGATCACCGCAGTGGACTTGCGCCGCACCGGCGCGCCCGACAGGCCGCCGGTCTCGTCGGCGTGCGGCAGGCCCTCGACGCCTTCGCGTCCGATGGTGGTGTTGGTGGCGATCACGCCGTCGATGCCGTGTTTCAGCAGGAGGTCGGCAATCGCGATGATTTGCTCGGTGTCGAGATCAGGCGCGATTTTAAGCGCCAGCGGCACGTAGCGGTCATGCTCCTGCGCCAGCCGGCCCTGCTCCGCCTTCAGCGCGGCGAGCAGGTTTTCCAGCTCGTCGGATTGCTGCAGCTGGCGCAGGTTCTTGGTGTTGGGCGAGGAAATGTTGACGGCGACGTAGCTGGCGTGGGGGTAGACCTTGCGCAGGCAGACGAGGTAATCGTCCGCCGCCTTGTCGATCGGCGTGTCGAAATTCTTGCCGATGTTGATGCCGAGGATGCCCTTGTAGCTGCTCTTCCGGACGTTTTCCACCAGGCAGTCCACGCCGCGGTTGTTGAAGCCCATGCGGTTGACGATGGCCTCCGCCTGGGGAATGCGGAACAAACGCGGCTTCGGGTTGCCGGGCTGGGGGCGCGGCGTGACCGTGCCGATTTCGATGAAGCCGAAGCCCAGCGCGCCGAGCGCGTCGATGCAGTCGCCGTTCTTGTCCAGCCCGGCAGCGAGCCCGACCGGATTGGGAAAAGTCAGCCCCATCACCGTTTTGGGCATGGGCTTGATGCGCGGGGCCAGCAGGCCGAGCAGGCCCAGGCGATGGGCGATTTTCATCGCCCACAGGCCGAAGCCATGCGCGATTTCGGCGTCGAGCCGGAAGAAGACGGAGCGGATAAGTGAGTACATACGCCATTTTACCCCCGAACCGGCGGCCTCGCGCAACCCGGATGGCGAAGTGGTTTCCGGGTCTTGTTTAGCGGCGGGACGGCTGAAGCCAATGCTTCTCGAAGGCTTTGCTTCGCTCCGTGACTTCCGTGCGCCTGGAACGCGTTTGGTATATAGTCTTACTCATCGTCTTACCGATCCGGCTATCATGGAAACCGTCAAACTCTCGACCAAAGGTCAAATCGTCATTCCCAAGGAAATCAGGGATATCCATCACTTGTCGGCGGGAACGGAATTCGTTATTGCCTTCGTGGGCGATGAAATCCGGCTGAAACCTCTACCCGTATTCGCCGCTACCCGGGTGGAAAACGGCATCGGCTTTCTTGCGCGGAAAGACCGGAAACGGTTGAACGAGGAAGAAACCGACCTTGCCATCGGCAACATGCTCAAAGAGGCGGACGAGGCCAGCAAGGAATGATCGCGCTCGACACCAATATCCTGGCTCGCTACCTGCTCAACGACGACGCGGATCAGGCCGCCGCGGCGGCTCGGCTGTTGTCCAGGAAACAAACCTTCACCGTTCCGCCGACCGTTTTGCTCGAACTGGTGTGGGTGCTCAAGGTGAATGGCTGCGCCAGGCAAGAAATCGCCAAGGGGCTGCGCCTATTGTTCGGCCTTCCCAACTTCAAGCCGAAGGAATTCGAGGCGCTCTGCTACGCGCTGCAATGGTTCGAGCAAGGTATGGATTTCGGCGATGCGCTCCACCTGGCCCTAAGCGCTGCCGAAGAGGCTTTTTGCACCTTCGACAAGCCTTTCTGCCGGCAGGCTGAAAGCATGGACGCCATGCCCAGGGTGGAGGTGGTTTAACTCCGCGGGCACCCGTGCCGACGGCTGGATATGCCTGCGAAATTGGTCGGGCACGCTGTGCCCGACCTACCTTATGCTTCTTCTTCCTCGCCTTCCGGTTTGGCCTTGCGCCGCACCGTTTTCGGGTCGCAGGTGATGGGGCGGTAGATTTCCACCCGGTCGCCGTCCTCGAGCGCCGCGTCGAGCTTGGCGAGCTTGCTGAAGATGCCTACCTTCTGCTGTTCCAGGTCGATCTCGGGGAACTGCTTGAGGATGCCCGAACGCTCGATGGCGTCCTTGACGGTGGCGCCGTCCGGCACTTCGACGTTGAGCCAGATCTGGCGGTTCGGCACGGCATAGGCGATTCCGATTTTCATGGTTCTCTCCTTACGCCGCGCTGTGGGCGCCGCCCATCTGGATGGCCTTGCCGGCGCGCACGTCGAGCAGGCGCTTGACCACCACCAGAAGCCCGGTGACGAGGAAGCCGCCGGGTGGCAGGATCATCATCAAGACGCCCATATCGGAGGGCATCAGACGCATTTCCATGACCTTGAAGGCCGGCCCCAGGAGCAGCGAGGCATCGGCGAACAGCGTGCCCGAGCCGAAGATTTCGCGCACCGCGCCGATGGCGGTGAGCGCGATGGTGAAGCCGACGCCCATGAACAGGCCGTCGAGGAACGACGGCAACACCGGCTCCTTGGCGGCGAAGGCTTCGAGGCGCGCCAGCGGCAGGCAGTTGGACACGATCAGCGGGATGAACAGGCCGAGCACCTTGTACAGCTCGTGCATCCAGGCGTTCATGGAGAGATCGACCAGCGTCACCATGGCGGCGACGATCAGGATATAGACCGGGATGCGCACTTCCTGCGTGATCTGGTTGCGGAAGGTGGCCACCAGCAGGCTGGAGGCGGCCATCACCACGGCGGTGGCGATGCCCATGCCGAGGCCGTTGGTGGCGCTGGTGGTCATGGCCATGGTCGGGCACATGCCGAGCAGCATGCTGAACACGCCGTTGTTGTCCCACAGGCCGTCGCGGACGATGGTGCGGTATTGGGTCGCCATTTAGTTTACCTCCGTCATTTTTGCCTTGTTGGCGGCGAAGAATTCCAGTCCGCCGCGAACCGCGCCGACCACGCCGCGCGGCGTGATGGTGGCGCCGGCGAACTGGTCGAACTCGCCGCCGTCCTTCTTCACCTTCCACTTGTCGAGCGGCGGATTGCCGATCGCCAGACCGGTGAAGCGCAGGATCCAGTCACCCTTTTTCTCTTCGATCTTGTCGCCCAGCCCCGGCGTTTCGTGATGCGCCAGGACGCGCACGCCGAGCGTCTTGCCGTCGGTGTCCACCCCCAGCATCAGCTTGATCTCGCCGGCATAGCCCGAGCCATAGATTTCGTAGGCCACGCCGGTCACCTTGCCGTCCTTGCGGGCGCGGTAGACCGTGATGTCCCGTCCGCGGTCGTCCTTCAGGACGACGGTGTCGGTCACCGGGTTGTTGTCGTGGATGCCGTTGGGGATCACCTGGGACAGCGAGTTCATGCGGTCTTCCAGGGCGCGTGCGGCGATGTCCGCGGCGGTGAGGCGGTCGGTGACGGCGAGCAGGAGGCCGAAGCCCAGGCAGAACGTGCCCAAAATCACCCCATGTTTTAGCGTGCTCGGTTTCATTGGTCTCTCCCCGCGAGCGGCAGCGGTTCGCCTTTAAGCGTGCGGCCGAAGGCGCGCGGACGGGTGTATTGGTCGATAATCGGGGTCAGCGAATTCATCAGCAGGATGGCGAACGCCATGCCTTCCGGATAGCCGGCGTAGGTGCGGATGACCCAGGTCAGCACGCCGACGCCCGCGCCGAATACCAGCTGGCCTTTTTTCGACACCGGCGAGGTGACGTAGTCGGTGGCGATGAAGAATGCGCCGAGGAAGGTGGCGCCGGACATCAGGTGGAACATCCCGTCGGTGTAGCGGGCCGGGTCGATGGCGTGGAACAGGGTGCCCATCAGGAACAGCCCGCCCATCACGCCGAGCGGGGTGTGCCAGGAGATGATGCGGCGCGCCATCAGGAACAGGCCGCCGGCGAGGATCAGGATCGCGGAGGTCTCGCCCATGCTGCCGGCGCGGAAGCCGAGCGCCATGTCCATCAGGTCGGGCACGTGCGCCATCGACTGCGTCACCGGGATGCCGCGCGACAACTCGGTCTTGACGTAGCCCAGGGCCGAGGCCGCGCTCACCGAGTCGGGCATCTGGCCGCCGAAGGTGATGGCGAGGGCGTCGCCGAGGCCGGGCGCGTTGGCCGAGAATAGCGGGTGCGGCAGGACCCAGGCGGTCATGATGACCGGGAACGACACCAGCAAGGCGACACGGGCCACCATGGCGGGATTGAACATGTTCTGGCCGAGGCCGCCGAAGGTGTGCTTCGCCAGCGCGATGGCGAACACGGCGCCGAGCGCGCCGATCCACCACGGTGCCCACGGCGGCAGGCTCATCGCCAGCAGCCAGCCTGTGAGCACGGCCGAGCCGTCGAACGCCGCCTTCATCGGCTGGTCGGCCAGGATCAGGCAGCCGGCCTCGACCACTACGCAGGCGCCGACAGTGACGACAAACAGCAGCAGCGCCGGCCAGCCGAACAAATAGGCGTTGAAGGCGGTGGCCGGCAGGAGCGCCAGCAGCACCGTGTACATGGTCTTCTGGACGTTGCTGGCGCCGTGGGTGAACGGGCCGCTCTTGTTGATTGCGTTGATCATACGTTGGCCTTTTCTTCGGTTTTTGCGGCAGCCTGGGCCTTCTTGGCGGCCATCATCGCGCGCCGGGCTTCGGCCGCTTTTTCCACGCGCAGGGTGTGCGCCTCGGCCAGTACCTTGGTTTGCTCGTTCTTGCGCCGGTCGCGTTCCTGGGCGTTGATCATGCCCTTGGCGTAGTTGAAATAGTGCACCAGCGGGATGTGCGACGGGCACACCCACGAGCAGCTGCCGCAGGAGACGCAATCCATCACGCCGAGCCGGGCGGCGGCTTCGAAGTTGTCCTTGCGGATGAAAGCGGCCATTTCCACCGGCACCAGCCCGCACGGGCAGATGGTGACGCAGGTGCCGCAGCGGATGCACGGGCTGGCCGGCTGCGTGTTGGTTTCCGCCGCAGTGAGCGCGAGGATGCCGGACATGCCCTTGATCACCGGCACTTCCAGGCCGGGCAGGGGCTGGCCCATCATCGGCCCG
>JAQTMN010000075.1 GCA_028714315.1 Sulfuricella sp. | reverse complement strand
ACGTCGCGGCCGACGTAGCCGACTTCGGTGAACTTGGTCGCTTCCACCTTGATGAACGGGGCGTTGGCGAGCTTGGCCAGGCGCCGCGCGATTTCGGTCTTGCCGACGCCGGTCGGGCCGATCATCAGGATGTTTTTCGGCGTGATTTCCTGGCGCAGCGGCTCGGCCACCTGCTGCCGCCGCCAGCGGTTGCGGAGGGCGATGGCGACGGCGCGCTTGGCAGCATGCTGGCCGATGATGTGTTTGTCCAGCTCGTGGACGATTTCCTGGGGGGTCATGGGAGTCATGATTTAGCTTTCAGTAATCAGTTGTCAGTATTCAGTAAATTCAGTGGCGGCGAACTGCTCCCCCTACTGACCACTGAAAACTGATCACTGACGACTCAATCGAGGTACTCGATTGTATGGTTCTGGTTGGTGTAAATGCACAGGTCGGCGGCAATAGTCAGCGCTTTCTTGACGATGTCGGCCGGCGGCAAGTCGGTGTGGTCGAGCAGGGCGCGCGCCGCGCTTTGGGCATAGGGGCCGCCGCTGCCGATGGCGACCAGGCCATGCTCGGGCTCCAGCACGTCGCCGTTGCCGGTGATGATCAGCGAAGACTCGTGGTCCGCCACCGCCAGCATGGCCTCGAGCCGGCGCAGGATGCGGTCGGTGCGCCAGTCCTTGGCCAGCTCCACCGCGGCGCGCAGCAGGTGGCCCTGATGCTTGTCGAGCTTGGCTTCGAAGCGCTCGAACAGGGTGAAGGCGTCCGCCGTGCCGCCGGCGAATCCGGCCAGGATCTTGTCGTGGTGCAGGCGGCGCACCTTGCGCGCGCTCGCCTTGACCACGATATTGCCGAGCGTGACCTGGCCGTCGCCGCCCAGCGCGACCTGGGCGCCGCGCCGCACGGATAGAATGGTGGTGCCGCGAAATTGTTCCATGGTTTCCTCAGAGGGCCGGGATAGGCCTCGCGTTCGATATCGTCATTATACTGTCACCCTTTTGTGCAAAACTGGAAAACATGCAAACGAAACCGTTCTCCACACCCCGCGGCGTCCCGATCAAACTGGACATGATCGCCCTGTTCAACCGCGTGATCTGCATCGTGTTCGGGCTCATGCTGGTGTTCATCACCATCGGTATCATGGTGGGGGTGGCGCGCCTGTTTCTCAACCTGGGCGACCTCTTGATCAACGACGACATCACCCGCCAGTACATGCGCATCGTCTCGGAAGTGCTGACCCTGTTCATCCTGATCGAGCTGTCCCGCTCGCTGGTGGACTATTTCAGCGCACAGCGCCTGCGCATGACCTTCATCGTCGATGCCGGCATCGTCTTCGTGCTGCGGGAGGTCATGATCAAGCTGTTCGAGCACAAGATCGCGGTCGAGGAAATTTATGCGTTGAGCGCGCTGGTGTTCGTGCTGGGCGGCCTGCGCATTGCGTCGGTGCTGGTGTTCCAGAGGGAGAAGATGATGCACGCGGAAGCGCCCCATCCGGATTGAGCGGGTCAGCCGGCCTTTCCGCGCAGGATGGTGGCGAACTGGTCGGCGCCCATGATGGCGAACAGGGCGCGGATGAGCTCATTGGCGTTGCGGATCAGCACTTTCTTGCCGCTGCCGCTCAAGCCGGCCAGCGCACCGACGAAATTGCCGACGCTGACGAAGTCCACCCGCGGCACGCCGGCCATGTCGAGCAGGACTTCGTTGTGGGTGGCGGCGAAATCCGCCATTTTCCGGAACTGCTGCTCGCTGGCGGCCGAAATCACGCCGCTCAGGTAAAAGGCGTCGTCATCGTGCGGAGCGGCATCCGCGGGCGCCGCCGCCGCTGCGGTCTTTCCCTGGCACACCGGTTCCCAGGAGGGGGGAGAGACTTCGAACGTGACTGCGTAGTCCACCGCCAGATCCTCGAATTCGGCCTGCATGCCCTGGCACTGGTAGAGATGGAGCAGCAACTGCCAATGCGCCTGCTCGCCCTCGCCGCCCTGCCCGATCACGCCCTTGAGCAGGTCGGCCAAGTGCGCCACGCCGATCGGGGTGATTTTCTTGCCGCTCTTTTTCAGATCGAGCAGAGTCTCCGCCAGCCGGCGGCTGCCGCACGCCTCCACGCCGTCCAGCCGCGAAAAATCCAGGCGCAGACCGGCCCCCTTCTGCGCGGTCTGCACCATGCTCTGGAAAAAAGAATCCTTGTCGCCCTTCAATACGCCGGTCAGCGATACATAGCCCTCTCCCGCCGGGCCGGCCGGCGCCTGGGGCGATTTTGCGCCGGGTACCTTGGCATGGTCCCACACCGGTGCCGTGCGCTCGAACTTGACGACGAATTCCAGCGCAAGCTCGTCGAACGAACGCTTTTCCCCCTGTAGCTGAAAAATCTCGAACAGCATCAGCCAAGGCTGGGCGTCCGCCCGAGCCGGGCCGCTCCGGGTGTAGTCCAGCAGCAGGGCCGCCGCCTGCCCGGCATGCCCGCTGGCGTAAAGAATCGCGGCCTCTTCGGCCACCGAGGTCATCTCCGCGGAAGCAACGGCGGTTCCGGCATCGCCTACCGTAAAGGGGTCGTGCTCCCTGGTTTTGGGTGGGGGATTGGCGGGGAGCGCAGCGGCGCGCGCGCTCTGCGCTGGCCGGGAGGGCGCGCTGGAAATGGGTGCGGCCACCGGCGCCGGCTTGACCGGCGCAGACGCACGGACAGCCGGCTGCACCTTGGCCGCCGCGGGCGAACGGGAAGCGGGCTTGGCCTCGTTCTCAGGGCTCTTGCGAAAAAAGGAAAAAACCACCACTCACCTATGCCGACATATATCCTCGTTGATTATAGGGCCTGTTCCCGGAATGCTCAACCCGGAGCCATTTCGGGGCGCATTACAATTCATGCATGAGGCACCGCCGATGTGGTTCGAGGCGCAGGAATCCCGCGCCGACGACGAGAATAAGCAATGAGCCGTGTGACTCCCCCACCTTCCCGCCGCAAGGTGATTTTCATGCCTGAGACCCCGTATCACCGCGTCGGCGGCGAAGCGGCCATCCGCCGTCTGGTCAGCCGTTTCTACGAGCTCATGGACGAGTTGCCGGAAGCCTATGCGGCGCGCAAAATACATCCTCAGGACCTCGGCCATTCCGGCGAGAAATTCGTGATGTTTTTGTCCGGGGCTGGGCGGACCGCAGCTTTATGTCGAGAATTCGGCCACCCGATGCTGCGGCGGCGCCATCTGCCCTACCCCATCGGCCCGCGGGAGCGCGACGAATGGCTGATGTGCATGCCCCTGGCGCTGGACGAAACCATTGCCGACGCCGAACTGCGCGGCCAGCTATATCAGGCCATGCAGCCCATCGCCGAGCACATGCTCAACCGGGGCGAAGGCGCCGGCGGATGCGGACGCGGCCATTGATAAGGTTGAGAAAAATTCAAACTCCGCCGCGAAGGCGCAAAGCGCTTTTGCGGTAGGGGGTTCTTTTTTCACAGACTCTGAGGAGAACAGCGCCATGCCCACCTCGCCCCACATCGTCATCCTCGGCGCCGGCTTCGCCGCCCTCACCGCCGCACGCGAGCTGAGGCGGCGCGCGCCGCAAGCGCGCATCACCCTGGTCGCGCCCAGGGCGGAATTCGTCTATCTGCCCAGCCTGATCTGGGTGCCGACCGGGGTGCGAAAAGGCAGCGACCTGGTGATGCCGCTCGAGCGCTTCCTCGCCGACCACAAACTCGACTTTCGCGCGGCGAGCGTCACCGGCCTCAAGGACTGTGGCCGCACCGTGCTTACCGACCGGGGCGAGATCGCCAACGACGCCCTGCTGATTGCCACCGGCGGGCGCTTCCTCAAGGGGATGCCCGGCATCGAACGCGCCCTGACCCTGTGCGAAGGCGTCGCCGCGGCGGAGGCCATCGGCCGGCGCCTGTCGGCGATGGAAGGCGGCAATGTCGCCTTCGGCTTCGGCGGCAACCCGAAGGAACCCTCCGCCATGCGCGGCGGACCGATGTTCGAACTGCTGTTCGGGGTGGAAACCTGGCTGCGCCGGCAGGGCAAGCGGGATCGCTTTACCCTCACCTTCTTCAACGCGGCTGCCGAACCCGGCAAACGGCTAGGCGAAAAGGCCGTCAAGGGACTGCTCGGCGAGATGCGGCGGCGCGGCATCCGGACCCATCTGGGCCACAAGATCGGCGGTTTTTCGGCGGAAGGCGTCGAGACCGAGGGCGGGATTCTGCCGGCCGACCTGATCCTGTTCATGCCCGGCCTCACCGGCCCGGCCTGGGCGGCGGACAGCGGCCTGCCCCTGTCTCCCGGCGGCTTCATCCAGGCCGACGAATTCTGCCGCGTGCCTGACACCGCGGGAGTGTTCGTGGCCGGCGACGCCGGCAGCTTCCCCGGCCCGGACTGGTTGCCCAAGCAGGCGCACATGGCTGACCTGCAAGCCAAGGCGGCGGCGGAAAACCTCCTGCTGGCGCTGGCCGGCAAGCCGCCGGCCGCCCGTCCCCGCATCGAACTGATCTGCATCGTGGACAGCGTGGATGCGGGCATCCTGGTCTATCGCGACGAAAAACGGGCCTTGCTGCTACCCGCGTCGCGCCTGTTCCACTGGGCCAAGCGGCTGTTCGAGGGGCACTACCTGCGGGCGTTCCGCAAATAGGCGGCAGGCGGTTTAACCTAAAAAAGCAGTTAACCACGGGGAACACGGGGGAAAATCAACCTAAAAAATCAGTTCAACCACCGATAAACGCAGATAAACGCGGTTAAATGAGGTTTCAGGGTTTATTGGCCGGCCCCAGCGCGGACACCGCAATGCCGGCCAGCGCCAGGGTCCATACCACCAACGCGCCGGAAGGCAGGTCGAACATCACCGACAGGCCCAGCCCCAGCAAATAGCTCGCCGCGCCGAGCGCGTAACCCGCGCCCAATCTGAGGCGGGAAGGATAGGCGCGGCAAGCCAGGGCCGGCACGATCAGGCTGGCGAACACCAGGTAGACGCCGACCAGCTGCACCGAGGCGGTGACGGCGAAGGCGAACAGGCCGTAGAAGCCGAAGCGCCCCAGCCGCTGCCGCAAGCCGAACCACAGCGCCAGGATGACGGCGGTCAGCGCCGCCACCGGCAGGAGATGGGCGTAGCTCACCCACAATATCTGGCCGACGAGCAAATCCTGCAGATGCTCACCGCCGTGCGGGTTGTTCGCCACCAGCAGCATGCCGCCGCTGGCGCCGAGCACGAACAGCACGCCGATCAACGCTTCCTGGATTTCCGGCCAGCGTTTTTCCGTCCAGGTCAACAGCAGGGCACCAAGCAGCGCGGCCGATACCGCGGCGGCCTGCGCTACCCAGCCTTCCGGCTCGAAGCCGACCCGGTCCGCCGCGATGACGCCAAGCGTGGCGATCTGGGCAATCGCCAGGTCGATAAACACGATCCCCCGCGCCAGCACCTGCATGCCGAGCGGCACATGCGTCGCCAGCACCAGGAGGCCGGCGAGGAAGGCGGGGATAAGAATGGAGAGACTGAGAGCGTCGAGATTCATGGATTTTCCTTTTGAGACGGTAGCTCGTAGCAGGTAGCTTATTTGTCGCCCGCGTTGCGGGCGGTTTTGCTACCAGCTACCGGCTGCCAGCCAATAGCTTTTGCACCGTATCGTCGAACAGCCCGAACAAGTCCTTGGCGCGCTCCGAACCGCCCACCGTGAACGGCACCACGACCACCGGGATGTTGGCCCGCCCCGCCAGCCATTCCGCCGCGCGCGGGTCGTTGTAGGCGCCGCGGATCACCATCCTGGCCGGCTGGCGTTGCAGCTGCGCCAGCACCTCGGCCAGGTGGCCGCTGGTCGGCTCCACGCCCGGTTTGGGTTCCAGCGCGGCGATCTCGCGCAGGCCGAGCCAGTTTTCGAGGTAAGTGAAGGCCTTATGGTGCACGACGACCGCCGCGCCCTTGAGCGGCGCGGCCTCCTTTTCCCATTTCTGCATTGCCGCCTGCCAGCGCCCGGCAAAGGATTTGTAGTTGCCCTGGTAATAAGCGCTGTTGGCCGGATCGACCTCGGCCAGCCGCTTCGCCAGGGCATCGGCGACCAGGGCGATGTTGCGCGGATCGGTCTGGATGTGCGGATTGCCGCCGGGATGCACGTCGCCTAGCGAGCGATCCACGCTGGACGGCACTTCCAGCATGCGCACGTAGCGCGTCGCCTCGAAATTGCCCGGCTGACCGGCCTGGATTTTCGGGTTGCCGGCCTGTTGCAGCAGGATCGGCAGCCAGCCGATTTCGAGTTGGGAGCCGGTGCACACCACCATGTCGGCGTTGCGCGCACGCGCCAGCAGACTGGGCTTGGCCTGGATGTGATGCACGTCCTGCAGCGCGTTGGTGGCGTTGTAGACGCTCACCTTGTCGCCGCCGAGCTCCTGCGCCAGCGCGCCCCATTCCGGCTCGCAGGCGAGGATGTTGAGGGCGGCGAAGGCCGGGATGGTCGCCAGCAGCAATGCGCCGGCGAGGAAGAAACGAATGATCTTGTTCATGAATTTTCTCCAAACGAAACGAACCGCAAAGCGGTGGGTCGAATTTTTCAACTCGGGTTTCCTCCCTTCTCCCGCAGGCGGGAGAAGGGCCGGGGATGAGGGTGTTTGCATTACTGCAAGCGTTGCCTAAGCGCAAAGTCCCTCACCCCAACCCCTCTCCCGCCTGCGGGAGAGGGGCTTTACGCCCAACTTTCGCGAGCGCCCGAGCAATTGCGATTTTTAAAATTTATGCGCACCGTGAGCGCCGAGGCTCATCTGGTATTGCAGGAAAATCCGGTTGTCGGTCACGCCCTGGCGCGACTTGTCCTGAGCCAATTGCAGCCGGATGCGGGAAAATTCGCTCGGGTTGTAATCGACCATGAAGGCGTTGCGCGTCGGCGCGTAATCTGGCCGCGCCAGATTGGCATTGTTGACGCCGTAATCGACGCTGCCGGCGTCGAGCCGCTCGGTGCGCAGCCCCGCCCGCCAGTAGGGCGCCCATTGATAGATGCCTTGCAGGTGCCAGCCTGATTGGGTGGCGGCGTAAGCGCCCGGCGCTGGCGTGCCGGTGCTGTCGAACACCAGATTGCCGTCTTCGGTGCGGCGCAGGTATTCCCCTTGCAGCTTGAAGTTGGTCGAGTACGGGTTGCCGTTGGGCGCCCATTTCCATACCGCATCGGCAATCCACAGCTTGCTGTTGCCGCTGAAACTGTTGGTGACGCCGACACCCGCCGTATCCACGTCGCCCCACTGGCGATCCTGCGGCGAGGTCGTGAGCAGGGAAAAGCCGGCCCGCCAGCTGTTGCTGTCGCCCACGTCGCCGCCGAGATGGGCGAAAATCGCGCTGGCGCCGGCGCCGTTCTTGTCGCGGTTGGTGCCGGGGAAGTTGGCGCCGCGCCCGAGTTCCGCGCCGAGTTCGACGAAGGTCTCGGTCGGCGCGAGCCAGCGCAGCTGCACGCCGTCGTTGTTGACCTGCCCGCCAAGGAAGGCCTGGTAGGCGAGCGGCGCATCGACGAAATCCCAGGTGTGGGCATGCCGCTCGTTGAGGTAACCGATGCCGGAGAAGAAGCGGCCCGCTTTCAGCGTCAGCCCCTGCGGCAGCGACGTGGTCTGGATGAACGCTTCCTCGGCCGACACGGTATCGTCGGGATGAATGGAAAAATTCAACCCGCCGTAGAAATAATGGTCGATGTTGGCATAGATGCCCAGCTCGGACTCCGCCAGGCTGAAGCCGCGCTGCGGCCGGATGTCGTCCAGCACGTCGTTGGGCAGATGGAAGCCGGTGATCCGGTAGTCCGCCGGATCCTTGGAAAGGTTGCTGTATATCCCGGACAGGATCAGCGAAACGCCCGGATTGAAAGCTCTGATGTCGCCTCCCTTGGGCGCCGCCTGGGCCGCGGCCGCCGTGGCCTCGCGGGCTTGGTCGGCGGCGGTGTCGGCCTTGCCGCCGACTTGTTTGACCTCGGCTTCCGCCTGTTGCAGGCGCGCCTCCAAACCGGCGATGCGCGCCTCGTAAGCCTGCCGCATTTGCTGGATTTCATTGCGGATCTGCGCCAGATCCGCATCGCTTGCCGCCTGCGCCGCACACGGCAGGCCGAGCGCCAGCACAACGCTCGACACGATGGTTTTCTTTTTGAACATGGTTGCCTCGTCGAAATTGGGAGTCGCGGCGGATGCTTAGGGAACCGCTGAACAAGTCGTCATCCCCGCGAAGGCGGGGATCCAGGGTTTTGATTTGACTGGGCTCCCGCCTTCGCGGGAACGACGAAAAAAGACTTGATCAGCGTTTTCTTAGGGAGTCAGCATCGCCGTCTGTTCGATCTGGAAAGCGAGGTTGCAGGTGCGAATTCATTCGCACAGGCCCAGTGATTGTGCGAATGAATTCGCACCTACACCGCGGGCCAACCGCGTTTTCCAGGTTCAGTGGTTTTCAGGCGAGGCGGGGAGGAGCGCGGGACTGGTAGGAGCGAAGCGGTGCGGAAAAAACCAGGAGAAACAGGGCAGCGGCCAGGAAGAATGCCGCTTCCTGGACACCGAATACCGGCGGGGAGGATGGCGCGGCGCCGCCGATGCCCGCGTAGACCACGCACTTGTCGCAGGCCGGCGAGTGGGGAACATGTTTTTCCTGCTGCGACTGCGCCGGCACGCCATCGCCGAGATGCGACAGCGCGTGCAGCGCCGCGCCCTGCTGCGCGAACAGCAGGACGAAAGCGAGCCACAGCGGGAGCAGCAGGCGAAATTTCATTTTTTTATGATCGTACGCGTCATAGCGAGGTGTCAAGAAGCTTCGTTCTGCGCGAAAAACCCCTCAATGCCGGCTGTCGAATTCCGGGCTCTTATGGAAGTAGGCGAAGCCGGCGCGCAGCTGGCACCGCGCCTCTTCCGTCAGGGCGTCGAAGGCGATGCCGGACTGGTACTTGCCGTCCTCGGCGCGCTGCCAGGTGATGCCCCCCTGTATCCTGAGCGGAGATTGCCCGCGGTACCGGTCGAGATTGTCGTGCGGCAGGAACAGCGCCAAATCGACGTCCCGCGCCTCATCCAGCTTTTCGTTCAGCAACAGGCGAATGCCGGTCAGGCTGAAATCCAGGCTGGTGCATTCGAGCGTGCGGTCGCCCTGGGAAACCTGCACCAGCAGCCGGTTCGTAGCGCGGGGATGGGCGCGTTTCTCGTGCTGCACCGGCTCGGTCACGTGCCTGTTCTCGAACTTGAAGCCGGCCATCAGCTGATTGAGCTTGCCGGTCACGTTGTAGAGGCTGCCGCCGATGGCGGCGGTGGTCTCCACCTTGGACGAGCTTTCGCTCAGCGTGGCGAACAGCTGTTCGAGGGTTTTCTGCAATAGCAGCACCTGGCGAATCTGCTCCTTGCCGGCCTCGGAGATGCCGCTGTTGGCGCTGGCGGTTTCGGCGATATCGGCCGCCATGTGCTCGATCACCGCGGCGGTTTCGCCTGCCACCTTCTGGTTGTCGTGCACCTTCTCCACCACCACCCCCATGGAGGAAGTCACCTGCTGCACCTTGCCGCCCAACTGGCCGATGATGTCGGACACTTCGCCGGCGGACTGGGTGGTGCGTTCGGCCAGCTTGCGCACTTCGTCGGCCACCACCGCGAAGCCGCGCCCCTGCTCGCCGGCGCGCGCCGCTTCGATGGCCGCGTTGAGGGCGAGCAGATTGGTCTGGCCGGCGATGGTCTGGATGGTCGCGATGATCGCGTGGATTTGTCCGGCGGCCTGCTCCAGCTCGGCGATTTCCTGGGCGGCGCGGTTGACTTCCTGGACCGTGTTTTCCATCTCCGAAATGTTTTTCTGCACCATGCGGATGCCTTCGCGCGCCTGCTGCTCGGTTTGCAGGGCGCGTTCGGTGGCGCCGGCGGCCTGATTCTGGACGTTCTCGGAATTGCGGTTGAGCTGGTCGGTGGCGCTGCTCACGTCCGCCGACCGGCTTTGCTCCTTGCGCCCCACTTCGGCAATCTCTTGCGAAATCATGGCGATCTGGTAGGCCGACTGCTCCATTTCCTTGCCGCTTTCATCGACCTCGCGCATGATGTGGTTGAGCTTGGCGAGCACGTCGTTGAAGCTTTTCTCCAGCACGCCGATCTCGTCGCGCGAACGGTTTTCCACCCCCTTGGTCAGATCGCCCTCCTCCACCGCCCTGAGCGCTTGGCACAGCGCCTGGATCGGCTTCACGAACAGGCTCGCGACCAGGCCGATGATGAAGAACTGCAACACGAACTCCAGTCCGGATTCCCAGAACGAATTGAAGATGTAGGCGCCATGATTGGCTTCGAGCTGGCCGACGACCTGGGCGCTGACCCCGCCGTTGCGCGCGGTGTCGATCATTTTCGCCAATTCGTGCGAAGCCAGGATGCGGTTGTAGACAGTGGTGATCATGGTCACCAAGAAGAAGCCGAATTGCAGCTTCCAGCGGATGCTGAGGGAAAGGAACCAGTTGTTCATGATTTCTCCGGATCAGTTATTGCTGCGAAAAGGCAGATGGCCACAAAAAGCACAATAGCAATAAGCCAGTGTTTCAAACGGATTTTTTTGCGACTTTTGTGCCTTTTTGCGGCTAACCGGTTTTATTGTGCCTCTTCGGGTCCGCCGAGCTACTTCTTCCTGGCCCGCGGATGGGCCGCGTCGTAAATTTTTGCCAGGTGCTGGAAATCCAGGTGAGTATAAACCTGGGTCGTGGAAATGTTGGCGTGGCCGAGCATTTCCTGCACCGCGCGCAGATCGCCGCTGGATTGCAGCATGTGGCTGGCAAAGGAGTGGCGCAGCACGTGCGGGTGGACATTCGCCGCGATGCCGAGCCTGAGCGCCCATTGCTTGACGCGGTACTGCACGGCGCGCGGCGTCAGGCCGGCGCCGTTCTTGCCGACGAACAGCGCGCGCTCGCCGGCCTTCGCCAGCTTGTCCCGCTCGGGTAGCCAGTTTTGCACCGCTTCCAGCGCATGACGGCCGACCGGCACTTCGCGGGTTTTTCCACCCTTGCCGGTGACGCGCACGATGCCGGCCGCCGGATCGAGCCCGGCGAGCGGCAGGCCGGTCAGCTCGGACAGGCGCAGGCCGGAGGAATAAAACAGCTCGAACATGGCCTTGTCGCGCAGGGCAAGCGGATCGTCTCCGGGGATGTCCATCAAGTGCACCGCCTCGTCCGGCGACAGCGCGTGCGGCAGGGCTTTGACGGCCTTGGGCGCGCGCAGGCCGACGCAGGGATTGTGGGCAAAGCCGTGGTCGCGCGCCAGATAGGCATAGAAGCCGCGCCACGCGGACAGCATGCGCGCCAGGGTTTTTCCGCTCAAGCCCCGGCCATGCAGCTGCGCCACGAAGCGCCGAATCTGGAGGACTTGCAGCCGGTCGAGCGGGACATCGCCCGCCAGCCTGAGCAATTCGGCCACGTCGCGGCCGTAGCTGGCGCAGGTGAGCGGCGACAGGCGGCGCTCGCTGAAAAGATGGATGAGGAAACCTTGCTGGTAATCGGTGCCGGAAGACATGTTGAGTTTTCAGTTTTTAGTTGTCAGTTGTCAGTTGTCAGTCATCAGTTGTCAGTAAAAACAGGCGGCTTCGCCGCACAACTAAAACCTGAAAACTGACAACTGATAACTGATAACTGATAACTCCCTCACAAATACCGCAGCAGCGCAGCGCTGACCAGTTCGCCCAGCCGTTTCAGGTAGAGCGTGCCCATTTCCGGGTAGAAGCGCTGGTCGTCCTCGCTCGCCAGGGCGAGCAGGCCGAACGCCTGTTCCGAGCGCATCGCCACATAGGCGAAGGAACGCAAGCTGGGGCCGGCCTCGCCGAACCAGGAGGGCGCTTCCTCGATGAGCTGGGGGCCGCATTTCGGGGTGACCAGTTCGTCGGCGAAAGCGCACATCTCGATCGTCGCGCCCATGAACTCGGGCCGCGCCGGCAAGTCGGCGCCGGCCCAGATGCGGATCGCCACGTGCGGCACGTCGAAATCCTCGCGCAAGTTGAAGTAGGCGGTATTGAGGGCGCTGTCCAAGTCGCGCGCACCGAGCAGCGAAAGGCTGAGGCGGTGCATCTTCTCGCTGATGGCGTCGTTTTCCTCGCCGAACTGGATCAGCTCGCGCAGCTTGGTTTCGAGCAGCTTGTTCTTGTCGCGCAGCGCCAGCTGCTGCCGCTCAGCGATGGAAATCGCCCGGCCGCCATGGGGGTGGGGCAAAAAGATTTCCGCCAGCAAGGCGGAATGCTCTTCGAAAAACTCCGGGTGTTCCTGCACGTAGAGCGCGACATCTTCCGCATTCAAGCTCATTCACGTTTCCTCTTTAAAGATTGATCTGGCCTTCAAATACCGTCGTCGCCGGGCCGGTCATCCATACC
>JAQTMN010000074.1:10991-12673 GCA_028714315.1 Sulfuricella sp. | reverse complement strand
CGCCGTATTGACGCGGCTTTGATTAAGCTTCAATCAGGTTCCCTGCCGAAAGAAATCGATGGATACCGAGTCACCCATACTATCCGCGCGTGCCGGCGCCAAGCAGGGCTATGGCTGGGCGCTGCTTGCCTGCGTGGCCGCCACCGCGCTCGCCACCCCGCTCATCGGCCATCTCGACCTGACCAACATCGTCATGCTGTTCCTGCTCGTGGTGCTGCTCGTGGCGCGGCGCTTCGGCCGGGGGCCGGCCGTGCTGGCGGCGTTTCTCAGCGTCGCCCTGTTCGATTTCTTCTTCGTGCCGCCGCGCTTTTCGTTCACGGTCACCGATGCGCAATACCTGGTGACGTTTGCCGTCATGCTCGCGGTCGCGCTGATCACCGGCCAGCTCACCGCGGGCCTGCGCCGGCAGGCCGAAATCTCGGCGCTCCGGGAGATGCAGACCCGCGCGCTCTACGAAATGGCGCGGGACCTCGCCGGGGCGATTTCCGTCGAAAAAGTCGCCGACATCGTCAACAGCTTCCTCGCCAGCGGCGGCTTCAAGCTTGAATCCGCCCTGCTCCTGCCCGACGAACAAGGCCGCCTGGATGCGTTCCCGCCGGTAAACAGCAGGCTACAGATCGAACAGCGCTTCGCCCTGATCGCCTTCGAGCAAGGCGACCCGGTGGAGGACTACTCGCTTTCGGGATATGGCTACGGCGCGGGTTACTTCCCGCTCCGGGCGCCGATGCGGACGAGGGGCGTGCTGGTGTTCGTTCCCAGTGAGCGGGCGCCCGATGCGGTACGCGAGCACAAGAACCTTCTCGCCACCCTGTCGTCGGTCGTCGCCATCGCCGTGGAGCGGCTGCATTACGCCGACGTGGCCCACGCCGCACAGCTGGAAATCGTCTCCGAACGCCTGCGCAGCTCCATCCTGTCCGCCTTGTCGCACGACCTGCGCACCCCGCTGACGGCGCTCGTCGGCCTCGCCGATTCGCTCACGCTGGCGCGGCCGCCGCTCCCAGCCGAGCCGCTGGAAACGGCCGAAGCAATCCGCGAGCAGGCGCTGCGTCTTTCCGGCCTGGTCGGCAACCTGCTCGACATGGCCCGCCTCCACGCGGGGCGCGTCACGCTGCGCAAGGAATGGCAGCTGATCGAGGAAGTGGTCGGCGCAGCCATTCAGTTGCTGGGCCGCAGCCTGGCGGACCACCCGATCCGCGTCGCGCTGCCGAAAGACCTGCCGCTGGTGGAGTTCGACGCGGTATTGATCGAGCGGGTGCTGTGCAACCTGCTGGAAAACGCCGCCAAATATTCCGCGCCCGGCTCCCCCATCGAAATTTCGGCAAGCATCGCGGGCGACAACCTCTCGGTTTCGGTCTGCGACCGGGGTATCGGCCTGCCGGCGGGCAAGCTGGGCGCCCTGTTCGAAATGTTCGAGCGCGGCGCGGCCGAATCGGCGACGCCGGGCGTCGGGCTGGGGCTGGCGATCTGCCGGGCCATCGTCGAAGCGCACGGCGGCGCCATCGATGCCGCCAACCGCGCGGACGGCGGCGCCTGCTTCACCTTTTCGCTGCCCAGCGGAACGCCGCCGGCGGTGGACGAAGAGCGCGAGCCATGAGCGAGTCCACCCCCACCATCGTCGTCGTCGAAGACGAAAAGCAGATCCGCCGCTTCGTCCGCTCCGCGCTGGAAGCCGAAGGCTGCCG
>JAQTMN010000074.1:0-10891 GCA_028714315.1 Sulfuricella sp. | reverse complement strand
GGAACGCCGCCGGCGGTGGACGAAGAGCGCGAGCCATGAGCGAGTCCACCCCCACCATCGTCGTCGTCGAAGACGAAAAGCAGATCCGCCGCTTCGTCCGCTCCGCGCTGGAAGCCGAAGGCTGCCGCGTGGTCGAGGCCGAAACCGGCAAGCAGGGCTTGGTCGAGGCCGGCGTGCGCAAGCCCGACCTGATCGTGCTCGACCTCGGCCTGCCCGATCTGGACGGCGTCGAATTCATCCGCGACCTGCGCGGCTGGTCGGCCGTGTCGATCCTGATCCTGTCCGCGCGCTCCACCGAAAACGACAAGATCGTCGCCCTCGATGCCGGTGCGGACGACTACCTGACCAAGCCTTTCGGCGTCGGCGAACTCCTGGCCAGAGTGCGCGCGCTGCTGCGCAGGCAGCCGGGCAATGCCGGCAGCCCCGCCATCTCTTTCGGCGAGATCGAAGTCGATTTTTCCCGGAGGCTGGTAATCCGCCGCGGCGAGCCGGTCCATCTCACGCAAATCGAATTTCGCCTGCTCGCCCTGCTGATCGCCAATGCGGGCAAGGTCCTGACCCACCGCCACCTGCTGCGCGACGTGTGGGGGCCGTCGTTCGTCGAAAGCAACCACTACCTGCGCATCTACGTCGCACGCCTGCGCCAGAAGCTGGAAGCCGACCCCGCCCAGCCGAAGCACATTCTGACCGAAACCGGCGTGGGCTATCGGTTCCAGGCTAATAGCGAAACTCGCGAAGCGACACTTCCTCCCCCTCGCCCGCTTGCGGGAGAGGGCTAGGGGAGAGGGAAACATTCACCCCCGGCAGGATGGGATTCGCCGTGACCATTACCACTTCGCATCATTGAAAGAATAAACATGTCAGACCACACCCCCGACACCACCCGCCGCACGGCGCCGCTCGCTCTCGCCGCGCTCGGCATCGTCTACGGCGACATCGGCACCAGCCCGCTTTACGCCATCAAGGAAGTCTTCGTCGGCGCGCATCCGCTGCCGATCACGCCGGACAACATTCTCGGCATTTTGTCCCTGGTGCTCTGGACGCTGGTGATCGTGGTGACGATCAAATACGTCGCCTTCATCATGCGCGCCGACAACCGCGGCGAAGGCGGCATCATGGCGCTGATGGCGCTGACCCTGCGCAAGACCGAGAACCCGCGCGGACGGGCGGCGATCATGCTGGCGGGCATCGTCGGGGCGGCGCTGTTTTACGGCGACGGCGTGATCACGCCGGCGATTTCGGTGCTGTCCGCGGTCGAGGGGCTGGAAGTGGCGACCCCCGCGCTCAAGGCCTACGTGATTCCGGTCACCATCGGCGTGCTGGTCGCCCTGTTCGCCTTCCAGCGCAAGGGTACGGCGGGCATCGGCGCCCTGTTCGGGCCCATCGTCTGCGTGTGGTTCGCCGCCCTGGCCGTTCTTGGCATCGTCAACATCGCGGCCGAACCGGCGGTGCTGAAGGCGCTAAGCCCGACTTACGCCCTGGACTTTTTCCTGGCCGGCCCCCGCGTCGGCTTCCTCGCGCTGGGCGGGGTGTTCCTGGTCGCCACCGGCAGCGAGGCGCTGTATGCCGACATGGGACATTTCGGCCGCAAGCCGATCCAGCTCGCCTGGTTCGGCATCGTCCTGCCGGCCCTGGTGCTCAACTATTTCGGCCAGGGCGCCCTGCTGATCCACCATCCCGCCGCCATCGAGAATCCGTTTTACCTGCTGGCGCCGAGGTGGGCGCTCTATCCGCTGGTGGCCCTGGCCACGGCGGCAACGGTGATCGCCTCGCAGGCGGTGATCTCCGGCGCCTACTCGCTGACCCGCCAGGCGATCCAGCTCGGCTACTCGCCGCGCATGGAAGTGCAGCACACGTCGGAGCGGGAAATCGGCCAGATCTACATGCCGGCGATCAACTGGACGCTGCTCATCGCCGTGGTGGCGCTGGTGCTCGGCTTCCGCAGCTCCACCAGCATGGCGGCGGCCTACGGCATCGCGGTGTCGAGCACGATGGTGATCACCACCGCCCTCGCCTTCATCGTGGTGCGCCGCATGTGGGGCTGGGGCTGGATCCGAAGCGGCCTGCTGATTTCCGCCTTTCTCGCCATCGATCTCGCCTTCTTCGCCGCCAATGCCACCAAGATCGAGGATGGCGGGTGGTTTCCGCTGGTCTTCGGCCTGGGCGTGTTCACCCTGATGAGCACCTGGAAGCGCGGCCGTCAGTTGCTGCACAGCCGCATGAAAAGCGAAGCCATCGCGCTCGAACCCTTCATTCAGGGGCTGGATGCGGAATCGGTCACGCGGGTGCCGCGCACGGCGGTATTCCTGTCGGGCAATCCCGACGCCGTGCCGCATGCCCTGCTGCACAACCTGAAGCACAACATGGTGCTGCACGAGCGCGTCGCCGTCGTGACGGTGCGGGTGGAAGATGTGCCGCATGTTCCCGAAATCGACTGGGTCGAAGTGGAAAAGCTGCCCAAAAACTTCTACCGCATCCTGGTGCGCTACGGCTTCAAGGACGATCCCGACATTCCCCGCGCGCTGGAAATGTGCGCGCAGTCCGGAGTGTCGTTCGACATGATGGACACTTCGTTCTTCCTCGGCCGCGAAACGCTGATTCCCAGGCTGGGCTCGGAAATGCCGCTGTGGCGCGAGAAGCTGTTCATCGCCATGTTCCGCAACGCCGGCAGCGCCGCCGTGTTCTTCAACATCCCGCCCAACCGGGTGGTGGAGATGGGAACGCAGGTGGTGCTTTAGGAAAGCTGGCAGAGCTGTAGGAACGGCCTCCTGGCCGCGATTCCGGAAATCGCGGCCAAGCGGCCGCTACAGAAAATCCCTGCCTATTCCGTGCGGCGCAGCAGCAGCCCCTTGAGATATTCCCCTTCCGGGAAATTCAGCACCGCCGGATGGTCCAGCCCGGCGGAAAAATGGCCGACGACCTGCGCGGTCGCGCCGGCATCCAGCGCCGCGCCGGCGAGTATTTTCTGGAACAGTTCGGCGCTCACCCCGCCCGAGCAGGAGAAGGTAGCGAGCAAACCGCCCGGCCGCAGCAGCTTGAGCGCCCACAGATTGATGTCCTTGTAGGCGCGCGCCGCGCCGGCGGCGTGCTGGGCGGTGGGAGCGAACTTGGGCGGATCGAGCACGATCAGGTCGAAGCTTTTTCCCTGGTCGCGCAGCAGGCGCAAATGCTTGAACACGTCCGCTTCCAGCCATTCGGCGCGGTCTTCCGGCAGGCCGTTCAGCCTGATATTGTCCTTTGCCATCGCCAGCGCCTCGGCGGAACTGTCCAGCGACAGCACCGAGCGCGCTCCGCCCCGGAGCGCATAGAGAGAAAAGCCGCCGCTGTAGCAAAAGCAGTTGAGCACGTCCTTGTCCTTCGCCAGCTCGCCGATGCGGCGGCGGTTGTCGCGCTGGTCGAGGTAGAAGCCGGTTTTCTGGCCTTTTTCCACATCGACGCCAAATTTCAGCCCATGCTCGTGGATCGCCAGCTGCGCCGGCAAAGCTCCGCGCAGGATGCCCTTGCGCAGCGGCAGTCCTTCCATTTCGCGCACTTCGGCATCGGAACGCTCGTACAGATTGGCGCAGCCGGTCAGCTCGACCAGCAGCGCGGCCAGCGTATCGCGCCAGCGCTCGATGCCGGCGGACAGCACCTGCATCACCAGCACGTCGCCGTAGCGGTCCACCACCAGGCCGGGCAGTCCGTCCGATTCGCCGTGCACCAGACGCACGCCGTCGGTTTCTCCGGCCAGCGCCTGGCGCAGCCCGATCGCGCGCGCCAGCCGGGTCCGGAAGAAGGGCTCGTCCACCGTTTCGCTTTCCCGGTAAGTCCACACGCGCGCCCGAATCTGCGATGCGGGGCTGTAAGCGGCGAGCGCCAGGAATGCCCCGTGGCAGTCGCGCACGGCCACCGTTTCGCCCGCTTGCGGCTCGCCCTTGACGCGCTCGACGGCGCCGGAAAAAACCCAGGGGTGGCGGTGTTGCAGGGACTTTTCCCTGCCGGGATTGAGGATCAGCGAGTTCATGGGGTTCAGCCGGGGAAATGGAGGAAGCGCAGTATACCGTGATTGTAGGTCAGGCTTCAGCCTGACATGCACGGCTGCGCCCTAAGGGGCACAAGAGTCTTGCCCACAAACGTAGTCGAATCCGGACCCCCTTAATTTCCTCGATTCTGCAGCGCTCCATCGCGGCTACACGATTCGGTCGCCGACGTAGGGATTGGTGCGGCGCTCGTGGCCGAAAGTGGACACCGGGCCGTGGCCGGGGATAAAGGTGACGTCGTCGCCCAGCGGGAACAATTTCTCGCGAATCGAGCGGATCAGCGTGCCGGTATCGCCGCGCGGAAAGTCGGTGCGGCCGATCGAGCCCTTGAACAGCACGTCGCCGACGAACGCGGTGCCGCTGGGCCGATGAAAAAAAACCACGTGGCCGGGCGTATGGCCGGGACAGTGCAGTACTTCCAGCGACGTGTTGCCGAGGGCAATCCGGTCGCCGTGTTCCAGCCAGCGGTCGGGCATGAAGGCTGGCACAGGCGGGAAGCCGAACGTCTCGGCCTGCTGCGGCAGCATCTCCAGCCAGAAGGCGTCCTCATGCTGCGGCCCCACGATCGGAATATTCAACTTTCCCGCCAGTTCCGCCGCCGCGCCGACGTGGTCGAGATGGCCATGGGTCAGCAGCAGCTTGGTCAGGCGAAGCCCTTTTTCCTCGACCGCGGCCAGCAGCAGCTCCGCCTCGCCGCCCGGGTCGATCAGCGCCGCCGCGTGGGTTTCCTGGCACCAGATCAGGGAACAATTCTGGTCGAACGGAGTGACGGGGATGATTTGGTATTTCATGGCGGGAATTATAGACCTACTCGAACGATATCGATCACCCGCACGGCATCGCCGTCCACTTCCCACTTCACGTCGAAATCGCCCAACTTCATGCCAAAGTCCCGCTTGCCATCGCCCTTGGCGTAATAGGCCGGACGCGGGTCCTGGGCCAATACACCGCGGATCAGCGCCGCCATTTCCGGCTGGCCCGCGCATCCGTCCAGCGCGCCCTGGCCGAAAACCACTTCGAACGGCGCAGCGGGCGCCGTGTCGGCGAAGCCGCCCGTCGCGGCGGGCAGGCTGTCGGAATACGGCAGGTAGGGCTTGATGTCGAGCACCGGGGTGCCATCCAGCAAATCCACGCCTTTCAGGTGCAGCAGCACCCGCCCCGGCGAGGCTTCGATCCTTTCCAGTTCGAGCGCGGACAGGCCGATGGGGTTGGGGCGATGGGTGGAACGGGTGGCGAATACGCCCAGGCGGCGGTTGCCGCCCAGCCGGGGCGGGCGCACCGTGGGTTTCCAGGGCGCGCCGAAGCAGGCGTGGAAAACAAACGTCAGCCAGACATGCGAAAAGCCCTCCAGGCCGCGCACCGCTTCCGCACGGTTATAGGGCGGCAACAGTTCCAGTACCGCCCTCGCTTCGGGGACCAGCCCCGGCTGGCGGGGAATGCCAAATTTTTCCTTGAAACAGGAATGGATGACGCCGACCGGCTCGAATGTGAACATGGGCGGATTATATTCGATCAAGACACGGGCGATGGAGTAAAATGACGGCTGTTTTCAGGCAAATGTTTCGAAGGATTTTGCACCATGCGCATCGAAGTTCACGTACACGGCACACTTTATCTCTGCAAGGGCGTCACTCTGGGCCAGGTCGAAAACGGCCTGCGCAAATGGCTGGATTATCTCGATGTGGCCTCCATCGCGGAGGCGCGCAGCCTGGAGCAGGACGACCCCGGCATCGTGTTCCACCGCAGCGACCGCACGCTGGAAATCTGCTGGACCGGCGAGGTGGGCAGGAATTTCGTCCACCGCCTGCAGGAAACCCTCTATGAAATCGGCCCGCTGACCGAGCACGCCTCGGAGGTCGAAGTCACCTATTACTACGAAGATGGCCGCGACGAATACCAGCTCCTGTTCGTCGGCCCGTCCGCCGAAGCCATCCACCAGACCCAGCGCCGGCGCATGATCGAGGACGTCTCCGGGCTCCTTTCCCGCCATTTCGGCGAAGCGGAAATCGGCCAGGTGACGGCGGTGGTCAACGAGTTGTTCGACCGCGATCTGGAACGCAGCAAAGCCGCCGCCGAGTCCGAAGCGGATTTCCAGCCGGCGGGCGGCAGCCTGGTTCACTTCCGTAAAAAACACCTGCACTAATCTCGTCGGAGTCTTTAGAACCCCCGCAAAGGCGCAAAGACGCCAGGGTCTGCAAAGGAAAGCCAAAAAAAACGGACAGGTGTTCTTCGCGCCTTTGCGGTGATTTCGAATCTTCTGCTACCCCACGGACAAGATTGCGCCCTGTCCGATCCGCCGCGCCGCCTTGCCTTTTGCGCCGATTGTCCTAAATTGAACTTTACGAACAAGCGGAGAGACGGCAATGAGGACATTGAGAAGACCCAACCGGTCCGGCGGAACGACCAATCACCCGACACAACGCTCGCTGCGTCCCCCGGCCCGGCGGCCGGAGGAAGCGCTGGCCGCCGGCATCGGCGACGAGGATCTGCGCAAAATGACGGCGGCCATCCTGGAACAGCTCAAAACACCGAGCGTCCCACCCAGCATGACGATCCTGGACGCGCTCAAGCAAGTACGCGACCGCTCGCTCGGGGTCAGGGAATGAGATGGAGGCATGGTTTTACGCCTCAGCCCTCACGCCTCGCTCAATTTTAAAAACCACTCCTAATTCGGGTTATCGGTTTAATACTTGATCAATTTAATCATGTATTGCTATACTAGGTTTAACTGATGGAAAAGGTCTATCCATAAGTTCGCATAGCAGTGTTTTAACCGACAACCCCACACAGCAACCCCCCGGCTGTGTGCGAAAGGAGATGATGATGTCCGACAAGCCTATGCCCGAAACCCCCATGCTCGACCAACTCGAGAGCGGCCCCTGGCCGAGCTTCGTGACTGGCCTCAAGCGCCTCGCCAAAGACAACGACATGATGGTCGACCTGCTCGGCCAGCTGGAAACTTCCTACAAGACCAAGAAAGGTTATTGGAAGGGCGGCACCGTCGGCGTGTTCGGCTATGGCGGCGGCGTGATCCCGCGCTTCACCGAGCTCAAGGACGAGAACGACAAGCCGCTGTTCCCGGCTGCGGCCGAGTTCCACACCCTGCGCATCCAGCCTCCCGCCGGGATGCATTACACTTCCGATTTGCTGCGCAAGATGTGCGACGTCTGGCAAAAGCACGGCTCCGGCCTGATCGCTTTCCACGGCCAGTCCGGCGACATCATGTTCCAGGGCGTGTCCACCGAGCATGTCCAGCCGGCCTTCGACGATCTCAACGAAATGGGTTTCGACATGGGCGGCGCCGGCCCTGCCGTGCGCACCTCCATGTCCTGCGTCGGCGCCGCGCGCTGCGAGCAGTCCTGCTACGACGAGGCGCGCGCGCTGCGCACCGTGGTCAACACCTTCCTCGACGACATGCACCGCCCGGCGCTGCCGTACAAGTTCAAGTTCAAGTTCTCCGGCTGTCCGAACGACTGCGTCAACTCGATCCAGCGTTCCGACATGGCCGTGATCGGCACCTGGCGCGACAACATTCGGACCGACGACGCGCTGGGCAGGAAGTGGTTCGCCAGGCACGGCATGGACGAGCTGGTCAACGACGTGATCAGCCGTTGCCCGACCAAGGCGCTGAGCCTGAAGAACACCGCCGACGTGTCCAAGGCGGAAGGCGTTTCCAGCGTCGCTCTGAACAACAACCAGTCGCTGCAGATCGAGAACCACAGCTGCGTGCGCTGCATGCACTGCATCAACGTCATGACCGGCGCGCTGGCAGCGGGCAACGACAAGGGCGTCACCGTCCTGATCGGCGGCAAGAGCGTGCTGAAGATCGGTGCCACCATGGGCACCGTGATCATTCCCTTCATGAAGCTGGAGTCGGATGAGGACTTCGCGCGCCTGGTCGAGATCGGCCAGAACACCATCGACTTCTTCGCCGAAAACGCGCTGGAGCACGAGCGTACCGGCGAGATGATCGACCGCATCGGCCTGGTCAACTTCCTCGAAGGCATCGGCGTCGAGATCGATCCGAACATGGTATTGCAGCCGCGCGCCAATCCCTACGTGCGCATGGACGGCTGGGAAGAAGAGGTCGAAAAGGCCGAACAGCGCAAGGCTGACGCGGCCTGACATAAACGAATCGGCGGCACGGTCCCCTTTAGCCCGCATACCGCAAGGTTGCGGGCTTTTTTTGCGCGCTAGTAGTCAGCCACGATGAAACAGGATGCGCGAGTTGTTGTGGGTACGGCTCTTGTGCCCTTTAGGGCGCAGCCGTACAGTCAGGCTGCACCCGCAAGGAGTGTCCCCGCCGCGAGCGGCAGCAGAGCTGCTCGCACGGGCGAGAAAGCCTGACCCACAAATTCGCCTTTTTTCCATTATCCAGGCGGCGATTCGCCAGTACCGTTAGTCGAGCCAGCGCACCAGATAGAACAGCCTGAATCCTTCGGACGAGCGCGACGGGCCGAATACCACGGCGGGCACCAGCCGTTTTCCGGGGTCGGCGCCCGCGCGCGCTGCATCCTCGGAAGCCTTTATCGCCACGCAACTTTCCGGGAAGCGTTTGCGGCTGCGGTTCGGGGAATAGACCAGGGCGTAGCACTCGCGGACGAGGTCGGCATCGGGGTCGATCAGGGTGGATTTCATCCTAAAAGCCCTCCGGTTCAAGGTTGTGGAAAGCATGGAAATGAAGCACATGCTACCAGTTTATCTCGTAGGCGGTTTTCGAGCCGATCACGCAGGCGCCGAGGTCCCTCGGGATCGCCGCCACGGTCGGCGAGACCGCCACGCGCCCGGCCATGATTTCCGCCCTCGCCTGGGGATAGCGCGGGCCGTCCTCCGGCACGCCGAAGCCTTCCGGATAGACCGGCAGGCCGCTCGCATCGTACTTGTCGGTGGCGCCCAGCGTGTGCAGCAACTCGTGGGCGATCACGACGTTGTTTTGCGCATCCTGTTCGGGCTGGGCAAAGGCATGCACGATGCCGAACATTCCCTGGCGTAAGCCCAGGGAATGTTGCAGCGGCTTGCCGTCCCCGCCCTCGTGATACACCACGAACAGCCGAATCTTGCCGAAACCTTGAAGAAAGGGCGTGGCGCGAAAAGCGTAATAACGCAATTTCAGGCTCCACAGGATCGAGGTGAGTGCACTTTTCGCGCCTGCCGGCGGGTCCGGCGGCAACGCCGCGATTTCCGGCCCCAATCGAATGGACACGGCCGCTATTTTTTTCATCGAGTAGCGCTCGCTTTGCTGCTCCAGGAAATCCGCGATTTCCTGAAACCGGCCTTGCGTCAGCCCCTCGACATAATCGCGCGCCGCGCGGTCATGATCCGCGCCGATGGGATAAATCACCACATCGAGCGGACGCGTCCAATGCGTCGCGGCCCATTGCTCCCAATAGTTCACCCCTGCCGTCAGCACCAGCGCACAGAGCAGCACGGCGATTCGTATCGACTGGAATGACAAGGTGAACCTTTCTTTTCATGTTCGTCCGCGTCGCCTTGGCTCGTGCGCCCGCGCTTATTCCACCACCGCCACTACCGCCTTGCCGTCCCGCTTCCTCAACACGTAGCCGAAGCGGGGAGGCAGCACGACGAAGGAAATCAGCATGAACACAAAGGCCAGCACCGCCCAGCCGAACAGTACCTGGGACAGGAACGCGCCCTGGCCGGCGGCGTCCATCGCGGCATAGCGCTGAGACAAGGCACCAAGGAAATGCATGAATCGACCCGGAGCAAATCCGGACATGCCGAACGCCAGCCAGAACGCGACCGACACCGGGCAAAGGAAAATCGCCATGACCATGCGCCGCAAGTAATCGTAGATGTCTTTCATGCTCCACCTCCTGACGAATCGGAATACATACGATAGATTTCGCTTTCCGCCTTGAGTTCGGTTACGCGCCGGACAAATTCACCCCTACTCAAAACTATAGTTCAGAAAGAATTCACGGGGCTTGACTCCGCACCATGGTACGGGGTCTAGGCTTTTACCCACAATAGCAACAAGGGGACAGCAACATGAGCATTCTGGACTGGCTAAAACGCGCCACGTCGGGCGAGCAATTGCTGCAGGACGGCGGAGGACAGCCACAGGCCACATTCGCCAAAGGAGAAGAAGAATTCCACGGCCTCAACATGCGGGAAGCCATCGACGCTCACATTCGCTGGAAAACCCGTTTGCAGGACATGCTGGAAGGCAATAGCGATGAGCAGCTGGAAGTCGGCGTCGTCGCGGCCGACGACAAATGCACGCTGGGAAAATGGCTGCACCACGAGGCCGCGAAATTCGGCAACCTCGAAGAATTCCGCGAATTAGTGAGCATCCACGCAGAGTTTCACCTCACGGCCGGCAATATCCTGGCCGAGTGCCATCGAGGGGAAAAGGAAGCCGGCCTGTATATGCTGCATAGCCGCGATTTCCGGTTCTGCTCGGATAAGGTGCAACTCGCCCTGGTGCGCCTCTACGCGAAAGTCCGGAGCTGATCGGTTCCGGCACCAATTAGCGTCATTTTGGGCTGGCTTCGGCCGGCCCATTCACGCGGATGCGCGCATCCCCCAGGCTGACCACCTGGCCGGCGCGGATTTTGCAGGTCTTGCGCAGCTCCACCTTGCCGTCCACCCTCACCCCGCCGCCCGCCACGATCATTTTGCCGGCGCCGCCGCTGTCGCATAGCCCCGCCAGTTTGAGCAACTGGTTCAGTTCGACGAATTCGCCGGTCAGGGTAAATTCAAGTTGTTGCATGGCAGCCTCTCTCAGTGATCAATACGACATTGTATCTCCTGTAGGGCCGAATTCATTCGGCCAAACCAGACAACGCGCCCCGGCAAACATGACGCGGCTGGCGGCACAGGGTAAAATGCCTCTTTCGACTAAATACTTG
>JAQTMN010000073.1 GCA_028714315.1 Sulfuricella sp. | reverse complement strand
CCATCAGGCGCTTCGCTTCGAGCACGGGACCCGCCTCGCGCAGATAGACCGCGATAAATGGCACCAGCAGCTTGGCGAATTGCCCCTGGTCGGGAGTGAACACCATCTGCACCACGCAGCCGACGGATCCGGATTGGGACATCGGCAAGCAAATGTGCGTGCGTTCCTCCGTCGGATCGTCGTTGCGGAACATGGTGCAGATTCCGGGGAAATCCACGGCGTTTACTGCGTGTCCGGTGCGTTTCACCCGGCAGGCGCTGGCATCGATCAATATCTGCTGATCGCACCAGCGGCAGGGCGCGCCGATCTCGTTGTCGACGATGATCGGCGTAACGCGGTTCTTGCTCGACGACACCTCGTAAATGGAAAACTGGTGGAAGTCGTACTTGTCGTTCAGTACTCGCGCCAGGCGCTGGTACACCTCCGGCTTGCTCTGGTCTTCCTCGATGGCCTGCTTGAACTGGGCGGCTTCCACCAGGCCCTCCACCATTTCGGTGGCGGTGACGAGCTGATTGCCGGTGTTCTGGTGATGGAAGCCGCCCATCAGTTCGCTGATGCGCCGGCTGATGGTGGAGATGCCTTCGTCCAGGAATCCCATGAGTCGATTGAGGTGGCCGGCGATCTCGCCCACCTCGTCCGAGGTGCGCTGTTCGATCCGTCCGCTGAAAGTCCCGCCGACAGCCTGGGTGACAACCGTATTGACCGAGTGGGTGGTTTCAACCAGCGGGCGCAGCAGCCGCCGCAGCAGCAAAAGCGAAAGCGCGCCGGTCAGGAGCACCAGCGTGACCACCATGCCGACGGTAAAGAGTGCCTGGCGCTTGACTTCATGCAGCGGAATGTCGATGGCGACGGCGCCCAGCACGGTGCCATGGGTGACCAAATGGCATTGCAGGCAGTTTGGTGTGCCCAGGCTGCTGGCGGTGTAGGGGATGATGGCGTGAAAAACCAGCTCGCCGTTTCTTTCCTCCACCTGGAAAGCGGCCGCACCGCGGCTGATGACCTCGGTTTCCTTGGCGCTTGCCGCGGATTCCTGCGCAAGGCCCGGCCCGAACTGCTTGGAAACCGCCGGGCCCCGGATCACGCGCACGCCCTGGACGCCCGGCACGCCGTTGAGCCGCTCCAGGAACTCCGGGCGTTTGCCGATGGTTCCGTTCACCATGCTTTCCGTCAGCCCGACCTTGATCGATTCCGCCACCGAGCGGGCATGGCGTTCGGCGGTATAGAGCGAGAACTGGCGGAAGGAGTAGAGGCTGATCGCGATCAGCAGTACCATCAGCAAGCCCATCAGGGCCGAAAAAAACAGGAGTACCTTGGCGTTGAGGGTCATGGGGTGTGGCCGCCGCGTCAGAATGATGATTGCGGGGGATATTAGAGGTTTTTCCAGGGGCGTGCAATGGAATCGCGCCCGCGCGGAGTCGGCGTGAAACTTGCGGGATTCCCGCCTTCGCGGAATGATGAAACCCGGATAAACCAGTGTTTCCCCCAGTAGTCAGTCAACTTGATTAACGGCGGTCTGTGGGTCAGGCTTCAGCCTGACATGTACGGCTGCGCCCAGAAGGGCACAAGAGCCGTACCCACAACGACTCGCGCATCTTGCTGTTTCATCTTGACGGGCTAGTTGTTTTGCCGGATTTTCGGGCGCTTGCCGACGTCGATGTGCATCTGGGTCTCGGCCTGGTTGCGCCGTATCCGCAGCGTGGCGGACTTGCCCGGCGCAATGACGGAAATCTGGTTGAGCATGTCGGTGGAATCGCCGACCGGTTTGCCGTTGATTTCCATCAGGAGGTCGCCCGGCTTGATTCCGCCCTTGTCGGCCGGCCCGCCGCGCAGCACCCCGGCGATCAGGACGCCGCCCGTCTTGTGCAGCCTGAACGTCTCGGCCAGTTCCGGCGTGATGTCCTGCACTTCCACCCCGATCCAGCCGCGCACCACGCTGCCGCTGCGAATGATCTGGTCCATGACCTGCCTGGCGAGCGCGGCGGGTATCGCGAAGCCGATGCCGAGCGAGCCGCCGCTGCGGGAGTAGATCGCGCTGTTGATGCCGATCAGGTTGCCGTTGGTGTCCACCAGCGCGCCGCCGGAATTGCCGGGATTGATCGCGGCATCGGTCTGGATGAAGTCTTCGAAGGTGTTGATGCCGAGATGGCTGCGCCCCAAAGCGCTGACGATCCCCATGGTCACAGTCTGCCCCACCCCGAACGGGTTGCCGATCGCCAGTGCGACATCGCCGACCTGGGTTTGCTCGGAGTGGCCGAAAGTGATGCTGGGCAGATTTTTCAGCTCGATTTTCAACACCGCCAGATCCGTGTCCGGATCGGTGCCGACGACTTTGGCCGGCGCCCGCCTGCCGTCGGCCAGCGCAACCTCGATTTCATCTGCCGCCTCGACCATGTGCAAATTGGTCAGGATGTAGCCCTCGGGGCTGACGATCACGCCCGAGCCGAGGCTGGATGCGCGTTGCGGTTCGGTGTCGGGACGTTCCCCAAAAAACCGGCGAAATAACGGGTCATTCTTGAAGGGGTTGTGCGGCGCGGGCACGTCTTTGCTGGTGAAGATATTGACGACAGTGGGCATGGCCTTTTTGGCGGCTGCGCTGAAGGAGCCCGCTTTTTGCGGCGCGATGCCGGCGGCGGCCTCGCGGACGGTGACGATCGACTGATTGCGCCAGGGCAGAAGCGCCGGGCTCAGGGTGGCGACGACGAACAGTGCCGCGAGTCCGATGGTGGCGGTTTGTGCAAAAATAAGCCAAAGTCTGCGCATATTTTTCTCGTGTGCTTGATGATTGTCATGGGCGGCAGGTTTGACTGCCGGCATAATTTTAAAATTAGGGCGCTTATGGAACTTTACAAGCTGGAAAATTATACCGGGCAATTGCTGGAGGCAAGCCGCTTCCGCGATTATTGCCCAAACGGGGTGCAGGTGGAGGGCCGGCCCGAGATCGCCTTCCTGGCGAGCGGAGTGAGCGCCAGCCTCGACGTGCTCAGGGCCGCCATCGATGTCGGCGCGGACGCCATCCTGGTTCATCACGGCTACTTCTGGAAGGGCGAGGATGCCCGGATTGCGGGGGTGAAGCGGGCGCGCATCGAGTTGCTGCTGCGCAGCAACGTCAGTCTGTTGGCTTACCATCTCCCGCTCGATGCCCATCCGGTGCTGGGCAACAATGCGCAGCTTGCCGCCAGGCTGGGCTTCGAGGTCGAGGGCAGGTTCGGCGAGCAGGATATCGCCTGCCGCGGCAGCTTGGCCGAGGCGCTGCCGCTTTCACGCCTGGGCGCAAGGGTGGGGGAGGCGCTGGCGCGGCAACCGCTAGTGATCGGCGACGGCGACCGGGTGGTACGCCGCATCGCTTGGTGCAGCGGGGCGGCGCAAGGGTATTTCGAGGAGGCGATCCGCCTTGGCGCGGAAGCGTTTCTCACCGGCGAGATCTCGGAGCAGCACGTCCACCTAGCGCGGGAGACCGGGGTTGCATTCATCGCCGCCGGCCATCACGCCACCGAGCGCTACGGCGTGCAGGCGTTGGGTGAGCACCTGGCCGCGCGGTTCGGTATCGAGCATCGCTTCATCGATATCGAGAACCCGGTGTGATTATTTTTTTGACAAAAATCAATTTGTAAACAATATGCTGTTACTTATTCACACGGTGTTGTCAAGGAGCGGGGTTAAGTATTTCCAAAAAACTGGTTACAATTGCGGGGTTTGTGTCCCAAGAATAATTCCGGATATTGCTATCCTGTTTTTTCTTTAAGCAGATTGTTTTTTTATAGCTGGGCGCCGCCGATATTGCAAGTTGGATGTCTGGCAAGGTCGGGCGTGTTGTGAAATTTCCAAAATGGGGATTCAGTGTATGAGCCAAAATGAAGTGGACCGCAGCAAACGGAGGTTTCTGATTGCTGCTACGACTGCGGTCGGAGGGGTCGCGACGGTGGGGGTAGCCGTTCCTTTCCTCGCGAGTATGATGCCGAGCCAGCGCGCAAAGGCAGCCGGTGCGCCGGTCGAGGTGGATATCGGCAAGGTCGAGCCGGGCATGATTCTTAGCGTGGAATGGCGCGGCAAGCCGGTGTGGATCGTGAACCGCACCAAGGAAATGCTGGACTTGCTGGGCAAACACGACGATCAGCTGGCCGATCCGAAATCCGAAGTCGAGCAGCAGCCGGCATATTGCAAGAACGCAACCCGTTCGATCAAGCCGAATATGCTGGTGGCCGTGGGCATCTGCACCCACCTTGGCTGCTCGCCGACCTTCCGCAAGGATGTGGGCGGCGATCTGGGCGCTGATTGGCCGGGCGGTTTCTTCTGTCCCTGCCACGGTTCCCGTTTCGATCTGGCCGCGCGCGTGTACAAGGGCGTGCCCGCGCCGACCAACCTGGTCATTCCGCCCCACAAGTATTTGAGCGATAGCCGCATCCTGGTCGGCGAAGACAGCAAGGGAGCTTGATAAATGAATAGTCTGACGAACCTGTTGGGTTGGGTGGATGCACGCTTCCCCCTGTCCAAGCTGTGGAAAGAACATCTTTCCGAATACTACGCGCCGAAAAACTTCAACTTCTGGTATTTCTTCGGCTCGCTGGCGCTGCTGGTGCTGGTGATCCAGATCGTTTCCGGCATTTTCCTCACCATGAACTACAAGCCGGATGCGGCATACGCCTTCTATTCGGTGGAATACATCATGCGCGACGTGGACTGGGGCTGGCTGATCCGCTACGTCCACTCCACCGGCGCCTCGATGTTCTTCGTGGTGGTCTACCTGCACATGTTCCGCGGTCTGATGTACGGTTCCTACCGCAAGCCGCGCGAGCTGATCTGGATCTTCGGCATGTTCATTTATCTCGCCCTGATGGCCGAAGCCTTCATGGGCTACCTGCTGCCCTGGGGCCAGATGTCCTACTGGGGCGCGCAGGTGATCGTGAACCTGTTCTCCGCCGTGCCGTTCGTCGGACCCGACCTGTCGGTCTGGATTCGCGGCGACTATGTGATCTCCGATGCGACCCTGAACCGCTTCTTCGCGTTCCACGTGATTGCCGTGCCAATCGTTCTGCTCGGCCTGGTGGTGGCGCACATCATCGCCCTGCACGAAGTCGGCTCGAACAACCCGGATGGCGTCGAGATCAAGAAGCACAAGGATCCCGTCACCCACATCCCGCTTGACGGCATTCCGTTCCATCCCTACTACACGGTGAAGGATATCGTCGGCGTGGTGGTGTTCCTCATGGTGTTCTCCGCGATCGTGTTTTTCGCGCCGGACCTGGGCGGCTACTTCATCGAAGACAACAACTTCATTCCGGCCGACCCGCTGAAGACCCCGCCGCATATCGCGCCGGTCTGGTACTTCACGCCGTTCTACGCCGTGCTGCGCGCCGTGCCGCCGATGTTCGGCTCGCAGTTCCCTGGCGTGATCGCGATGGGCGTGGCGGTGATGATCATTTTCTTCCTGCCCTGGCTCGACCGCGGTCCGGTCAAATCGATCCGCTATCGCGGCCCGATCTACAAGACCGCGCTCGCGCTGTTCGTGACCAGCTTCCTCGGCCTGGGCTACCTCGGCATGCAGCCGGTGACCCCGCTGTTCACGCTGCTCTCCCAGATATTTACCACGATCTACCTGGCGTTCTTCATTCTGATGCCGTGGTACACCAAGATCGACAAATGCAAACCGGAACCGGAAAGGGTGACAGGATAATGAAAAAGATACTGTTTCTCGTAAGCCTGCTGGCTTCGACGATGGCGTTCGCCAATACCGAACTCCAGCTGGACAAGGCGCCCATCAAGCTGAGCGACCAGGCTTCGCTGCAGCGCGGCGCGAAATATTTCGTCAACTACTGCCTGTCCTGCCATAGCGCGCAAGCCATGCGCTATAACCGGCTGCAGGACATCGGCCTGACCGAGCAGCAGATCAAGGACAACCTGATCTTCACCGGAGCCAAGGTGGGCGATACCATGGTCAGCAGCATGAGCAAGAAGGATGCGATGGCGGCCTTCGGCGCGGCGCCACCCGATCTTTCAGTGATCTCCCGCTCGCGCGGCGCTGACTATCTGTACACCTACCTGCGCGGCTTCTACCGCGACGAAACCCGTGCGACCGGCTGGAACAACACGGTGTTCGACAAGGTGGGTATGCCGCACGTGCTGTATGAGCTGCAAGGCGAACAGGTGCTGGAAGTGGAAAAGCACGGCGAGCATGAGGTCAGGAAGCTGGTGCTGGCCAAACCGGGCAAGATGTCTCCGGCCGAGTTCAACGGCATGGTGGGCGACCTGGTGAATTACTTGGCGTTCATGGGCGAGCCGATGAAGGCGACGCGCATGAAGCTGGGCGTCATCGTGCTGCTTTTCCTGGGCGTCTTCTTCTTTGTGGCGTATGCCCTGAAGAAAGAGTTCTGGAAGGATATTCATTAACGCGTCATTCCGGCGGAAACTTGCCTGGGAATGAAGGAAACGGGCCGTCACGGCCCGTTTTCACTTTTGAGGGGCGCCCGGCGCTGGCAAACCGTCGCGGTAAAATGTTACTATGAGTCGCTCGCGGGCGCGTTAATGGAGAATTCATTCCTTCGTCTTGTCCTTGGCCGGAGCTTGGATTTCGGCTTCGGTCCCGGCGCGCTTCATGTAAAACATGTCAATTTTCTAGCAGCAACCAAAAACTTATGATGACCCTTTATTCCGGCACGACGTGCCCCTTCAGCCAACGTTGCCGCATCGTTTTGTTTGAAAAAGGCATGGACTTTCAGATCATCGATGTGGACGTCCACAACAAGCCTGAAGATCTGGCGGTGATGAACCCCTACAATCGCGTTCCGGTCCTGGTCGAACGCGACCTGACCCTGCACGAGGCGAACATCATCAACGAGTACATCGACGAGCGTTTCCCGCATCCGCAGCTGATGCCGGCCGACCCCGTCATGCGCGGCCGGGCGCGGCTTTTTCTCCATAGCTTCGAGCAGGAGTTGTTCAGTCACGTCGATAGCATCGAGCATGGCAGCCAGAAGGCTGCCGACAAGGGGCGAGTGGCCGTGCGCGACAGCCTGGCGCAGCTCGCGCCGTTGTTCGCCAAGCAAAAATTCATGTTGGGCGACGAGTTTTCCATGCTGGATGTGGCGATCGCTCCCCTGTTGTGGCGTCTGGATCATTATGGCATCGCCATGCCGAAGCAGGCGGCGTCCTTGCTGAAATACGGCGAGCGCCTGTTTAGCCGCCCGGCGTTCATCGAGGCGCTGACTCCATCCGAGAAGGCGATGCGCAAGTAAGCGCGGACCGCAGAGGAAAGCGGCAGGTTTTTCGGGATTTCCATGAGCGATATATCCACCAAGCCCTACCTGGTCCGTGCGATCTACGAATGGTGCACTGACAGCGGGTTGACGCCCTATCTCGTCGTCGCCGTGGGGGCGCACACGCGGGTGCCGATGGAGTATGCGAAAGACGGCCAAGTCGTGCTGAACATCGGGGCATCGGCCACGCGCAACCTGTCGATCGGCAACGATATGATTCAGTTCTCGGCGCGGTTCGGCGGCGTATCGCGCGACATCGAAGTGCCCATGGACGCGGTGGTCAGCATCTATGCCCGCGAAAACGCCCAGGGTCTTTCCTTCGCGGTGGAGGAGAGTGCCGGGGAAAGCGCCGGCTCGGCCGACGACACGGTTGCCGATGCGCAGCCCGGAGATTCGCCGCCTTCGCCCCGCGGCAAGCCGCAGTTGAAGATCGTCAAATAACAAGGGCGGGCAGATTTGTCGCAATCCGCGAAAACCTCGGCAATCGGCAAAGTTCAAACCTTATTTGCCGAATACGCATTAACCCCCTATAATCCCGCCCTGTTCAAGTTTAGGCGCCGGCATAGCTCAGTAGGTAGAGCAGCTGATTTGTAATCAGAAGGTCCCGAGTTCGATTCTTGGTGCCGGCACCAGGAACTGCGGGGCGCCACCAGATTTTTTACATGCCGGCGGCGAAATTGTTTGACAAGTAAATGCGACACCCCCATAATTAGCGGTTTCGTTCGGAGGGGTTCCCGAGCGGTCAAAGGGATCAGACTGTAAATCTGACGGCTCTGCCTTCGAAGGTTCGAATCCTTCCCCCTCCACCAGTTTTTTTGTGGTTTTAGATTGATTGAAGACGGAGCGGACTCTCGTCTTTGTGCTCTTGTCCCGGAACGCGGGTGTAGCTCAATGGTAGAGCAGAAGTTTTCCAAACTTATGACGAGGGTTCGATTCCCTTCACCCGCTCCAGTTTTAAGTGTGATGGCAGCGCCGGTTTAGCGCCCATGTAGCTCAGGGGTAGAGCACTCCCTTGGTAAGGGAGAGGTCATCGGTTCAATTCCGATCATGGGCTCCATTATTTTTTTGGAATAAGTGCTAAAGGAAATAATCATGGCAAAAAGCAAATTTGAGCGGACCAAGCCGCACGTAAACGTCGGGACGATTGGTCACGTTGACCATGGCAAGACCACGCTGACTGCAGCAATCACCACGATTTTGTCGAAGAAATTCGGCGGCGAAGCCAAAGGCTACGACCAGATCGACAGCGCCCCGGAAGAAAAGGCGCGCGGCATCACCATCAACACCGCCCACGTCGAATACGAAACGGCGAGCCGCCACTATGCCCACGTTGACTGCCCGGGCCACGCCGACTACGTCAAGAACATGATTACCGGCGCCGCGCAAATGGACGGCGCCATCCTCGTCGTATCCGCCGCCGACGGCCCCATGCCGCAGACCCGCGAGCACATCCTGCTGGCCCGTCAGGTCGGCGTGCCGTACATCATTGTCTACATGAACAAAGCCGACATGGTGGACGACCCCGAGCTGCTCGAACTGGTCGAAATGGAAGTGCGCGAACTGCTGTCCAAGTACGACTTCCCTGGCGACGACACCCCGATCGTCATCGGCAGCGCCCTGAAAGCGCTCGAAGGCGACCAGAGCGACATCGGCGAACCGTCCATCTTCAAACTGGCCGACGCCCTTGACAGCTATATTCCCCAGCCTGAGCGCGCCATCGACGGCGCCTTCCTCATGCCGGTGGAAGACGTCTTCTCGATTTCCGGTCGCGGCACCGTCGTCACCGGTCGTATCGAGCGCGGCATCGTCAAAGTAGGCGAAGAAGTCGAAATCGTCGGCATCAAACCCACCGTCAAGACCACCTGCACCGGCGTCGAAATGTTCCGCAAACTGCTTGACCAGGGTCAGGCGGGCGACAACGTCGGCGTGCTGCTGCGCGGCACCAAGCGTGAAGACGTCGAACGCGGCCAGGTTCTGGCCAAGCCCGGCTCGATCACCCCGCACACCAAGTTCACCGCCGAGATCTACGTCCTGAGCAAAGACGAAGGCGGCCGTCACACCCCGTTCTTCCAGGGCTATCGTCCGCAGTTCTACTTCCGCACCACCGACGTGACCGGTGCGATCGAACTGCCGGCCGGCACCGAAATGGTGATGCCGGGCGACAACATCTCGATCACGGTCGCGCTGATCCAGCCGATCGCGATGGAAGAAGGCCTGCGCTTCGCCATCCGTGAAGGCGGCCGTACCGTCGGCGCCGGCGTCGTGGCGAAGGTGATCGAGTAACAAAGCGGGTGGCTGGTGGCGCGTGGCACGTAGCGGTCGCTACGAACTACGGGCTACGGGTTGCAAGCTCATTTAGGCCAGTAGCTCAATTGGCAGAGTATCGGTCTCCAAAACCGAGGGTTGGGGGTTCGAGGCCCTCCTGGCCTGCCAAATAACCGGTGTGGAAAAGCGAACAAGCAACAGCGATTGATTAAGCGGGCGGCCGGCATGATTGCCGGCCGCTGTTTGCATTTCCGAAAAAGAAACTTATGACAGATAAAATCAAGTTGGTTTTTGCCATTCTGCTGCTTGCGGCGGGGGTTGCCGGTTTCTACCTTCTGTCCGAACAGGCGCTGGTCCTGCGCGTGCTGGCGGTGCTGGCTGGCTTGGGCCTGGCAACGGCCGTGGCGTGGTTTACCGCGCCGGGCAAGCAGTTCTTTGCCTTCGGCAAGGATTCCTGGGCGGAGACAAAAAAAGTGGTGTGGCCGACCCGTAAGGAGACTCTGCAGACGACCGGCGTGGTGTTCCTGCTGGTGGTGGTGCTGGCGATTTTTCTATGGATTGTGGACGCCAGCCTGATGTGGGCGGTCAAATTGTTGATGGGCCAGGGGGACTGATGGCAATGCGATGGTACGTGGTGCACGCCTATTCCGGCTTTGAGAAAAGCGTGCAGCGAGCTCTGCAGGAGCGCATCGAGCGCGCCGGCATGCAGGACAAGTTTGGCCAGATTCTGGTACCGGTCGAAGAAGTGGTCGAAATGAAGAGCGGCCAGAAAAGCATCAGCGAGCGCAAATTCTTCCCCGGCTACGTGCTGGTGCAGATGGAAATGGACGACGAGACCTGGCATCTGGTGAAAAACACCGCCAAGGTCACCGGCTTTGTCGGAGGCTCCGCGCAGAAGCCCACGCCGATCAGCGAAAAGGAAGTTGCCGCGCTGATGCAGCAGATCCAGGACGGCGTGGAGAAGCCCAGGCCCAAGGTTCTGTTCGAGGTGGGCGAGGCGGTGCGCGTCAAGGAAGGTCCATTTACCGATTTCAACGGCATGGTGGAAGAAGTCAATTACGACAAGAGCAAGCTGCGCGTGTCGGTGTTGATCTTCGGTCGTTCCACTCCGGTGGAGCTGGAGTTCAGCCAAGTCGAAAAGGCTTAGTGCCGAGTTGCAAGTGTAGAGGTTTTTTTAACGGGGAGAGTGCGGTCTGACGAAGGAGGCGAGTTCCGGTTTTACTCGGGACCCGGCACTCGGGACTTGGAACTGCTGCTCGTTTGCACCCATTTGATCAGGAGTTGTCAAAGTGGCAAAGAAAATCACTGGTTACATCAAGCTGCAGGTTCCTGCAGGCAAGGCTAACCCCAGCCCCCCCATCGGTCCGGCATTGGGTCAGCGCGGTTTGAACATCATGGAGTTCTGCAAGGCATTCAATGCGCAGACTCAAGGCATGGAAGTGGGTCTGCCGATCCCGGTGGTGATTACCGCCTATGCGGACAAGAGCTTCACCTTCATCATGAAGACCCCGCCTGCCACGGTGCTGATCAAGAAGGCGTCCGGCGTGCAGAAGGGCAGCCCGCGGCCGCATACCGACAAGGTGGGCAAGCTGACGCGCGCCCAGGCGGAAGACATCGCCAAGGCCAAGATGCCTGACCTGACCGCGGCCGATATGGACGCGGCGGTCCGCACCATCGCCGGCAGCGCCCGCAGCATGGGTATTGAAGTGGAGGGCGTATAACATGGCTCATATTTCCAAGCGCGCCAAGGCGATCAACGCCAAGGTCGATCGCAGTAAATCGTACGCGTTGGCCGATGCGCTGGCGCTGGTCAAAGAGACCGCGACCGCGAAGTTCGACGAATCCATCGACGTGGCAGTCAACCTGGGCATCGACGCCCGTAAATCCGACCAGCTGGTGCGCGGCTCCGTCGTGCTGCCGCGCGGCACCGGCAAGACCGTGCGCATCGCCGTGTTCGCCCAGGGCGACAATGCCACCAAGGCCAAGGATGCGGGTGCGGATATCGTCGGCTTCGAAGACTTGGCTGCTGAAATCAAGGCCGGCAAGATGGATTTCGACGTGGTCATCGCGACGCCCGACGCAATGCGCGTGGTCGGTCAGCTCGGCCAGATTCTTGGCCCGCGCGGCTTGATGCCGAACCCCAAGGTGGGCACGGTGACGCCGAACGTGGTCGAGGCCGTGAAAAACGCCAAGGCCGGCCAAGTGCAGTATCGCACCGACAAGGGCGGCATCGTGCAGTGCACGATCGGCCGCGCTTCCTTTGGCGAAGATGCGCTGAAGGAAAATCTGCTGGCGCTGGTGGATGCCTTGAACAAGGCCAAGCCGGCCGCATCCAAAGGTGTATATCTCAAGAAATTGGCTATCTCCAGCACCATGGGGGTAGGCGTCAGGGTGGATCAAAGCACGCTGACGGCATAACGAACTTTGGGTCTGCCGGTGCAAACCGACAGGCCGTCAAAGACCGTAGAGGCGGGCGACGGGCAGGGCGTTAAACGAGGAGCGATCCTCGTTTCGTGCCCTGCTCCTGACGAAGCTTAATTGATGAGAAATCGGCCAGTGTCGAGCTGGGTTAGCCCTGGCTCCTCAATTCCAGATTCCTCGCGCTCTACGCAGATGGCGTGCCCAGACAGGTATCGAACCAGTTGCCGGCCCGGTTTGGCCGGCATCGACTTCTCCTGAATGAAGGTCGCCGTGGGTAAGTTCCGCAACGAGACGGGTCATGTTTCGTTCGGGGCTGATTTTAACGGAAGGAGGGAAGACCTTGAGTCTGAATCTTGAAGAGAAAAAAGCGGTTGTGGCGGAAGTGAGCGCGCAACTGGCGGGTGCTCAGACCATTGTGATGGCCGAGTATCGCGGCATGGAAGTGTCCGACATGACCAAGCTGCGCGCCAAGGCACGCGAAGCCGGCGTTTACCTGCGCGTGTTGAAAAACACCCTGGTGCGCCGCGCCGTTGCTGAAACTCCGTTTGCAGGTCTGGCCGACCAGATGGTCGGACCGCTTGCTTATGGTATTTCCAGCGACCCCGTTGCCGCAGCGAAAGTGCTGCATGAGTTTGCCAAGGGTAATGACAAGTTCGTGATCAAGGCCGGTGCCATGGCCAATTTCGTGATGTCCTCCAAGGATGTCGCAAATCTGGCCACCATGCCGAGCCGCGATGAATTGCTGTCCAAACTCATGGGCACGATGC
>JAQTMN010000072.1 GCA_028714315.1 Sulfuricella sp. | reverse complement strand
ACATCACGCTCGACATCACCGACATCAAGGTGGCGGTAAAAGACCCGCGTCGCGCGACCGCCACCTTCCGGCAAAGCTACAGCGCGTCCAACTTCCACGACGTGGTGGCGAAATCCATGGAGTGGGAGCTGGTCGATGGCCGCTGGCTCATCGTGCGCGAGACGGTGGAGTAGCTGGCGAGTCTTAACCTCGTTCCGGCTGGTCCGGGCGGCGGCCCGGACCAGCCGGAATTCATCGATGGGCATCGGGAGAGCGGCACGGTTTTGCGCTGGACGCATGTTTGCCATGCGGCCGCAAACCGTTTAAAATCGCCGCTTATCTCATTATTTAGCCAACCGTGAATGTCACCGATGCGGATTCTGTTGAGTAACGATGACGGTTATTTCGCTCCCGGTCTGGCGGTCCTCGCCGAAACGCTTTCCTCCCTCGCCGATATCACCGTAGTCGCGCCCGAGCGCGACCGCAGCGGCGCCAGCAATTCGCTCACCCTGGATCGGCCGCTGTTGCTGCGCCAGGCAAACAACGGTTTTCACTACGTCAACGGCACGCCGACCGACTGCGTGCATCTGGCCGTCACCGGCATGCTGGGCGAACTGCCGGACATGGTGGTTTCCGGCATCAACCTCGGCGCCAACATGGGCGACGACACGGTATATTCCGGCACGGTGGCGGCGGCGACCGAGGGTTTCCTGCTCGGTATTCCCTCCATCGCGGTATCGCTGGCGGGCAAGGCGGGCGGCCATTTTTCCACCGCCGCACGGGTGGTCGCCGAGATCGTCCGCCATTGTCAGGCCCAACCTTTCGTCCAGCCGATGCTCCTCAATGTCAACGTGCCCGACGTGCCCTACGATCAGCTGCAGGGACGGGAGATCACCCGCCTGGGCAAGCGCCACAAGGCCGAGCCGGTGGTGAAGACGGTCAATCCGCGCGGCGAAACGGTGTACTGGGTGGGCGCCGCCGGGGCGGCGCAGGATGCCGGCGCCGGTACCGATTTCGGTGCGGTGGCGCGCGGCGTCGTTTCGGTCACGCCGCTGCAGATCGATTTGACCCATTACGGGCAGATGGACGCGATCAGACAGTGGCTGCCGCAATGAGCGCAAAACTCAGCGGCATCGGCATGACTTCCCAGCGCACCCGCGCTCGTCTGGTGGAGCGCTTGCGCAGCCAGGGCATCAAGGATGAAGTGGTGCTCGAAACCATGGGCGCGATTCCGCGCCACATTTTCGTGGACGAGGCCCTGGCGAGCCGGGCCTACGAAGACTGCTCCCTGCCGATCGGCTTCGGCCAGACCATTTCCAACCCCCACACCGTCGCCCGCATGAGCGAGCTGCTGCGCGGCGGCGGCAGCCTGGGGAAAGTGCTGGAAATCGGCACCGGCTGCGGCTACCAGACCGCCGTGCTGGCGCGCCTGGCGCGGGAGGTCTACTCGGTCGAGCGCATCGCGCCGCTGCTGACCAAGGCGCGCGGCCATCTGCGCGAATTGCGCGCGGCCAACGTGAAGGTCAAGCATGCCGACGGCTCGCTCGGGCTGAAGGAACTCGGCCCGTTCGACGGCATCATCATGACCGCGGCCGCCACCCACGTGCCGGAGGCGCTGTTGCCGCAGCTGGCGGTGGGCGGGCGGTTGGTGTTTCCGATTGGAACCGGCGAGCAGCGGCTTTGTCTGATCGAACATACGGCGCAGGAATACCGGCAAACGACGCTGGAAGCGGTGAAGTTCGTGCCGCTGCTGCCGGGGTTGGCGTGACCCGGCGCGGCAATATCGGGCTGGGTGTGCTCGCCGTCGCACTCTTGTCGGCGGGATGCGCATCGAACCAGACTTCGGCACCGGTGGTGGATCGCGCGCCGCAGGCAAAAAAAGCCGTTCTCCGCGCCAAGCCGGCGGCGAGGGAAGGGGACTGGCGTCCGCAGACCTACACGGTGCAAAAGGGCGATACCTTGTACGGCATCGCGCTGGAGCATGGCTACGACTACCAGGATATCGCCGAGTGGAACGCGATCGGCGCGCCCTACACCATTCGCGTCGGCCAGGAGCTGAAGCTGGCGCCGTCCGGCCTGGTCGTGGCGACTCCGCTGAAAGTCGCGCCCGCGGTCGAAGTCCGGCCTGTCGGCGAGGACTCGCTGCTGAAGACCGAGCCCAAGGCGGTCAAACTGCCTTATGGAACATCCGAACCGCCGCCGGCCAAGGCCGGCGAACCCTCCGGCGAGCCGGCAAAGCCGGCCCCGGCCAAACCCGAATCCGCGCCGGTCAAGCCGGCCGCGGAAGCCGTGAAGGCGCCGCCGCCGGCCGAGGGTGAGAAGAAAGACGCGGGCCAGGCCGAAGACGACGAGCGGATCGATTGGGGCTGGCCCGCCACGGGCAAGGTGATCGCCGGATTCAACGAAGGCTCCAGCGCCAAGGGCGTGGATATCGGCGGCAAAAGCGGCCAGCCGGTGCTGGCGGCGGCGCCGGGCAAGGTGGTATACAGCGGCAGCGGCCTGCGCGGCTACGGCAAGCTGGTCATCGTCAAGCACAACAAGACCTATTTGAGCGCCTATGCGCACAACCGTCAGATTCTCGTCGCGGAAGGGCAGAGCGTTACGAAGGGTCAGAAGATCGCCGAGATGGGCGACTCCGATGCCGACCAGATCAAGCTGCATTTCGAAATCCGGCGTATGGGCAAGCCGGTGGATCCGATGAAGCACTTGCCGGGCGATAAAGTGCCATGAGCCTGAAAAAAGCGTTTGGCCGCGGAGAATTCGGAGTTCACGGAGGAAAGACAAACGGTTGCCGGGATGATCATTCCTGCCTGGCGGGAAAACGGGGGAAATCCGCTTCGTCTCCCTGTCCTCGGTGATCTCCGTGGCTTGAGCTGGGGGTTTTAGGATGAACGACGACATCGACAGCGAACCAGGCGAATTCCCCGACGAAGGAGAGCTTTCGCTTGGGGATGAGCGGGAGGAGCCGGCCAGTCCGCCGCAGGACGAGACTTTCGTCGACGAAAGCCACGACCCCACGCTGATCTACCTCAACGAAATCGGCCACAATGCGCTGCTGAGCGCCGACGAGGAGCATCGGCTCGCGGCTTTGGCCCGGCAGGGGGATTTCGATGCCCGCCAGCGCATGATCGAATGCAATCTCCGGCTGGTGGTGAATATCGCCAAGCACTACACCAATCGCGGCATGGCGCTGCTCGACCTGATCGAGGAGGGCAACCTGGGCCTGATGCATGCGCTGGACAAGTTCGACCCGGAGCGCGGTTTCCGTTTTTCCACCTACGCAACCTGGTGGATACGGCAGAACGTCGAGCGCGCCATCATGAATCAGGCACGCACCATCCGCATCCCGGTGCACGTGATCCGGGAGATGAACCTTTGCCTGCAGGCGTTTCGTCATATCGAGTCACACGGGGGCAGCGAGCCCACCGCCGAAGAAGTGGCGCACCTGCTGGACAAATCGGTCGAGGACGTGCGCTACGTCCTGAACCTGAACGAGCGTATCGCCTCCCTGGATACGCCGCTGGATATCGACCCGACGCTGACCCTGAGCGACGCCATTGCCGACGACACCAGCACGCCCCCCGACGAACTGCTCCAGCTGGCCGAAATCGAGGACCATGTGCGGCATTGGCTGGACGAACTGGGCGACAAGCAGCGCAGCGTGATCGCACGCCGTTTCGGCCTGAACGGCCATGAAATCCATACCCTGGAACAGGTGGCCGAAACGCTTGGCCTCACCCGCGAGCGGGTGCGCCAGATCCAGGTGGAAGCGTTGAAGCTGCTGCGGCGCATATTGCGGCGCCGGGGAATCTCGCGCGACGACACCCTGTAGGATTTACCCTGAAAATTGTCGCTGAACCACGGGGAACACGGTGGAAAATCAAGGTTTGTAGGTGCGAATTCATTCGCACAACGGGCGTGATCTTGCGAATGGATTCGCATCTGCCGCGCGCTGTTTCAGGATAAACCTAAAAACCGCATTTACCGCAGAGGACACGGAGGACGCAGAGGAAAAACAAATGATTACGGATTGTCGCTGGCGTACCCGATGGGTGAGTGTCCAATGAAGCGTAAGTCTTTGAATCCCTCCGGCCCTCTGCGTTCTCCGCGGTTCAAATGAGGTTTGCAGGATAAATAAAAAAATCGAATCGGAGAGTGGAAACATGGTTTCCCCGAAGTTGTGGTTGCAGGGCCTGGTCGGGCGCGTGCTCACCGACCTGTCATGCAACGAGGCCAGCTGCCTGCTGCTGCCGGCGGGACATCCCCCCTTGCTGGCGCGCAAGCGCGCGGTCATGATCATTTCGCGGGTGCGCATGGTGGCGGCCCTGTTCGCCGTGCTCACCCCGCTCTGGATCATCATTGACGTGCTGGTGTTCAATTGGCCGGTGTGGCCGCTGCTGGGCGCGGGGCGGGTCGTCACCAGCGTGGCGTTCGGCGTGCTGGCGGTGTCCTATCGCGAATCTTCGCGGATGCCCGATGCCTACCGCGCCCTGGCGCTGATGTTCGGCATCCCGACGCTGTTCTTCATCTATTCCCACCCGCTCTTGTCCAGTTTCGAGACGGTCGGCGCCGCGTCGGCCATCGCGGCGGGCTACGCCTTCCTGCCGTTCGTGATGGTGGCGGGCTTGAGCGTGTTTCCGCTGACCATTCTGGAAGGGCTCGCCTTTGCCCTGCCCGTGCTGCTGGCCGAGGCGTTGGTCGCCCTGTTGCAGCTCGATTTGCTGAGCTGGAGTTCCCACCTTGGCGCCTTCTGGCTGCTGGTGCTGATTACGGCGGTGGCGTCGATGTCCGGCATGAGCCAGCTCGGCTTCATGATGGCGCTGATCCGCCAGGCGAGCCACGATACTCTCACCGGCGCATTCACCCGCGCCAGCGGCGAGGAATTGCTCGATATCCAGTTCCACATCGCCCAACGCAACAATGGACCGTTTGCCGTGGTGTTCATCGACCTGGACAATTTCAAGCGCATCAACGACCAATTCGGCCACGATGCCGGCGACCGCATCCTCAAGGGCGCCGCCGCGGCCGTCAGCGGCAGCTTGCGGGGCGGCGACATGCTGCTGCGCTGGGGCGGCGAGGAGTTCGTCATCCTCCTGCCCGGCTACGACAGCCAGGCCGCCGCCAACCTGATCGAGCGCCTGCGGGCGGCGGGTTTGGGGCTGCGCCCCGACGGCGCGCCGCTCACCGCCAGCTGGGGCGTCGCGGAGCGGATCTGCGATGGCGCCGGGAACTGGCGCCAACTGGTCGAAATCGCCGATCAGCGCATGTACCAGGCCAAGCTGGCCGGCAAGGACCGCAGCGTCGGCTGCGGCCGAGCGGCCTGACTCGGCTCTCCCCGCTCTCCGCTCACCCCACCCTCAGTCTTGTGCGAAGCCCGGCGCTTCTCCATAATCGCAGTCAGGAACGGACATTCCCTGACGAAAACGCAGCGATGGTGGTGAAGCAAGGCTTATGGCAAACGATCTCAATCCGCAAACCGTCGAGCCGGTCGGACCCGTCTTGATCGACCGGCTGTTGCGCGCCTCCCCGGACAGGCAGTTCGGCATGGTTTTCCTGGTGCTCGCGCTGATGGCGGGCAGCCTGTTGTTTGCCGGGAAGATGTTCCTTGCGGTACTGGCGGCGGAGTCGCTGGCCGTTCTGGCGATCATGCTGTTCCTCTATTTTGCCTCCATTCGCCGCGATATTTCCGAACAGCGCCGGCACCAGGCGAGCCTGACCCGGTCGCGGGATTTTTATCTCAAACTGTTTCATCATTTTCCCGTCCTGGTCTGGCGTTCCGGCGTGGATGGACAAAGCGACTATTTCAACCAGGCCTGGCTCGATTTCACCGGCAGGACGGCGGAACAGGAATTGGGCGACGGCTGGGCCGAGGGCGTGCATCCGGACGATCTCGACCGTTGCCTGAAAATCTACCGCGAGGCGTTCGACCGGCGCCAGCCATTCGAGATGGAGTATCGTCTGCGCCGCCGGGACGGCGTGTATCGCTGGATCACCGACAACGGCGCACCCTACACGGATCCGGACGGCAATTTTGCCGGTTATCTCGGCGCCTGTTACGACATCACCGCGCGCAAGCATGCCGAAAACCAGATGCATCTGCTTTCCAGCACGATCGAGCAGGCCGGCGACAGCGTCATGATCGCCAACAGTCAGAGCGTCATCGAATACGTCAATCCGGCTTTCGTGGCGCTGAGCGGCTATAGCGAGGAAGAGGCGATCGGCAGGAAGTCCGGCCTGCTTAGCTCCGGCCTGATGGGTGAAGGCTTCTACCGGGAAATGTGGGGCAAGCTGCTGGCTGGCGAGGTGTTCCGCGGCGAGATGATCAACCGCAAGAAGAACGGCGAGCTGTATTACGAGGACAAGACCATCACGCCGATCCGCAATGCGCGGGGTGAGGTCGGCTACTACGTTTCCACCGGGCGCGACGTGTCCGAGCGCAAGAATTACGTCAGCCAGCTCGAACACCAGGCCAATTACGATACCCTCACCGAACTGCCCAACCGCAACCTGCTGCAGGACCGGCTCGGCCAGGCGCTGACCTACGCGCGCCGCCACGCGAGCGAATTGGCGGTGATGTTCATCGACCTGGATTATTTCAAGAACATCAACGACAGCCTGGGCCACGATGTCGGCGACTTGCTGCTCAAGCAGGTCGCCGCCCGGCTGGCGGGCTGCGTGCGCGAGGGCGACACGGTGGCGCGCCAGGGCGGCGACGAATTCGTGGTGATTTTGTCGGATATCGCGGCGGCGGAGGATGTCACCGCCGTGACGCGGAAGATTCTCAAGACCTTTGCCGATCCTTTCGCCATCGGCGGCCACGAGCTCTATATCACGTGCAGCATCGGCATCGCGCTCTATCCCAAGGATGGCCAGGACACCCCGACGCTGTTGAAGAACGCCGATGCCGCCTTGTATCGGGCCAAGGAACAGGGGCGCAACAATTCCCAGTTCTACACCGCGGAGATGAACGTCAAGGCGCTGGAGCGGCTGGTGCTGGAAAACAACCTGCGCCACGCGCTCGAGCGCGGCGAATTCATGGTGTACTACCAGCCTCAGGTGGATCTGCGCACCGGTCAGATCAACGGGATGGAGGCGCTGGTGCGCTGGAGGCACCCCGAACTGGGGATGGTGCCGCCGGCCAAGTTCATCCCGGTGGCGGAGGAATCCGGCCTGATTTTGCCGCTCGGGGAATGGGTGCTGCGCACCGCCTGCGCGCAGAACAAGGCGTGGCAGGACGCCGGCCTGCGCCCGGTATGCGTCGCCGTCAACCTTTCCGCGCGGCAGTTCAAGCACCAGGACCTCGTGGCACTGGTGGCGGGCATCCTCCAGGAAACCGGCCTCGACCCCGCCCTGCTCGAACTGGAATTGACCGAGGGCCTGCTGATGCAGAACGTCGAGGCGACCATCGATACCCTGACCCGGTTCAAGGCGATGGGGGTGAAATCCTCGATCGACGACTTCGGCACCGGCTATTCCAGTTTGAGCTACCTCAAGCGCTTTCCCATCGACACGCTGAAAATCGACCAGTCGTTCGTGTGCAACATCACCACCGACCCGGACGATGCCGCCATCGCCAAAACCATCATTTCGATGGCGCATGAAATGAGGCTGCGAGTGATCGCCGAGGGGGTGGAAACCGAGGAGCAGCGCTCCTTCCTGCGCCTGCGCCACTGCGACGAGATGCAGGGATTTTTCTTCAGCCGGCCGGTTTCGTCTGCGGATTTCGAAATTCTGCTGCGTGAGCGGCGCGGTCTGGCGATGGAGGACGATACGGCGGCGCTCGGCCAGCGCACGCTGCTATTGCTCGACGACGAGGAAAACATCCTGACCGCGCTGACCCGGCTGCTGCGTCGCGACGGCTATCACGTGCTCAAGGCGAGCTCCGCTTCGGCCGCGTTCGATCTCCTGGCGGAGAACCCGGTCGGGGTGATCGTCTCCGACCAGCGCATGCCGGAAATGAGCGGTATCGAATTCCTGCGCCGGGTCAAGCGGATTTACCCCGACACCGTGCGCATGGTGCTGTCCGGCTATACCGAGCTGAAAAGCGTGACCGACGCGATCAATGAGGGCGCGGTGTACAAGTTTCTCACCAAGCCGTGGGACGACGACCTGCTGCGGGCCAACATCAAGGAAGCGTTCCAGCGCTATGAGCTTTCCCTCGACAACCGCCGCCTCACCGACGAGATGACGGCCGTCAACGAGGAGCTGAGCCTGGCCAAGCGCGCACTGGAAAAACACGTGGAGCAGCAGGCCGGCGAAGCGCAGCGCAATGTGGGCGTGCTGCGGGTGTCGCAGGAAATGTTCGAATACATGCCGGTCGCCCTGATCGGCGTGGGCGAGGACGGCTTGGTTGCGCTGGCCAACCACAAGGCGAACGAAATTTTCGGCACCCGCCAGCAGCCTACCCTGGTCGGCAGCGTCGCGGCCGAACGGCTGCACGGGGCCATCATGGAAGCCTTGGAGCATCCCGGCCAGCGCGGCAGCTGCAAGCTGGAGGACGGCCGCAGTGTGGTATTCTGGAGCTACTCGATGGGCACCTCGTCGAGCTCGCAGGGGCGGGTGCTGGTGGTGGTGCCGGATCTGGAAAATAGGGTCGGGGAATGAAATCGAAATGGATGCCGCTGGAGCGGGCCGAAGTGGGCATGGTGCTGGCGCAGGACGTGCTCGACGCCGGCGGCGGCTGCCTGCTGGCGCAGGGCGGGGAATTGACCGAGGCCAGCCTGGCTTCGCTCCGGCGGCGCGGGGTGGACCATGTCGTGGTGGCGGTGGCGGAAGAGGCGCTTAGCGCCGAGCAGCGCGCCGCACGCGAGGCGGAAATGCGGGCGCGGATCGACCGGTTGTTCCGCAAGGCCGGCAGCGATCCGATGCTGTTGAAGCTGCATGCCACGATATTGCAATACCGGCTTGCCGGATTGAACGAAAATTAATCCCGCGAAAAGGCACAAATTGCATATGACGATATATCGCCTGAACGCCGTTTTTTGCGCCTTTTTGCGGCTCGCTAACATAAAACTCGCGAAGCGAGACCTCGCCCCCCTCGCCCGCTTGCGGGAGAGGGTTAGGGGAGAGGGTAACGGTCGGGGCGAAGCGCTGTTTCATGATTTGGTGAAAACCCGATGACCGGCAAGCTCACAGTCGACCAGGTGGTCAAGGGTATCCAGCAGGTTCCATCGCCTTCCGTGGTGGTGCTGGAAATCCTGGCGAGCTTCGACAAGGACAATATCGACACCGCCGACCTGGTGCGGAAAATCGGCCAGGACCAGGGCTTGACGGCGCGCGTGCTGCGGGTGGCGAATTCGCCTTTTTACGGCATGTCGAGCAAGATCGGTTCGGTGGGCGAGGCGATGGTGGTGCTGGGTTTCCACAACGTGCGCTCGCTGGTCGCGGCGGCCGGCATCATCAACCAGTTCGCCGTGACCGAGGGCAACGGCCTCGACCGCGCGGCGTTCTGGCAGCACAGCATCGGTACCGCCGTCTGTGCCCAGGCGCTGGCCAGGGCGACGGGCAAGAACCAGGCGCTGGCCTTCACCGCGGGTTTGCTGCACGATATCGGCAGGCTGGTGCTGGACGCCTATTTCCACGCGGAGTCCAGTGCGGTGGTGGCGCGCAGCGCCGCCGACGATTCCAGTCTGGTCGATGCCGAGTGCGCCGAGATTGGGGTCGATCACGGCCTGATCGGCTACGAGCTGGTCAAGCGCTGGAAATTTCCGGTCTCGATCCAGCAGGCGATCCGCGACCATCTCCGGCCCGAGCGCGACCCCGCGGCGCTGACCGATCTGGCGCATGTCGCCAACGTGCTGTGCCATGCGCTGGATATCGGCAATGCCGGTTATGACGAAATGGTGCCGCCGCTGTCGAGCGGGGCGTGGACTCGCCTCGAGCTGGATTGGGATGCGATGCCTGCGCTGCTGGGGGAAATCGAGCGACAGTATGCCGGCGCCCATCTGCTGTTGGGCGAATAGCAAGGGAACGCCATGTTATCCGACAAAGTAACCAAGCTGTCCTGGGTCTACCAGCTCTATCGCCTGGGGCAGACGGCGCAGCTGCGCGATCAGCCGGAACAAGTCCAGCATGAAATCCTGCTGCATATCGTCGAGGGCTTCGGCGCCAACAGCGGCACCCTGGCCATCGCCTGCGGCGAGGACGACGACCCGTATCTTGCCATCGTCGCCGGCATCGATATTCCGGGCCACGTGATCGGCAGCCGTGTCGAGCTGGGCCATGGCGTCCTCGGCTGGGTGGCGGCGGAAGGCAAGGCGCTGTTGCTGAACGGCGACGTCTCCAGCGACCCGCGCTTCAAGCTGGCCGCCCCGCGCGACGAAACGGCGCGGCCGCGCTCGGCGATGTGCTGGCCGTTGAAGATCGAGAATCGGGTGATCGGCGCCCTCAGCATCAACCGGCGCGAAGGCGACCAGCCCTACACCGAAGGCGACCTGGAAAACGGCGCGGTGGTGGTGAGCCTGATTACGGTGGTGATCGAAAACACCCGCCTGCACATCGATCAGGAAAAGCGGATTGCCTTGCTGTCGAAAATGAACGACGAGATTCGCACCGTCAACCAGCGCCTGGAAGAAGCCCAAAACCAGCTGCTGCAGTCAGAGAAAATGGCCTCGATCGGCCAGCTGGCGGCGGGGGTGGCGCACGAGATCAACAACCCGGTGGGCTACATCAATTCCAACTTCAGCTCCTTGCAGAAGTACCTCGCCAACGTATTCGACGTGCTGGACGCCTACGAGAAAAACGAATCCCTGCTGGCCGATCACCCCGACGTGCTGCAACAGATTCGGGACTTGAAGAAAAAATACGATCTGGCCTATCTCAGGGAAGACGTGGCGGAATTGATGAGCGAAACCCAGGAGGGCATCGCGCGGGTGAAAAAAATCGTGCAGGACCTCAAGGATTTTTCCCACGTGGATCAGGCCGAGTGGCAGTGGGCCAATATCCACAAAGGCCTGGACAGCACCATCAACATCGTCTGGAACGAGCTGAAATACAAGGCCGAGGTGATCAAGGTCTACGGCGAACTGCCGGAAGTGGAATGCCTCGCCTCGCAGCTCAACCAGGTGTTCATGAATCTCCTGATCAACGCCGCCCATGCCATCGAGGACCGGGGCATCATCTTCATCCGCACGGGGATGCTGGACGACCAGGTCTGGGTCGAGATCGCCGATTCCGGCAAGGGCATCCCGGCGGAAAATCTCAACCGGATATTCGAGCCGTTCTTTACCACCAAGCCGGTCGGCAAGGGGACGGGACTCGGATTGTCGCTGTCCTACAGCATCATCCAGAAGCACCACGGCCGGATCAATGTATCGAGCGAGGTGGGGGTGGGGACGATTTTCCGCGTTTATTTGCCGGTGAAACAGCCGGAGCATAAAACATGAAATGCGAAAATGCTTGGCCGCAAAAGTCACAAAAATGGCGTTCAGGATTCATGGTGATCTGTGGGTCAGGCTTTCTCGTCCGTGCGAGCAGCTTTGCTGCCGCTCGCGGCGGGGACACTCCTCGCGGGTGCAGCCTGACATGTACGGCTGAAGCCGTACCCACAACAACAGCTTTTTTGCGGCCAAATTTTTTTGAATCTGATCATCCGATATGAATGAAATCGTGACGGAAGAGCAACCTGCCGAGCCGGCCACGCTCTTGTTCGTGGACGACGAGGCTAATATCCTGAGCTCGCTGAAGCGGCTGTTCCGGCCGCTGGGCTACCGTATTTTCACGGCCGGGGGCGGGGCGGAAGGGCTTGAGATCATGGCGCGGGAACGTGTCGATCTGGTGATTTCCGACATGCGCATGCCGGAGATGAACGGTGCCCAGTTTCTCGAGCAGGTCAGGGCCAAATGGCCGGACGCCATGCGCATCCTGCTGACCGGCTACGCCGATGTGACTTCGACCATCGACGCCATCAACAAGGGCGAAATCTACCGCTATGTCTCCAAGCCGTGGGACGACAACGATATCGTGCTGGTGGTGCACCATGCGCTCGAGCTCAAGAACCTGGAGCAGGAAAAGAAGCGCTTGGAGGTACTGACCGCCAGGCAGAACGAGGAACTCAAGGACCTCAACGCCAACCTGGAGGCCAAGGTCAGGGAGCGCACCGAGGAAGTGCGCCAGACCATGGGCTTTCTCGAGGTGGCGAACAAGCAGCTGAAGGACAGCTATCTCACCACGCTGAAAGTGTTTTCCAATTTGATGGAACTGCGCGAAGGGGCGATGGCCGGCCATTCGCGCCGGGTGGCGGACCATGCGCGGCGGCTGGCGCAGCGTTTGGGGATGCCCGATGGCGAGGTGCAGGACGTGATGTTTGCCGGCCTGCTGCACGATATCGGCAAAATCGGTTTGTCCGACCGCCTCCTGCACAAGCCGTTTTCCGCCCTGACCACCGAGGAGCGCACCGAGGTCATCCGCCATCCGGTCACCGGCCAGGCGGCCCTGATGGCGCTGGAGAACATGAAGGATGCCGCCAAGCTGATCCGCAGCCACCACGAGCGCTTCGACGGACTCGGCTACCCCGACGGCCTGGTCGGCATCGCGATCCCGCGCGGCGCGCGCATCCTGGCCGTGGCCAACGATTACGACGCGCTCCAGATCGGCACCGCCATGAGCAAGAACCTGACGGAAACCGAGGCGCGCGAGTATCTGCTGGAGAGCCGCGGCAAGCGCTACGACCCGAAGGTGGTGGACGTGTTCCTCGAAATGCTCGGCGGGACGGATGCTTCCAGCGCCGCCGGGGTCGAGGTGAAACTCCCGTCTTCGGCCTTGCGCCGAGGCATGGTGCTGGCGCGCGACCTGACTTCGCCGGACGGGCTGCTGCTGTTGTCCAGGGATTATCTGATTGACGACGCCATGATCGAGCAGATTCGCAATTTCGAACAAACCGAGGCGCGGCCGTTGCAGATTTACGTGCGCGCCGGAAAGGGGTAGGCCATGTACCGCATCATGCTGGTGGACGACGAACCGAACATCCTCAGTG
>JAQTMN010000071.1 GCA_028714315.1 Sulfuricella sp. | reverse complement strand
CCGCGCCAGCCTTTCGATATGCCACACGATCAGCGGCTTGCCGCCGGCTTGCAGGAGCGGCTTCGGCGTGGCGTCGGTGAGCGGCCGCATGCGTTCGCCGCGGCCGGCGGCGAGGATCATGGCTTTCCGCGGCGAACGATTCAAAACGTGAATCCCACCGTCGCCTGCCGGTTTTCAAGATCGTCCAGCAGCTTGAGCAGCGGATGGAGTTCGCCGTAGCGCTCACAGGTCTTGCGCAAGTAAGCCATCACCAACGGCATGTCTTTCAGGTAGCCGTCCTTGCCGTCGCGGTGGTAGAGCCGGGCGAAGATGCCCAGCACCTTGATGTGGCGCTGCGCGCCCATCCACTCGAAATCGCGGTAGAACGCGGCGAAGTCGTCCGCCACCGGCAGGCCGGCTTTCTTCGCCTTCTCCCAGTAGCGGATCAGCCAGTCCAGCACGCGCTCTTCTTCCCAGTGAATATAGGCGTCCTTCAGCAGGGAAGCCAGGTCGTAGGTCACCGGCCCGTACACCGCATCCTGGAAATCGAGGATGCCGGGGCCGGGTTCGGTCACCATCAGGTTGCGCGAGTGGTAATCGCGGTGCACGAAGACTTGGGGCTGAGCCAGGTTGTTGCGCAGGATCAGGTCGAACACGCCGTTCATGGCCTCGGCCTGGGCGGCGGTCAGCGCGGTCTGCAAGTGCTTGCCCACATACCAGTCCGGGAACAGACTCAGTTCGCGCGCCAGCAGCGCTTCGTCGTACTCCGGCAGGACGCCGGGGCGGCTGGCGAGCTGGATGTCGATCAGGGCCTCCGCCGCGGCGCGATAGAGCTTGTCCGCCGCCGCTTCGTCCCGGCCGAGCGCCTCCAGGTAAGTGGTGCCGCCCAGGTCGGAAAGCAGCAGGAAGCCCTGCGCCAGATCCTGCGCCAGGATTCGCGGCACGTTCACTCCCGCGTCTTGGAACAGCTCCGCCACGTGGATGAAAGGGCGGCAATCCTCGTGTTCGGGCGGCGCGTCCATCACGATCAGCGAACAGTCCGGCAAGCCGACCCGGAAATAGCGCCGGAAGCTGGCGTCCGCCGAAGCCGGGGCAATGGAATAAGCGGCGCCGGGGAGCTGCTGCTTCAACCAGTTTTCAAGTAATTCAAGGCGATCCATCTAATCTCACATTGCGCAAAAGGCCGATTTGTGCGATTTTATCATCGATATAACAACGCACGCACAATATGGCCTCGACCCGCGCCTTGGGCTGCCGGGCGAGGCCGTTGCCTTGTCTACAAGATGAAAAAAATATTCCGGGAGCCGCCGTCCCGCGCGAACGGCCGATTCCACGATTTCCGCCCGACACCGCTGGCATTCGCCCTGATCTGGCTGTTTCCCGCCACTGCGCAGGCGGCGCTCAACCTGCCTCCGTTCCAGATCGACCCGGCCTTGCTCCAGCCCGCCCCGGCTCCGCGCCGGGCGGCTCCCGCGCCGGCCGCGGCGCCGGCGACCGAACTCCACCCGGCCGCCATCGCCGCAGCGTCGATGCCACAACAAGGCAGCTTCTTGCCGGTCGCCGCGGCCGGTCCCGCCGAACCGGACATCCCTGCCGCCGCGAACTCCGCCGAGCCGGTCGAATCAGCCGAGCCGGCCGAGCCGCTGCCGCTCAAATCGAGCAAGGCGTTGACCGTCAGTCCGCCGCCCGACACGAAATCCACGCCGATTTTCATCCGCGCGCAGCGGATCCAAGGCCACCAGGACGTCGAAACCGAGGCGATCGGCGACGCCGAGCTGCGCCAATGGGGGCAGGTCGTCACCGCGGACCACCTGCGCTACAACAAGCCCGACGACGAGCTCCATGCCCAGGGCGACGTGCGCATCGACCAAAACGGCGACATCGTCGAGGGGCCGGAACTCAAGCTCAAACTGGAGAAGAACGAGGGTTTCATGCGGCAGCCGGTGTTCCAGTTGAACCAGCAAGTGCCGCCCGGCCGCGGCGACGCGAAGATGCTGCTGTTCGAGGGCGAAAACAAGTATCGCCTGGAAGACGTCCGCTACAACACCTGCCCGGCCGGCTCGGACGACTGGTTCATCCACGCCAATCAGCTCGAAATCGACCGCACCACCCAGGTCGGCACGGCGCGCAACGCCTACGTCGATTTCATGGGTGTGCCGATCCTGTATACGCCCTGGATGAATTTCTCCCTCAACAGCGAGCGCAAATCCGGCTTCCTCAGCCCCAGCTACGGCAGCACCGGCAACAGCGGCGCGGAGCTGACGCTGCCCTATTACTGGAACATCGCGCCCAACATGGACGCCACCATCACGCCGCGGCTGATGACCAAACGCGGCGTGCAGCTGAAAAACGAATTCCGCTACCTGGAACCGACCTATTCCGGCATGGCCAACCTGGAAGTATTGCCCAACGACCGGCTCACCGGCGAGCGCCGGGATTTCATGTCGCTGCGGCATCAGCACAACCTGGGCGGCGGCTGGACCGGGGTGCTCACCCTGGAGAAAGCCTCCGACGACAATTATTTCCGGGATCTCAGCACCCAGATCAGCGTCACTTCCCAGGTCAACCTGCTGCGCGACGGGCTGCTGTCCTACGCCGGCGCCGGCTGGAACTTCTCCGCGCGGTCGCAGAGTTTCCAGACCCTGCAGGACCCGCTCGCGCCGATCATCACGCCGTACCGGCGCACCCAGTTCCTGCTCAACGGGTCCAGGCCGCTCGGCCTCGGCGCCAGCCGCTATGGCTCCGGGCTCGATCTGATACTCAACAGCGAACTGGTCGATTTCACCCATTCCGAACTGGTGGATGGAACGGCGCGGCCCAACGCCACGCGCCTGACGCTCTATCCCAGCATCAGCCTGCCGCTTAACCCGGTATACGGCTATATCGTCCCGAAACTCGGCCTGCACGCCACGCGTTATGCCTTCGACCCGGCGGCTGCGCTGCCCGACGTCACCCGCACGCTGCCGATTTTCAGCGTGGACGGCGGCCTGTATTTCGACCGCAACGTCAGCCTGTTCGGTTCGAGCTACCAGCAAACGCTGGAGCCGCGCGTGTATTACGTCCGCGCGCCGTTCCGCGACCAAAGCCGGATTCCGTTGTTCGACTCGGGCGACTTCGGCTTCGGCATCCCGCAGATTTTCACCGAAAACCGCTTCATCGGCGGCGACCGGATCAGCGACGCCAACCAGGTGACGCTGGGGGTGACTTCCCGTTTCCTGGAAGAAAGCGGCATCGAGCGCCTGCGCGGCACGGTGGCGCAGCGTTATTACCTGAGCATCCCGCAGGTGACGCTGCCCGGCGGCACGCCGCCGGACAGGAAGTTCTCCGACATCCTGGTTTCGCTGGGCGGAAAAATGACCCGCGCCCTGTCCCTGGACAGCCTGTGGCAATACGACCCCGATCTGGCCAAGACCAGCAATCTGGCGCTGACCGGCCGCTATCTGCCCGCACCCGGCAAGGCCTTCAATGTCGGCTACCGCTATACCCCCGCCACGCCGGCGACGCCGGTCGGCCTCAAACAGATCGACACCTCCGCCCAGTGGCCCCTGACCGGGCGCTGGAGCGGACTGGCGCGATGGAACTATTCGATCCTGGACAACAGAAACCTGGAAAGCCTGGCCGGGCTCGAATACAATGCGGGATGCTGGGCGTTCCGGGCCGTGGTCCATAGCTTTGCCACCGCCACTTCGGAACGGAGCAACTCGATTTTCTTCCAGCTGGAATTGAACGGCGTCAGTTCGATCGGCTCCAATCCGCTGGAAGTGCTCAGCCGCAATATCTACGGCTACACCAAAACGAACGAAAATCCCAATGAAAACACCTTTCCTGAAACTCGATAAGGCAATACTCGCGAAGCGAGCCCTCTCCCTGCTGGGCGCCTGCCTGGCGGCGTTTTCCACGATTTTCGCGCAAGCCGCCGGGGTCGATCCCAGCCCGGCGAAAGCGGCGCCACGGGTCCAGCTGGTGGACCGGATCGTCGCCGTGGTCAACACCGAGGTCATTACCCAGTTCGAGCTCGACGAACGCCTGCGCCTGGTCGCCCAGCAGCTCCGCAAACAGGGCACGGCGCTGCCGCCGCAGGATGTGCTGCAGAAGCAGATGCTGGAACGCCTGATCACCGACCGGGTGCAGTTGCAACTGGCCAAGGAAACCGGCATCCGGGTGGACGATCTGCAGCTCGACAAAACCCTGCAGCGCATCGCGCAGGAAAACAAACTGACGTCGGACGCGTTCCGCGCCGCGCTGGAAAAAGAGGGTACCAGCTTCGCCAAATTCCGCGAGGAAATCCGCGATGAAATCACCCTGAGCCGGCTGCGCGAGCGCGAAGTGGACAATCGCGTCAGCGTCAGCGAGGGCGAGGTGGAAAATTACCTCAGCAGCCGCGCCGCCCACGCGGGCGGCGAGGACGAATACAACCTGGCGCACATCCTGGTCCGCGTGCCGGAGCAGGCCAGCCCGGAGCAGGTGCAAAGCAGGCGCGCGCACGCCGAGAAAGCGCTGGCCGAGCTTAAAGCCAGCGAATTCGCCCAAGTCGCCGCCAGCTATTCCGATGCGCCGGACGCCCTGCAGGGCGGCGTGCTCGGGTGGCGGGCCGCCAGCCGCCTGCCTGGCCTGTTCCTGGAGGCGGTCAATACGCTCAAGCCGGGCGAAACCAGTGCCGTGCTGCGCAGCCCGAACGGCTTCCATATCCTCAAGCTGCTCGACAAGCGCAGCCAGGGCGGCGCGATGGTCGTGCAAAAAACCCATGCCCGCCACATCCTCATCAAGACCAGCGAAATCGTGTCGGAAACCGACGCCGGCAACCGCATGACCCAGCTCAAGGAGCGCCTCGACAACGGCGCCAGTTTCGCCGAGCTTGCCCGGCTCCATTCCGAGGACGGCTCCGCCTCGAAAGGCGGCGATCTCGGCTGGCTCTCGCCGGGCGACACCGTGCCGGAATTCGAGCGCGCCATGAACGCCCTCAAGGTGGGCGAAATCGGCACACCGGTCAAATCGCCTTTCGGCTGGCACCTGATCCAGGTGGTCGAACGCCGCAGCGAGGATGTCAGCAAGGAACGGCAAAACCTCATGGCGCGCCAGGAAATCCGCGCCCGCAAGGCCGACGAAGCCTACGAAAACTGGCTGCGCCAACTGCGCGACCAGGCCTTCATCGAATACCGGCTGGAAGACAAGTTCTGAAAAACGGCAAGCAGGCAACGGTAAGCGGTAAGCGGGAATGACAGCTCATACACCAACCGCTCCCGTCATCGCCCTCACTGCCGGCGAACCCACCGGCATCGGCCCCGACCTGTGCGTGCTGCTGGCGCAAAAGCGAATCGGGGCGCGCATCGTCGCCATCGCCGATCGCAGCTTGCTCGCCGAGCGCGCCAGACTGCTCGGGCTGCCGCTTGAAACCATCGGCTTTTCCCCGCAAGCCGCCGCGCCGGACCAACCCGGCGTGCTGGAAGTGCTGCACTGCGACCTGGCCGCGCCGGCGGTCGCCGGCGAGCTGAATCCGGCCAACAGCCGCTACGTGCTCGACACCCTCACCGCCGCGGCGCAAGGCTGCCTGGCCGGCACTTTCGACGCCATGGTGACCGCCCCCGTGCACAAGGGCGTGATCAACGATGCCGGCATTCCCTTCACCGGCCATACCGAATTCCTCGCCGAGCTGACCCACACGCCGCAAGTGGTGATGATGCTGGTCGGCGGCGGCCTGAGAGTCGCGCTCGCCACCACCCACCTGGCGTTGAAGGACGTGCCCGCCGCCATCACCCGGACGGGGCTGGAGCAAGTCGTCCGCATCCTCCACCGGGACCTGGTGGCCCGCTTCGGCCTGGCCCGCCCGCGCATCCTGGTGGCCGGCCTTAATCCCCACGCCGGCGAATCCGGCCACATGGGGCGCGAGGAAATCGACGTCATCGCGCCGGTGCTGGAAGCCCTGCGCAGCGAAGGCATGGACCTCGCCGGCCCGCTTCCGGCCGATACCCTGTTCACACGCCATCACCTCGAAGGCGCCGACTGCCAGCTCGCCATGTACCACGACCAGGGCCTGCCGGTGCTGAAATTCGCCAGCTTCGGCGGCGGCGTCAACGTCACCCTGGGCATGCCCATCATCCGCACCTCAGTCGATCACGGCACCGCGCTGACGCTCGCCGGCACCGGCAGGATCGAAAGCGGCAGCCTGACGGCCGCGATCGAACTGGCGCTGGAAATGGCGAAAAATGAACGAACCCATTAACCGCAAAGGCGCAAAGGCGCAAAGAAAAACAGCTTTGCGTAATCTCTGCGCCTTTGCGCCTTTGCGGTAATTTTTATGCAACATATTCCGCGCAAGCGCTTCGGCCAGAACTTCCTCACCGACCAGGGCGTGATCCAGGACATCGTCCGCGCCATCGGCCCGCAGCCCGGCGACGCCATGGTGGAAATCGGCCCCGGCCTAGGCGCGCTCACCGACCCCTTGCTCGAAATCCTGCCCCGCCTCAACGTGGTGGAAATCGACCGCGACATCATCGCCCGGCTGGAAAACAACTACCCGAAATCCAAGCTCACGATTCACGCCGGCGATGCGCTCAAATTCGATTTCGCCGGCCTGGGCGAGCGCATCCGGGTGGTCGGCAACCTGCCCTACAACATTTCCACCCCGATCCTGTTTCACTTGACCGAATATGTCGATAACATCATCGACATGCACTTCATGCTGCAAAAGGAAGTGGTGGAACGCATGGTGGGCGATCCCGGCTCGCCGGAATACGGCAGGCTGTCGGTCATGCTGCAATACCGCTACAGCATGGAATTGCAGTTCATCGTCCCGCCCGACGCCTTCCAGCCCGCGCCCAAAGTCGAATCCGCCATCGTGCGCATGATCCCCTACGCCGAACTGCCGCACCCGGCCAAGGACGAAGCGCTGTTCGGCGCCATCGTCACCGCCGCCTTCGGCCAGCGCCGCAAGACCTTGCGCAACACGCTGAAAGCTTATCTGGACGATGCCGGATTTGCGGCATTGGGGATCGATCCGGGGTTGCGGGCGGAGAATCTTGGGGTGCGGGAGTTTGTGGCGATAGCCAATTACCGCCATCAAAAAATGTAGCGTGCAATAAGCGTTAAGCCTTTGCGGCAAAGTTGTTCCGGGCGCGTCCGTCATACGCACTCCGTGGTTTGTATGGGTAGAACAATCGCCATTGTTGTCAGATTGAAATCTACCCATACCAAGCCTGTCCGGTGCCCCCGCCGAAGCGATCGGAAATCCCCTGTCTCTGCATGATACAATAGCCCCCGAAGCTGGCCAGACAGTCGCTGCGCGCGCAAGCGCGGAGAGGAAAGTCCGGGCTCCATGGGGCGGGATGCCGGTTAACGGCCGGGCGCCGCGAGGCGATGGAAAGTGCCACAGAAAATATACCGCCGATGGCCGCGCGAGCGGATCAGGTAAGGTTGAAATGGCGAGGTAAGAGCTCACCGCGCTGGTGGCAACATCAGTGGCAGGGTAAACCCCATCCGGAGCAAGACCAAATAGGCAGGCGTTGAGGCGGCCCGCTGAGCCTGCGGGTAGGTTGCACGAGCGTACGGGTAACCGTGCGCCTAGAGGAATGACTGTCAGGGAGCCTCCCGGCTCCTTACAGAACCCGGCTTATCGGCCAGCTTCAAATCAAACAAGCGCCTTTCACGTTTGCCCCCTCTCCCGCGGGCGGGAGAGGGTTGGGGTGAGGGAAGATGCTCGCCCTCTCCGCGCCCACCTCACTTCTCATCGCTCAAAAACTCCTCATAATTTACTTTCGATGTTTTCTGTATCTATCTATTTTTTAAGCGTATTGGTTTTTCGAGGTTTTGCGATTAACTCGTTGTCACCAAAGGGAAAAACCCGAAATTTAGCTTGACCCCCCCTTGTTTATTGCCTATAGTGGGAAACAGTGGCGAGAAGTGGGAAATTGTGGGATCCCGCTACGCCAATTCGGATGTAAAGGGGTGTCATGTTTCGCGGTGCAACGGCTTTGAATCTCGATGCAAAAGGTCGCTTGGCTGTGCCGAGCAAGCATCGTGACGCGCTGCTGGTCCAGTCCGCCGGACGGCTGGTGATGACCGCGCACCCCCACCGCTGCGTGCTGCTCTACCCTCAGCCTGCCTGGCTGCCGATCGAAGAAAAAATCAATTCACTGCCGAGTTTCGACCCTGTGGCCAGTTCCTGGAAGCGCCTGCTGTTGGGCCATGCCGAGGAGCTGGAGCTGGATGCCTCCGGCCGCCTGCTGGTTTCGCCCGTGCTGCGCAAGCTCGCCGGTCTGGAAAAGGAAGCCATGCTGGTCGGCCAGGGCGGCCATTTCGAGCTATGGAGCATGGAAGGCTGGCAGGCCCAGATGGAGCAGGCGCTGGCGCCCGGCAACGCGATTCCGGCGGCGCTGGAAAACTTCTCGCTGTGAGTGGTGGCCGGGAATGAGGCTCGCGAACCGAGACCTTGTCCCCCTCTCCCGCTTGCGGGAGAGGGCTAGGGGAGAGGGAGAGGTCATGGCGAATCGCCATTTCATAATTTGGACCGGCGATTCGCTATGACCTTTCAACATAAAACGGTTCTGCTGGATGAGGCGGTCGATGCCCTGAACATCCGGCCGGACGGGGTGTATGTGGATTGCACCTTCGGCCGCGGTGGCCACAGCCGCCTGATCCTGGAGAAACTGGGCGCGCAGGGGCGGCTGATCGCGCTGGACCGCGATCTGGCTGGGGTGGAAGCGGCCCGCGCCATTGCCGATCCCCGTTTCCGGATCGTGCACAGCGCGTTCGGCCAACTGCGCGAGGTGCTGGAAAATTTGGGCGTTCCGGAGGTGGACGGCGTGCTGCTGGACCTAGGGGTTTCGTCGCCGCAGCTGGACGAGGCGGCGCGGGGCTTCAGTTTCCGCTTCGACGGGCCGCTCGACATGCGCATGGATACCAGCCGTGGCCAGACCGCCGCCGCTTTATTGGCGGAAATCAGTGAACAACAACTTGGGGGAGTGATCAAAGATTATGGTGAAGAACGGTTTGCTAAACAGATTGCAAGGGCGATTGTTGCGGCTAGAGCGGGGGAGCCCATTGTCACTACTCGCCAACTTTCCCAGATCGTGGCAAAAGCGGTCAAAAGCCGCGAGCTACATCAAGACCCGGCAACGCGCACCTTTCAGGCTCTACGGATTTACCTCAATCAAGAGCTTGAGGAGCTGTCGCTAGTGCTGCCTCAGTGCGTCGATGCGCTGGCGCCGTCTGGCCGTCTGGTGGTGATCAGCTTCCATTCCCTCGAAGACCGCGTGGTCAAGCGCTTCATGCGCGGCGCGGCGCTGCCGGCGCCCATGCCGGCGCGGCTGCCGGTGCGCGCGGCGGAGCTGCCGGCGCCCAAATTGCGCCTGGTCGGCAAGCCCGTTCGTCCCTCGGCGGAAGAGGTGTCGGCCAACCCGCGTTCGCGCAGCGCCGTGATGCGCGTGGCCGAGCGTGCTCAGGATTCGGGACTCGGGACTCGGGGCTCTTAAAGATGACCAAGCTCAACCTGCTGTTGGTGCTGATCGTCACCGTTTGCGCGATGGGCGTGGTCACGGCCCAGCACAAGGCGCGCAAGATATTCATCGAGCTGGAGCAGGAGCAGCAGCTGGCGAAAAAGATGGAAGTGGAGTGGGGTCAGTTGCAGTTGGAGCAAAGTACTTGGGCGATGCACACCCGGATCGAGAAAATCGCCACGGATACCCTGCAGATGCAGGTGCCCGATCCGGCGCGCATCCAGGTGGTGCGCCCGGCTGAAAAGGGCAAGCCGTGAGCTACGTCATGAACGGCGTCCCGCCCGGCCGCAGCGTACCGATGTTGAAGCTGCCCGCCGGGCGTTCGCGCATTCTGGTCGGCATCGTGCTGCTGTGGTTTTTCGGGCTGATCGTGCGCGCGCTGTACCTGCAGGGGCTGGACAACGATTTCCTGCGGCACAAGGGCGACGAGCGCTCGCGCCGCGTGATCGAGCTGACCGCGCATCGCGGCATGATCACCGACCGCAACGGGGAGCCGCTGGCGATCAGCACCCCGGTCGAATCGGTGTGGGTCAGCCCGAAAGATTTCGAAATTACCCCGGAACGCCTCCGCCAGCTGGCAAGAACCCTGGACATGAGCGAAAGCGACGTCAGGAGCCGCTCCGCCCAGAGCCAGCGCGATTTCGTCTACCTCAAGCGCCAGGTGCCGCCGGAAACCGCGGCCAGGGTGTTGCAGATCGATGCGCCGGGCGTGTTCCTGCGCCGCGAATACCGCCGCTATTACCCCGCCGGGGAAGTGGTGGCGCATCTGCTCGGCTTTACCGGCGTCGACGACAACGGCCAGGAAGGGCTCGAGCTGACCTACCAGGATTGGCTCGCCGGCAAGCCGGGCAGCCGCCACGTGATCAAGGACCGCCTCGGCCACATCATCGAGGACGTGGAAAGCGTGCGCGTTCCGCAGGACGGGCGCGACCTGGCGCTCAGTATCGACCGCAAGATCCAGTACCTGGCCTACCGCGAGCTGAAGGCCGCAGTCGTTGCCAACAAGGCCAAGGCCGGCGCGATCGTGGTGCTCGATGCCAAGACCGGCGAAATCCTTGCCCTCGCCAATCTGCCGGCCTACAACCCGAACAACCGCGCCAAGCTCAACCGCAACAGCACGCGCAACCGCGCCGTCACCGACGTGTTTGAGCCGGGCTCGATCATGAAGCCGTTCACCGCCGCCGCGGCGCTGGAAGCGGGCAAGTTCAAGCCGGATACGCCAATCCAGACCGGACCGGGCACCTACACCATCGGCGCGGCGACGATCCACGACACCCACGATTACGGCCTGATCAACATGGCGCAGGTGATCCAGAAGTCGAGCAACGTCGGCGCAGCCAAGATGGCGCTGTCGCTCGAGCCGGAATACCTGTGGAACGTGTTCGACCGCATGGGGTTCGGCAAGGCACCGCACGCCGGCTTCCCCGGCGAGGCGACCGGCAGGCTGCGGCCCTACAAGACCTGGCAGCCGATCGAGCAGGCGACCATGGCCTACGGCCACGGCATTTCAGCCAGCCTGCTGCAGCTCGCCCATGCCTACATGGCCTTTGCCGGCGACGGCCTGATCAAGCCGGTCTCGCTGCTCAAGCTGGATGCCCCGCCGGTCGGGGTGAAAGTGGTTTCGGAGCAAAACTCGCAGGCGGTGCGCAGCATGCTGGAACTGGTGGTGCAGGCCGGCGGCACGGCGCCGCACGCCCAAGTCACCGGCTACCGCGTGGCGGGCAAGACCGGCACCGCGCACAAGGAAGAAAACGGGCGCTACGCGGAGAGCCGTTACGTCGCCTCGTTCGTCGGCTTGGCGCCCGCTTCCGATCCGCGCCTGATCGTCGCGGTGATGATCGACGAGCCGTCCAACGGCCAGTATTACGGCGGCGTCGTCGCCGCGCCGATATTCAGCCAAGTGATGGCGGGCGCGCTGCGCCTGCTGTCCGTGCCGCCCGATGCGCCCACCGGCAATATCCTGCCGCCGGATAACGCCGCCGAAGTGAAGGAGGTGGTATGAGTCCTTTCGTTAGGAGCGAGGAGTCGGGAGTGAGGTGTGACACTGCGCTCCTCGCCGGCTTGGGCGTCGAGGTGACGCGCCTGGCGGTGGATAGCCGCCAAGTCCGGCCGGGCGACACCTTCGCTGCCTATCCCGGCGAGCGGCTCGACGGGCGAAAGTTCATCGCCCAGGCGATCTCCGCCGGGGCCAATGCGGTGTTGTGGGAGCGCGCCGGATTCGAGTGGAATGTCGAGTGGAAAGTGCCGAACTTGGGCATTGATGGCCTGCGCGACAAGATTGGCGGGATCGCCGGCCAGGTCTACGGCGAGCCGTCGCGCCGTTTGTGGACCATCGGCATCACCGGCACCAACGGCAAGACTTCATGCAGCCACTGGCTGGCGCAATGCCTCGGCGCGCTGGGGCGGAAAACCGCCGTGGTCGGCACGCTCGGCAACGGTTTCCCCGCCGCGCTGACGCCGTCCGCCAACACCACGCCGGATGCGGTTAGCCTGCATGGCCTGCTGCACGATTATCTCGCCGACGGCGCGCAATGCGCGGCGATGGAAGTGTCGTCCCACGGGCTGGCGCAGGGGCGGGTCAACGGCGTGCATTTCGACGTGGCGATGCTGACCAACCTGTCGCGCGACCATCTGGATTACCACGGCGACATGGCGTCCTACGCCGCCGCCAAGGCAGGCCTGTTCGCCTGGCCGGAGCTGAAATACGCGGTACTGAACCTGGACGACCCGTTCGGCGCGGAACTCGCCGGCAGACTCGGCTGCGGCGGCGTGCAGACCGTCGGCTACAGCCTGCAAGGCAACAAGGACAACTGCCGCTTCGCCGTGCTGGCGCACGATCTGGTGGCCGATGCGGCGGGCATCCGCTTCGAGGCGGTGACGCCATGGGGCAGGGCCAGGGTGCATAGCACGCTGCTTGGCCGTTTCAACGCCGCCAACCTGCTCGCGGCGCTGGCCGTGCTCCTGGTCAGCGGCGCCGGGCTGGAAGACGCGGTGCGCGAGCTGGGCCGGGTCGAAGCCGTGGCCGGGCGGTTCCAGCGTCTGGGCGGCGGCGTCAGGCCGCTGGTGGTGGTGGACTACGCCCACACTCCCGACGCGCTCGAAAAAGTGCTCGGCACCCTGCGCGAGATTCTCGGCGGCGGCCGCCTGGCGTGCGTGTTCGGCTGCGGCGGCGACCGCGACCGCGGCAAGCGTCCGCTGATGGGCGAGGTAGCGTCCCGCCTGGCCGACAGCGTGATCGTGACGAGCGACAACCCGCGCGGTGAGGAGCCGGGCGCCATCATCGCCGACATCGTCGAGGGCATGGGCGCCAACCATCGCGTGATCGAAGACCGCGCCGCCGCCATCGACGCCGCCGTGCGCGGCGCCAAGCCCGGCGACATCGTGCTGATCGCCGGCAAGGGGCATGAGGATTACCAGGAAATCAACGGCGCGCGCCTGCCTTTTTCCGATGTGGACGTGGCGCAAAGAGTTTTGGAGGAGGCAGCATGATGCGCCTGAGCGAAGCGGCCACGGCGCTGAACGGCGCGGCCAGCGGCGAGGATCGCGAGTTTGCGGGCGTCACCACGGATAGCCGCGCGATTGCCGCGGGCGACCTGTTCGTGGCGCTCCGGGGCGAGCGCTTCGATGGCCACGATTACGTCGCCCAGGCGATTGCCCAAGGCGCGGCGGGTGTCTTGGTGGATCGCGTCGATCCGGCCTGGGGCGATATTCCGCTGGTGCGGGTGGAAGACACCCGGCTTGCGCTGGGCGCGCTGGCGGCGCATTGGCGCGTGCGTTTTTCCATTCCGGTGGTGGGCCTGACCGGCAGCAGCGGCAAGACCACGGTGAAGGAAATGATCGCGGCCATCCTGCGCGCCGAAGTCGGCGAGGCTGACGCGGTGCTCGCCACCCAAGGCAACCTCAACAACGATATCG
>JAQTMN010000070.1 GCA_028714315.1 Sulfuricella sp. | reverse complement strand
ATGATCGAGCAGATTCGCAATTTCGAACAAACCGAGGCGCGGCCGTTGCAGATTTACGTGCGCGCCGGAAAGGGGTAGGCCATGTACCGCATCATGCTGGTGGACGACGAACCGAACATCCTCAGTGCCTTGCGCCGGTTGTTCGCCGCGCAGTCTTTCCTGGATTCGGACGATTTCAAGTTCCAGGTGGAGACCTTCGATTCCCCGCTGCAAGCCTTGCAGCGCGCCGACGACGGGGCGGCGTTCGACCTGGTGATCTCGGATTACCGCATGCCGGGCATGGATGGCGTGGCCTTTCTCAAGGCGTTCAAGAAAATCCAGCCCAACGCCGAGCGGCTGATCCTTTCCGGCTACGCCGACCTGGAGGCGCTGGTCGGCGCGATCAACGAAGCGCATATTTTCCGCTTCATCGCCAAGCCGTGGCACGAGTTCGAACTCAAATCGGCGGTGGCGCAGGCGCTGGCGCACCACGACCTGCTGCTGGACAACCAGCGCCTGGCCGATCAGGTGCGCATGCAGCGCGGCGTGATTTCCAAGCAGGAGCTGGCGCTACGCCGCCTGGAGCAGGACTCTCCCGGCATCACCAAAGTGCACTGGGGCGCGGACGGCTCGGTGATCCTCGATGAGATCGAACTTTCCGACAGCGCCGCGCAGGAAGCCGACAAGTGGCTGAATTCGACGAAATAAGCCGCAAGATCACGCTCAAGCTGGTGTACTACGGCCCGGCGCAAAGCGGCAAGACCACCAATCTGATGCGCCTGCACGATCTGCTTGCGACCGATCTCAAGGGGGAAATCATGACCCTGGAGACGCAGAACGACCGCACCCTGTTTTTCGACCTGCTGCCGCTCGGTTTTCGCACGCCGTCGGGCTGGCTGGTCAAGCTCAAGCTGTTCACCGTGCCCGGCCAGGTGGCGCACGACGCCACCCGCAAGGCGGTGCTGTCGCGCGCCGACGGCGTGGTGTTCGTGGCCGATTCGCAGCGCGCGCAGTCGGTCAACAACGCCGAGGCGTTCCAGAACCTGGAGGAGAACGTGCAGCGCGTCGGGCTGGATTTCTCCACCCTGCCGCTGGTGGTGCAGTTCAACAAGCGCGACCTGCCCGCAGCGCAGATATTGTCCGAAGACGAAATCCGCCAGCGCTGGGCGCAAGCGCCGTGGCCGCTGGTGTTTTCCTCCGCGCTGATCGGCGAGGGCGTGAGGGAGACGCTGGTCCGGCTGCTCGAGCAGGTCTATCCGGCGCTCGACCGGGTCGGTGCGCTGCAAGACACCCACGGCGTGGATCGGCAGGCTTTCGTCGCCGCCGTGACGGGGGCTTGACCGATGGAGTCCGAAGCCATCGAGCCGCGCGCCTTCGACCGCGAGTACGATCTCGCCGAACTGCTCGGCGGGGCGCCGCTGGGGCGCCTGGCGCCGATTTTTTCCGCGCTGCTCGGCGAGTACCGGCTGGTGTCGGCCGGCGGCCAGCGCCTGCTCGGCCGCGCCGAACCGTTCGCCGAGCCGCGCCGCGCCGCGGTTCGGCACGATCTCGAACCGCTCGGTTTTCTCGAATCCGAACAGGCGGACGAGGCGCGGCTCGCGGCCGCCGCCGAGATGGTGGGCCTGCTGCTGCACCTGTCGGCGCGCTACCACATGGCGGCCGAACTGCACATCGAAACGGTGCGGGAAGATTACGCCGCGCTACAGCGCAAGCACGCCGCGCTGCAGGAGTCGGAAGCGCGCTACAAGGCCCTGTCGGAAAAGCTCGAAGAGCGGGTCAAGGAGCAGGTAGGCACCATCGAGGCGGCGCAGCGCCAGCTCTACCAGGCCGAAAAACTCGCCTCCATCGGCCAGCTCGCCGCCGGCGTGGCGCACGAAATCAACAACCCGATCGGCTTCATCCGCAGCAACCTGAGCACCGCCCGGCAATACCTGAGCAAGCTGGAGCCGCTGGCCGTGCCGGTCAAGGCGGGCGACATGGCGCGGTGCCGCGCCGTTTGGGAACAGGGCGACCTCGATTTCGCGCTGGAGGATTTCGCCTCCCTGCTGCGCGAAAGCCTCGACGGGGCCGACCGGGTGACCCGGATCGTGGCCGATCTGAAGGGGTTTTCCAACGTCGATAAGGCGGAAGAGGAAGTCGTCGATCTCAACGACAACATCCGCTTCGCGGCCAATGTCGTGGCCGGGCAGATCAAGGGCAAGGCCGAGCTGGTGCTGGAGCTGGGCGCGCTGCCCAGGATACTGTGCCTGCCGGGGCACCTGAACCAGGTACTGCTCAACCTCTTGATCAACGCGGCGCAGGCGATCCAGGATAAGGGCCGGATCACCATGCAAAGCGAGGCGGCCGGCGGCGAAATTCGCATCCGCGTCAGCGACACCGGCTGCGGCATCCCGGCGGGGAATCTGGAGCGCATCTTCGAGCCCTTCTTCACCACCCGCGAAGTCGGCAGCGGCACCGGCCTCGGCCTCACCGTCAGCCGCGACATCGTCCAGGCCCACGGCGGACGGATCGAGGTGGAAAGCGAGGAGGGGACGGGAACGACGTTTACGGTGATTTTGCCGGTGGATTGAAAAACAGGCGGCCGCGAAAAGGCGCAAAAAGCACAAGAAAAAAACCAGCTGCCGCTTTTGATTTTTGTGCCTTTTTGCGGCCAGATATTTTTGACATACATAGATATGGCCTAGGCCTTTACTGGCGTGGCAACTTAACCCCTCTCCCGCAGGCGGGAGAGGGGTTGGGGTGAGGGACTCCGCGCATGGCTTGCGACAACCCTCATCCCCGGCTCTTCTGACGGAACTACCAGCCTAGTTCGCTGGTTATCCCGCCCGCCCTAAAGGACTCCGATCCACTACGGGCTGAAGCCCATGTGGAATCATATGCGGGAGAAGGGGAAAGCCGACCTGAGTCGTTGTTTCAATTTTTGTGTCTTTTGCGCCTTTTTGCGGCCAATAGATTTTTTTCGGATAAACATGGCTAACTACGCATCTCTCTTCACCGGCGCCGCGCCGGGCACTACGCCGGAACCGGTCAAGGCGGCGGCTTACCGCATCCTGCTGGTGGATGACGAGCCCAACGTGCTCAAGGCGCTGCAGCGCGTGTTCCGCCAGGAAAGCTACGAAATCGTGCTGGCCAATAACGGCGCCGAGGCGGTCGATCTGCTGAAGAAGGGCGCGTTTCACCTGATGATTTCGGACTACATGATGCCGGGCATGACCGGCGCCCAGGTGCTGAAGCAGGCCAAGGCGATCCAGCCCGACATGATCCGCATCATGCTCACCGGTCATGCCGATACCGGTGCGGTGATGGGGGCGATCAACGAGGGCGCGGTCTACAAGTTCATCCTCAAGCCGTGGAACGATGACGATCTGCGCATTACCGTGGCGCTCGCGCTGGAGCAGTTCGACCTGATCCAGAAGAACCGCTCGCTGCAGAAGGAAAATGCCAAGAAGACCAACGAGATCAGCGCGCTGTCCAAAATGGCGGTGACCAACCGCAGCCAGCTCGCGATCATGCTCAACAAGCGCGGCCTGCTCAACAACCAGCAAACCCAGGAACTGCACCGGCTCCAGCAGTCGCACAAGGAGCCGATCATCAAGCTCCTGCTGGAGCGCGACTGGATTCCGGAAAAGATCCTGCGCGACATCCTGCGCAAGGATTTCCTGGTGGAAGAGGTCTCCCTTGCCGAGTTCCAGGTCGATCCGGCGATCGCCTCGCTGATTCCGCAAAGTTTCTGCGAGCGGCAATGGGTGGTGCCGCTCAAGCAGCAGGGCCGCAAGCTGATGCTGGCGGTGGCCGACCCGATGGACGCCGGCCTGGTGGACGATCTGCGCTTCGTTTCCGGCCTGGAAATCCAGGCGGTGATGGCGGACGTGGCGAGTATCCGCGCCAAGATCGCCGAGGTTTACGGCAGTGAGGATCAACCGTCGTTCGAGGATCTGGAAACGCTGGTTTCCAGCACCGATCCCTACGAAGGCATCGAGGTGGTGATCGACGACGAGGCCGAGACCTCGCTCGAGGAATTGCTGCGCGGCACCGAAGAGCCGCCCGCCATCCGCCTGGTCAATGCCGTCATTCTGGAGGCCATCCGGCTTGGCGCGTCCGACATCCATATCCATCCGCGCACCAAGAGCGTGGTGGTGCGCCTCAGGATCGACGGCGTGCTCACCGACAAAATTCATATCCCGCACCAGATTCACGCTTCCCTGGTGTCGCGCCTGAAGGTGATGTCCGAGCTCGACATCAGCGAACGCCGCCGCCCGCAGGACGGTCGCATCACCGTCAAGACGCCGCTTCGGATCGTCGATCTGCGCATTTCGACTTTGCCCACCATCAACGGCGAAAAAGTGGTGATGCGCATCCTCGACCGCAACTCGGCGGTGAAGAGCATCGATGGACTGGGCTTCTCGGCGTCCGACCTGAAAAAAGTCCTCAACATGGTGGACAAGCCGCAGGGCCTGATCCTCGCCACCGGACCGACCGGCTCGGGCAAGACCACCACCTTGTACGGACTGGTGCAGCACAACGCCGACCCCGGCAAGAACTACGTCACCATCGAAGACCCGGTCGAATACTATCTCGACATGGCCGGGCAGGTGCTGATCAAGGAAAAGATCGGCCTGACCTTTCCCCTCGTGCTGCGTTCGATCCTGCGCCAGGACCCGGACGTGATCCTGCTCGGCGAAATCCGCGACTACGAAACCGCCGAAGTCGCGCTCCACGCCGCGCTCACCGGCCACCTGGTCTACTCCACCCTGCACACCAACTCGGCGGTGGCGACCATCGCCCGCCTGTTCGACCTCGGCCTCAAGCCCTACGTGGTGGCCACCGCGCTTGAAGGCATCATCGCCCAGCGTCTGGTGCGCGCGATCTGCGAAGATTGCCGCGAGCCGGTGGCGCCCGCCGCGGAATTGCTGGCGCGCCTCGGCCCGCTGTTCGATTCGCGGAAAATCACCGCATTTCACGGCAAAGGCTGCCCGAAGTGCCACCAGACCGGCTACCGCGGACGGCTGGGCGTGTACGAAGTGCTGGCGCCCGACGACAACATGCGCCATCTCATCGCCAGCGGCGCGAGCAACCTGGAAATGACCCAGATGGCGCGCCAGATCGGCACCATCTCGATGATCGAAGATGCGCGCGACAAGGTGAACAAAGGCCTGACCACGGTCGAGGAAGTGCTGCGCGTGCTGGGGCCAACGTAAGGGCGCCCCTCGTGGGCGCCCGCTCAAAAACCATCACTAAACGCAAATAACCCGGGCACCCACGAGGGGCGCCCCTACACATATGCTCAACTGGAATCAAATCGACACCGTTTTCCTCGATATGGATGGCACCTTGCTCGACCTCCATTTCGACAACCATTTCTGGCTCGAACACGTGCCTCGCCGCTATGCCGAGAAGCACGGCCTGAGCCACGCCGCCGCGCAGGAAGCGCTCGCCCCGCGCTACCAGAAAGTGGCCGGCACCATGGACTGGTACTGCGTGGATTACTGGACGCGCGAACTGGAACTGGATATCGCCCGGCTCAAGGAAGAAGTGGGCCACCTCATCGCGGTGCATCCGCATGTGATCGATTTTCTCGGCGCGGTGAAGGTCAGCGGCCGCCGCAACGTGCTGGTCACCAATGCCCACCACAAAAGCCTCGCGCTGAAAATGCGCAAAACCAGCCTGGAAGGCCATTTCGACGCCGTGATCTGCGCCCACGACCTTGGCCTGCCCAAGGAAAACGCGGTGTTCTGGGGCCGTCTGCAAGTGGTGGAGCCTTTCGATCCGGCGCGCACTCTGCTGGTGGACGACAGCCTCCCGGTGTTGCGTTCGGCGAAGAATTACGGCATTGAACACCTGCTGGCGGTATATCGGCCGGATACGCGTCAGCCGGAAAAGGATGTGGCGGAGTTTCAGGCGATACGCGGGTTTGCGGATATTTTGCCAGTAGCTCGTGGTATGTGTATGTAGGGTGCAATAAGCGTAGCGCATTGCGCCAAGTGGTGGAAACAAGGCAATGTTTCGGTGGGTTGCAATGTTTCACATTCGGCGCAATGCCCATTGGTTATTGAAATGCAAAAAATGGGGTCGGGTTCAATAAAATTGGCGATTGACGCAGCCTTTCGGCGGCTGATTTTTTGATGGCGGGGATTGCTCGCCTTTTGCGTTGCATCCGCGAAAGCCTCGGCCTTTCGGGCGCCAATCGGGGCATTGGGTCCTGCGCGGGCAGTGCTCGTTGCTCGAACCCAAAGGGCAAATAGTCAAGTCCAAAATCTGCTGTAAATTTCCCTCCATGGTTATTGTCCTTAAACGGCGAACAGCACCGACACCTGGCCCGTGGCATGGGCGGCATCCCGTGGGCGGATGACGATTTCGACATCGCGGTCGAGTTGCGTCATGAAATGCAGCAGCCGTTCGGAGGAGAAGCGGTTGAGCTTGAAATGCTTGAGTTCCGAGACATGGGGCTGGGGGATGCCGAACAGCGCCGCCGCAGCGGCTTGAGTGAGGCGCTTGTCCTTGATGATCTCGTTGACCCGCATGGCAAGCTGCACGCGCAGTTTGCGTTCCCCTGCATCGGCATAGCCCAGATCGCGGAATACGTCGCCGCTGCCAGCGTCTACCGTTTCAATCGTTTTTTCCATAGCGCACCTCATAATCTTTTTGCGCCATTTTCAGGCGCTCATGTATCAAATCTACATCGTTCTTGGCTGTGCGGATGCCGGATGGCGATTTCTTCTGGAAGCAGTGCAGCACATAAACCGCTTTCGCAAATCGCACCGTGTAGGCCACCCGGTAAGTATCCCCGCGATGATCCTCGACAATCTCGAATACGCCCGGCCCCTCGCCCTTCCAAGGCTTGGCCGATGGCGGCGTGCCGCCCAACTGCACCACGCCCAACGCATAACCGAAGTCGTCCATTGTCTCGCCGGGAAAGGCCAGCAAATCCTTCTTGGCCGACCCGATCCAATGGAGCGGTTTTTCCTGTGGGACGAATGCTTTCATTGAGGCAAGTATATACCGTTAACGGTATATTGTTCAATATTGTGGGATGTCTCTGACCGCTCAGTCACGGCGCTTGCTACAAAACCCAGCAAGCCCCGTGCCTTCGCTAGCGTGCCACATACTCCAAGCCCGCCAGCGCGCATAAACCCGCGCCCTGGCTCCGTGGCTCTTGCCAAGCACCGCCAGACGTGACGGCCCGCAGCCCAACGACGACCGCCTCCGGTCGGTTTTTTTTGCGTCTGGCGTTCAATTTTCTATTCTCGGTCGCTTGCGCCCGACCAACTCAAAATCCCAACCGGCAGGCCGGAAACCCGCGTCAATGCTGGATATGTGGCGTTGAACGCTCACCGGTGCGACAGAGAACAGAGAGAGAAAATCGGGGAAAGTGACGCCGGAACCGCTCACCGCAGGGTGGTGCCGCTCACCGGTTAAACGCGCGGAAGCGCGCCAACACTGGCGCTCCGGGCAAAAAAAATCCCAACCGATAAGGGTTGGGATTTTGATAAATGGTGGAGGCGGGGGGAATCGAACCCCCGTCCGCAAGCCCTCTACAGGCAGTTCTACATACTTAGTCCGATTATTTGATTTAACCCGAATCACGCCAACCGAACAGGCTGGATTCAAGCGAGTTGCCTTAAGTTTAGGATCGGTTCAAGCAACCCGGACCGACACGAGTCTCTGTAAATGACTCTGCTCTTTCCACCTTGCGGCTTCAAGCCGGCCCAGAGACCAACCGGTGCAGAGTCTAGCCGGCAATTAAGCGGCTAGAGCGTAGTTTTCGTCGTTTGCGACTAAAGTTTTCCAGATGGATTTACGAGGTCACTGGTCCTCGGTATGCCCTACGCTGCTTTGCAACCCACGTCGAGACCGGGTCGCCCCCATGCTGAGGTTATAGATGAACCCTGATTTAAAAAGTTCAATCCATGTCTCAAGTTTAACAGAAATCTGCTGGCCGAAGCAGTTCCCGAAAAAATGGGGCGATTGCGAATTATCAATGACATCCCATCATTACATTGACTAGGATCAACCTCACGCAATTCGCGTTTGCGAATTGTCATTGTGATCGATTATAAAAATGGGGGAGAGCACATGGCTTGGAAATTTCCGAGCCTGACCCGTCGCACCTTTTTGAAGGCGACAGGGTTGGGCACTGCCGGGTTGACGCTGTTGAAGCCGGCCGGGTTGCTGGGTAAATCGGCGGCTGAAAGCGGCGCGGCGGATAGCGAGGAAACCACTTACAGCATCTGTAATTTCTGCTCGTCGCTGTGCAATCTGCGCGTCACCACGCAGACGAAAAACGGCGTCAAGCGCATCGTCAAGCTCGACGGCAATCCCAATTCCACTCTCAATCGCGGCAAGATTTGCGCGCGCGGCCAGGCGGGGTTGCGCCAGACTTACGACACCGACCGGCTGAAAACGCCGATGATCCGGGTGGAAGGTTCTAAGCGCGGCGAGATGAAGTTCCGCCCGGCGACTTGGGAAGAAGCCTACGCCTATATCGCGAAGAAACAGAAGGAAGCCAATATCCAGCCGTGGGAATGGACCATGGTGGGCGGGTGGACTTCCTGCGTGTTCTACATGAACTGGGCGGTGCCTTTCGCGCTCGCCAACAGCATCCCGAACATCATCGCCTCGCCGATGCAGGCTTGCGTGACCAACGGCCACATCGGGACGGACACGGTGACCGGCACCTTCAACGTTCACGACGAAATCCTGCCGGATTTCGACAACGCCAAGTACATCCTGTTCGTCGCCAACAATGCCTCGATCGGCGCGGTATCGACTTGCCGCATGGTGCGTTTCGCGCAGGGGCGCAAGAACGGCGCCAAGGTGGTGGCCATCGATCCGCGCCAGTCCGAGACGGCTTCCAAGGCGGACGAATGGATCTCCATCCGTCCGGGCACGGACCTGGACTTCCTGCTGGCCATGCTCAAGACCATGCTGGAAGAGGGCCTCTACGACGCCGATTTCCTGCGCAAGCATTCCAACATGCCCTTCCTCGCCTACAAGGACGCGAAGGGCCAATTGCATCTGGCGCTCGACGCCAAGGGGCAGCCCCGCGTGGTGCTGGAACGCAGTTCGGAAATCCGCACCGTGCCCGCCTATACCAACGAGAACGGCCTGGACGTGGAAGGCCGTCCCTGCCATCCGGCACTACACGCCCCTGCCGGCCTGATGCTGGACGGGCATCCGGTGATGACCGTGCTCCAGGCGCAGCTGGAAGAGGTTCGGGCCTGCACTCCGGAATGGGCGGAGAACAGCACCGGCATCCCCGCCGCGACGATCCGGCGCATCGCGCGGGAATTCGGCGGTGCGCGTCCGGCCATCGTCGATCCCGGCTGGCATGGCGGCCGCTATGGCAACATCATCATGATGCGCCGGGTGCAGGCCATGATCCAGGCGCTGACCGGCGGCATCGACAAGCCGGGCGGCTGGATCATGAGCGGCGAGGTGCACAAGAAGCAGGCGAATGTCATCAAGGCTAAGCAGGATGGCAAGGAACTGGGGCCGCCGCTGACCAGCATGGTCGGCTTGCCCTTTGCCAAACTGGTCATCGACGTGTTCTCGAACGGCAAGAATTTCAGCCACGGCAAGCCCGGCTGGTCCTGGGCCTTTACCGAACAGGAACGGGCGGCGGGGCGGCCTTACGTGATGTTGCCAGTGCTCGCGGACGTGGGTTTCAAGGAATCTGTCGAGGGTTCGCTCAACTACAAGGGCGAACCCTACAACACCCGCGCGGTGCTGCTCAACGCCGCCAATCCGGTGCGCCATTACTATCCCGACTCGCGCTGGAAGGAGATTCTTTCCCACAAGAACATGGAGCTGGTCATCGCCATCGATGTGCTGCCGTGCGATACCACCATGTATGCGGACGTGATTCTGCCCAACTCGACCTATCTGGAGCGCAGCGAGCCGAATATCTACGCCAATGGCGTGAACCACGATCTCGCCCTGACGACGCGCTATTCGGCCATCGACCCGTTGTACGATACGCGCGAGACGCCCGACATCCTGTTCAAGATGACGGAAATCATCAGCGGCAAGACTGAAGCCTTCATGGACACCGTTGAAAAGCTGACCGGGCTGAACGCCACCTCGGTCAGGAAGAAGTTGGCGCAGAAGACCAAGGACGGGATTAAGAGTCCTTTTTCCGCCGCGTACCGCGATGTGGCTTTCGAGCTCGCCGCCGAGGAGGCGGGCATCACCGTGAAGCAACTCGACACGGTATTGCGGGACAAGGGCGTGCTGATCCAGGAAACCAAGGACAAGCTCCTGGAGAAATACGCCATGCCCTGGAAACTGCCGATGCCCAGCGGCAGCGGTCGGGTGGAGTTTTACTCCAGCCTGTTCGACGGTTTGCGCGGTATGGGCGGCACGGCGCCGCAGTTCAACGTGCTGGCTACCCACATCCCGACGGAATGCCGCAAAGGCGCTTCCGGCAGCCTGGCGGACGACGAGTTTTACTTCACCTACGGCAAGGCGCCGACGGTGTCCTATGCCTCGACCAACAACAACAATCCGGTGTTGGCGGCCATCAACCAGTTCAAGAAAGAAATCTACACCAACCTCTGGATGCATCCGGCGCGCGCGGCGTTTCTCGGCATCGGAGACGGGGATCCGATCAGCATCACGAATTCGAAAACCGGTCAGTCCGCGACAGGTCACGTTCACATCACCCGGCTGATTCACCGCGAGGCCGTGTTCTTCTACTCCGGCTTCGGCTCGGAAAACCCGGCGCTGACCCGTGCTTTCGGGGTGGGCACCGCCACCAACAAGCTGGCCCCCTACGACCTCGAACCCGTGACGGGAGGTTTCCGTACCCAGGAGTTCACCGTGAGAATCAAGAAGATTTCTGATAAAGGAGCCACGGCATGACCCACTATGCAATGGTGATCGATTTGAATACCTGCGTCGGCTGCAATGCCTGCATGGCGGCCTGCGCGATGGAAAACCAGACGCCCGTATGGAAGAACAAGTGGCGCACTTACGTGCCCGAGAAGGAAATCGGCACCAGTGAAATGGTGCGGCGGCGTTTCTTCCCGCACCTGTGCAATCATTGCGACAACCCGCCGTGCCTGACCGTGTGCCCAACTGGGGCTACCTACAAGCGCGCAGACGGCATCGTCCTGATCGATCCGGATCGCTGCATGGGCTGCCGCGCCTGCGCCATGGCCTGTCCTTACGATGCGCGCTACGAGGTGACTTACGACGACATCAAGGTGGGCAAGGAATTCTACGGCGAGCTTCAGCGTCAGAGCCCTTCCATGGACAAATGCTCGTTCTGCGCCCATCGCCTCGACAAGGGCATGAAGCCGGCGTGCGTGGAAACCTGCGTCGGCTCGGCGCGCCAGTTCGGCGACTTGGACAACCCGTCCGATCCGGTCACGCAGCTGGTGGCGAGCGGAGTGGCGCAGCCGCTGATGCCGCATCTGGGAACGCGGCCGAACGTGTACTACATCGACGATATGAAGCGGAAAGGCTAAGCCATGGATACAATGACTTACACGACGCAAAGCATCTGGACCTGGTGGATCGCCATGTACCTCTTTTTCGGCGGCCTGGGCGCGGCGACTCTTTCCGTCAGTTTTCTCACCGACATGTACTGCCGGCCGCACCGCAAGCTGGTGCTGTGGGGCGCGCTGTCGGGCGTGGTGATGCTTGCCATCAGCTCGGCGGTGCTGTTCGGCCACTTGCTGCACCATGTCGCGGTGATCTACGTGCTGAACCCGCTGGTGCTGTTCTACCAGCCGCATGCCTGGATCGCCTGGGGCACGCAGTTCATCCTGTGGATGATGGTGTGGGGCATGCTTTACGCGCTGCCCTACATGCGCGAGACGCCGTTGTTCATGCGCATGCCGCTGGTGGGTGCGTTGCTCCAGACGAAGTTCGTGGCCTGGCTATCCGGCTGCTGCCTGAAGCGGCGCCGCATCGTCGGCTGGCTCGCCACCGTGAACGGCATCGGCACCGCGGTGTATACCGGCCTCTTGATCCAGTCGTTCCCGGCGGTGGCGCTGTGGCACAATCCGGGCGTGCCGCTGCTGTTCACGGTGTCGGCGTTTTCTACCGCGTTCGCCTACTTGCTGTTGCTCCTGAATGTGTTCATCCCCGACGAAAACGACCAGGACATCCGCCATCGCTACGAGCGCATGGACGTGATCCTGATCGCCACCGAACTGGTGATCCTGTTCTCGTTCTTCAACTACACCCTGTCCGGCTCCGAATCCGGCTACCGTTCGGCGAAATTGCTGTGGAACGACATGGGCTGGCTGGTCGGCTTCATCGGCTTCGGCCTGATCGTGCCGTTCTTCCTCGAACTCAAGGGCGTGATCAAGGGCTGGGGCGGGCGCATGCCCACCGTGGCGGCGGCGCTCCTGGTACTGATGGGCGGCTACATGCTGCGGCACTACTTCATGTATGCCGGCGTTTATGCGTATCCCTGGTGAGCATTGGCCGCAAAAAGGCGCAAAATGGCACAAAATGAAAGACGAATCCCGATTTTTACTTGTGCCTTTTGTGCCTTTTTGCGGCTGAATTCCAAGGTATTCCCATGACCAACCTGGACCCTGAACTTCTGCGCCTGCTCGGAGGGCTTTTGGCCAGCCCCGCCGACGACTCGCTGGACGTGCTGCGCGAACTTGCCGGGGAAAATGCCTGGCTCGATGAGCCTCTCGCCGAGCTTGAGGGAATGCCGCTGGAGGAATGGCAGGCGGAGCATGCGCGCCTGTTCATCTCCGGTCATCCGAAAACTGCGTGTCCGCCCTACGAATCGGCTTTCATGGGCGGGGGGATGTTCGGCGTCGCGTGCGATATGCTAGGCGACCTCTATCGCCGCGCCGGTTTGGAGGCCGAAGGATTGCCGCCGGATTATCTCGGCACCCAGCTAGAATGCGCTGCCTGGCTGTTGGAGCAGCCTTGCAGCCACAGCGGCGATCTGTTGGGGGAATTGTGGCGAGACCATCTCGCCGCGTGGACGCCCCGGTTCGGCGCGACGCTGGCGACCGAAAGCCGCTTGCAGCTTTACCGGCAACTCGGCCAGCGGCTGCGGGGTCTGTTCGATGCGTGATTCGGCCTGGCGGCTGGGGGCGCTGCCCGCCGGCGAAGACCGGGCCGTGGCAGCCGCGGTGACCGCCTGTTTCGATGGGATTTACCGCGAATATTTCAGCAACGAATGGCTGGTCAACCATGACTTGCCGGTGGAGGTCCGCGCCTTTCGCCGCAGCGACGGCTGGTGTGTGTTCCTGCTGCTGACGCCGTGGATGATGGCGCGGGTGTTCCTGCCCGAACGCGACCCCGGCCTGCGCATCCCGCCCGGCTGGGCCGCGGCCGAGCGCGCCGCCTCGCCATTCCTGGTGATCGGCCCGCTACTCGATTTCACCATCCTGGGCGGCGCGCAGAAGGCCCATCTCAACTACCTGCCGGAGCTCGG
>JAQTMN010000069.1 GCA_028714315.1 Sulfuricella sp. | reverse complement strand
CGGAGCTCGATCACGCCACGGCGGTACGGATCATCATCCAGGGCGACGAACGCACGCGGCCGGAGCACTTCGACCCGGCGGTGCTGAATGCATTCCAGAACTGCACGGAGAAATTCAGCGCGATTTATCACTCGCACCTGGACGGGTAGGTCTGGCACCCGTGGCCGACGACGATGTTGTTAGCGTGAAACTCGCGAAACAGGATGCGCGATCTGTGGGTCAGGCTTTCTCGCCCGTGCGAGCAGCTTTGCTGCCGCTCGCGGCGGGGACATACGATCTTTCATCGACTTTAGTCGATAGAAAGTCGGAGTGCAGCTTGCTGCCACTCCTTGCGGGTGCAGCCTGACTGTACGGCTGCGCCCTAAAGGGCACAAGAGCCGTACCCACAACAGACGCCGTTTCATGATTCGGGGCGGCGATTCGGATTGTAGGTATTGGGTTGTCGGGCACGGGGGCGTCCGACCTACCTCATCGCCCGCGCGTCGGCCACATAGGCGGCGAATTCGTCCGCCGGCATCGGCCGGCCGATGTGGTAGCCCTGGGACTCGTCGCAATGATAGATGCGCAGGTAATCCAATACCTGCGCCTCCTCGACGCCTTCGGCAATGGTTCTCAGGCCCAGGCTGCGCGCCATCTGGATGATGGCGCGCACGATTGCCGCGTCGTTCGGGTCGGTGGCGAGGTCCCGGATGAAGGATTGGTCCACCTTGACTTTGTCTACGGCGAATCGCTTCAGGTAGGCCAGGCTCGAATAGCCGGTGCCGAAATCGTCGATCGACAGCTTGACGCCGAGACTTTTCAAATGCCGCACGGTTTGCAGCACATTTTCCGTGTCCTTGATCAAAATCGATTCGGTGAGCTCCAGTTCGAGAAACGCCGGATCCAGGCCGGATTCGGACAATGCGGCCATCACCGTGTGTTCCAGTTTGCCGCGCTTGAACTGCACCGCCGAAAGGTTGGCAGCCACGACCAATTCCGGCAAGCCGGCCTTCTGCCAGGCCACGGCCTGGCGGCATGCCTCGCGCAGCACCCATTCGCCGATCGGCACGATCAGGCCGCTGTCTTCGGCGAGCGGGATGAAGCGCCCTGGCGCGATCAGGCCGAGCTCGGGGTGATTCCAGCGGATCAGCGCCTCGGCGCCGATCACCGCCCCGCCGGCGAGATCGATCTGGGGCTGGTAGTGAAGGGCGAATTCGCCGCGCTCCAGCGCCAGCCGCAAGCTGTTGCGCAGGCTGTAGCGCTCGTCGGCGTCGAGGTTCATTTGCCGGTCGAAGAAGCGGCACGCATTGCGCCCCGCCTCCTTGGCCTGATACATCGCCGTGTCGGCCTTCTTCAGCAGGGTATCGAAATCTTCGCCGTCGTCCGGGTAGACCGCCGCGCCCACCGACACCGAGGTGGACAAATCCCGCTCATCGAATTCGAAGGGCTCCGCCAACCGCTCCAGGATTTTGGCCGCCACCGAGGTAATCGAGCTGGTATCGGAGACATCGGCCAGCACGATCAGGAACTCGTCGCCGCCCTGGCGACTGATGGTATCGGTGTCGCGCACGCATTCGCGCAGGCGCGAGGCGACCGCCTTGAGCAGCGCATCGCCGGTAGTGTGACCGAGCGAATCGTTGATCGTCTTGAAGTGATCGAGATCGAGGAACAACAGGGCCACCCTGGTACCGCCCCGATCGGCATAGGCCCGCGCCTGCTTGAAGCGGTCCCGGATCAACAGCCGGTTAGGCAGCTCGGTCAGCGGGTCATGGTGCGCCAGGAAATTGATTTGCATTTCAGCCGCCTTGCGCTCGGTGATGTCGACCCCCAGCCCGACGAGATAATGCTTTCCCGCGATCGTCGTGCGGCGTCCGCTGAAATAATAGGGTATCTTGCGTCCGCCCTTGGTCAGCAAGCCGGCTTCGGCGCTGGATTCCCCCGCGGCAAACACCTGCTGGACCGTGGCTGCGATCGAAGCCTTGTCGTCCCCCTCGAAAAAGTCAGCCGAATGCATGCGGGACAGTTCGGCGTCGGTATAACCGGTTACTTCCGGGAACCGGTAGTTCCAGCGGAGCAGCCTTTCATGCTCGTTGAACATGTAGAACACGCCCGGCAGGCTGTCGATAATGTCGTCCGACACCTGCTTTTCCTGTTGCAGCGCCTGCCGCTCGCGCGACAACAGCCGGTTGTTCTCCATCAACTCCCGGGTATTTTCCTGCACGTGCCCGCTCAGTTCGTCGTTCAGCTGGCGCAGATTCCTCTCGGCTTCAAGCTGGCGCACCCGCGCCAGTCCCTTGTTGGCCAGGACATGCGCCAGCCCTTCGAGAAATGCCATGATATCGGGCATGCGCTCGCGCGGGATAACCTTGACCTGCTTGACCGCGTCGAGATAAGCCGCTTCGTCGAAGCCGAACTCCTCCGCCTGTCCCCGGAAAAATTGCATGTCCGGCGCGTGGTGGAACATCTGGCCGGTGAAAATATTGGCCACGTGCTCGCCGTCGATAACCACCGGCGTCGCATAATCGACCAGCCCGTTCGGGCAATCGTAGCCCACATAGGGGCCGTCGTTGAGATGGCTGAGAATGTATTGGTCGCTCGCCAGGCAGCGTTCGCACGTCCTGGAGTCGATCCGGTGGAAGTCGGTGCAGATTTTCTGCCAGCCAACCGCGGTCAGGACCTTGCTGTCGTTGTCGATCAGTGCATGATTGATGCCCGTCGCACGATAAAGCGACTCCATCAACTTCTGCAGTTCGGGAAGATCGACAAGCTCTGAAAGTTGATACTTCATGGGGTATCGGGGCCGCACGGTGTTCAAGTGATCAAAACCGCATGTCGAAATAATAACACCTATTTTAACTTTAGGGTTTTACCTGAAAAATATATAGGGTTTTCCCTTATTTTAGACGCCGCTTTCTCGCCAGCTTTCGCCGGCGATTATCGGCCGATAACCACGCGATCCGCTATGATGAGCTTAAGCGGCCGGAAAACGGCAAAAACCGGCCCCCTCTTCAACCAGCAGGAGGAATCAAGTGAAAAAAATATTCCGCCCGAGATCCGGCGTGGACAGGCGAAAAACGGACGCCGGGCCGCCGGGAAAATATGAGCGCCGCCGAACTGTCGAACAGCGCAAGCCAGAGGTCGTTGAGGTTCCCTTTGAAGAATGGGAGGCCTTGATGAGCAGCAGGAACAGACCGGCAAGTCACGCCTCGCCCAAGGAAGATGATTTCTACGATTGGTCGAGGGCGGGTTCGCGGCGGTGAACGCCGCGTCGCAGATTGTGGGCGAAAAAATAGGCCACCCGAAGGTGGCCTATTTTTTTGTCTGGCGCGCCCGAAGAGATTCGAACTCCTGACCCCTTGGTTCGTAGCCAAGTACTCTATCCAGCTGAGCTACGGGCGCGTTTTTTTGCGAAGGCCGCATTCTAATACAAACGCGACAATCAAGCAATGGCGGAGAGAGAGGGATTCGAACCCTCGGTAAGGCTATAAACCCTACGCTCCCTTAGCAGGGGAGTACCTTCGACCACTCGGCCATCTCTCCGAAGTGCGCAAGGATACCGGTTTAGGCCTGAAAGGTCAAACCGGCATCAGGCCTCCTCCAGGCCGAACGCCTTATGCAGCACGCGCACGGCGAGCTCCATGTATTTCTCGTTGATTACCACCGAGATCTTGATTTCGGAGGTGGAAATCATCTGGATGTTGATCCCCTCTTCCGCCAGGGTGCGGAACATCGTGCTGGCGATGCCGGCGTGGGAGCGCATGCCGACGCCGACCACGGAAACCTTGGCGATGCGGTCATCACCGGTGATTTCGCGCGCGCCGATGTGGGCCTGCACGCCTTTCAGCACTTCCAGCGCTTTCTTGTATTCGTTGCGGTGGACGGTAAAGGTAAAATCGGTGGTGCCGTCCGCGCCGACGTTCTGGATGATCATATCGACGTCTATGTTGGCATCGCCCACAGGGCCGAGGATCTGATAAGCGATGCCGGGGCGGTCGGGCACGCCCAGCACGGTGATTTTCGCTTCGTCGCGGTTGAATGCAATACCCGAAATAATCGCTTGTTCCATTCTGTCTTCTTCCTCAAAGGTAATCAGCGTGCCTTCGCCTTCGTCATCGAAGCTGGAGAGCACGCGCAACTTGACCTTGTACTTGCCGGCGAATTCCACCGAGCGGATTTGCAATACCTTGGAGCCGAGGCTGGCCATTTCCAGCATTTCCTCGAAGGTGACGGTCTTGAGCCGGCGCGCTTCCGGCACGACGCGCGGATCGGTGGTGTAGACGCCGTCCACGTCGGTGTAGATCTGGCACTCGTCGGCCTTCAACGCTGCCGCCAGCGCCACGCCGGTGGTATCCGAGCCGCCGCGGCCCAGGGTGGTGATATTGCCCTTCTCGTCCACGCCCTGGAACCCCGCCACCACGACCACGTGGCCGGCGTCCAGGTCGGCGCGCATGTTCCGTTCCTCGATGTCGAGAATGCGCGCCTTGCTGAAGGCGCTGTCGGTGACGATCTTGACCTGCGCGCCGGTATAGCTCCGGGCTTTCAAGCCCAGTTCCATCAATGCCATGGACAGCAGCGCAATGGTCACCTGCTCGCCGGTGGAAAGCAGGACATCCATTTCGCGCAAATCGGGATTGGGTTGAACCTCCTTGGCGAGGGCGACCAACCGGTTGGTTTCGCCGCTCATGGCGGAGACCACCACGACCACCTGGTGGCCGAGCATCTTGAATTTGGCGACGCGCTGGGCTACGTTTTTAATACGTTCGGGAGTGCCTACAGAAGTGCCGCCGTATTTTTGGACTATCAATGCCATTTAAACACCCACATCGAAAAAAAAATAATTTTAATGGAATTAAGGGCGGAAGACGAGACATTGGGCAGATCGCCGGCAGAAATTTATCGAGCACCAAACTTCATTGTCATCCGAAAATGTTTACAACATAAATATTCATGATAGAATCCAGCTTAGACTTAGTGTTTTCCCTTAGTTCTGTTAAGGAAAAACCCTATGGTTGTTTTGACCCATAACCTGAACAGACCCACTTAATAGGGATAACATCATGAAACTTTTCGAAAAAATCGTCAATCCGAGGGAAATCCGGCGCAAGCTGGGCCTGAACCAGCAGGAATTCTGGACGCAGATCGGCGTCACGCAGAGCGGCGGTTCGCGCTATGAAAGCGGCCGCAACATGCCCAAGCCGGTGAGGGAACTGCTGCGCCTGGTGCACGTGGAACAGCTCGATCTGACCCGAGTCAAGAAAAGCGACTTCGAGATCGTCGATATCCTGAAGGCGGAACACCCGGACTTGTATAAGAGCCTGAAAAAAGCCGCTCGCAGCAAGAAACCCGCCGCGGCAGCCTAGGAGGCTGTCGGACTTGAAGAATCGAAGCGAAAATTCGGCTGGGCGAGGACAAATTCTGTCCGCTTTTTTGGTCAATAGCCATTCTATTGACCAAAAAAGCGGTGAAATATGGACCGGCCAGGCGAAATTGCAGCTCGCGCATTCGCGAGTTTCGCGTTAAGCACTCACCTTGACGGCGATGCCCAGTGCCTCGACGGCTTGGGCGAAGTCCGCCATCCACGCCGGCGGCAAGGCCGACAGGCGCGGCGCTTCCGGCTGCATCGAGGGGCGAGCCAGGCTATAGAGCATGACGCCGCGCAGCGGCACCTGCTCCTCGCGCAGCTGGCCGACCAACGCCAGATAGGCCGCCCGCTCGGCATCCGCAGGCGGTTGTCCGTCGTAGGCAAAAACACAGGTTTGCAGCCAGGTCGGGCACAATGACGCCGCCGTACGCAGGTTCTCCAGCACCTTCCGCACCGGCTGGCGGCTGCCGTTGATCCGCAGCATGCCGCCGGGCGTGGCGCTATCCAGCTTGAACCACACTTCCCCGCCCAAGCCGGCCATTTGGCTCAGCCCGGCCTGGATTTGGGGCCGCCGGATCAGGCTGCCGTTGGTGATCAGCACCAGGCGGGCTTTCCCGACCAGGCCGAACTCGGCCATGATCGTGCCGATCAACGCGACGACCCGGTCGAACTCCTGCGCGCTGGTCGGCTCGCCGTTGCCCGACAGGGCAATATCGTTGAGCCGCCGCGCCTCGGCCGGCACGCGCCGTTGCATGAAATCGCCATGCAGCAATTCACGCAGAAAGCCGCGCAGCTCGTCCGCCAGTTTTTCCAGATCGACCGCGGGCGCGCCGCCGCGCACGAGACCGGGCACCTGGCAATAGACGCAGCGCCAGTTGCAGGCATTGTTGGGATTGAGGTTGATGCCCACCGAAACGCCGCCGGCGCGGCGCGAAATCACCGGGTAGACGTAGGTCAGCCCCGCGCTGGCGCGGTCGTGGTCGTGGACGTTCAGCACTTCGGACATAGTGGCCGATTTTACGGCCTCGCCCGCCGAAGCGCCAATATATTCAACGCAATGCTATAATCCACGGTGATTCTTCCGTCCCTCCCCGCCCAAACAATATGCTCATCACACGCAGACTCGAATTCGACGCCGGCCACCGCATTCCGCAGCATAAAAGCCAATGCCGCCACCTGCACGGCCATCGCTACGCCATCGAGGTCACCCTGTCGGGCAGCATCATCGCCGCGCCCGGCGCGCCGGAAGAAGGCATGGTGATGGATTATTCGGACGTCAAGGCGGTTGCCCAGAAATACGTGGTGGGGCCGTGGGACCACGCCTTCCTGGTATACGCCGGCGACACCGTGGTGGCCGATTTCCTGAAAACCCTGGAAGAGCACAAGACGGTCGTGCTCGACTGCATTCCCACTGCGGAAAACCTCGCCGCCAAGGCGTTCCAGATCCTCGATGTGGCCTACAACGACGTTTACGGCAACAACCTGCGCCTGGAGCGGGTACGCCTGTTTGAGACGCCCAACAACTGGGCGGATGCGGTCAGGGGGGAAATCTGATTCGTGTAGTCTGCAAAGACGCCTATGGGGAAAAACCTGGCGTTCTGGCAATCTCACTACATGGTTCCCCCCTTTGAAAAAGGGGGGGGCTAGGGGGATTTCGACAGAGGTTGCTTCGCCACCAGCGCTGAAATCCCCCTCAATCCCCCTTTTTCAAAGGGGGAAGCGGACTGAGAAACAGCGTGGCGATCCATAAGCCCGACCGCCTGCCGGTTCAACCAACCTGTTACCAAATCTCCGCCGGCACGCTGAGCCGCGCCACCGGGACATCCCCCAGCAGATGCTCGTCGATGATGGCGACGACATCTTCCTTCGTCACCTTGCCGTACATCACGCCCTCGGGGTAGACCAGCACGCTCGGCCCGGAGCCGCACGGGCCGATGCAGCCGGTCATGGTGAGCTGGAATTTTTCGCCCAGGTTGCGTTTCTGGAATTCGAACATGAATTCGTCGAGCACCGCGCCGCAGCCATTCTGGTTGCAGGAGCCGCGCGGATGGCCGGGGCCGCGGTTCTGGGTGCAGATGAATATGTGTTTTTTTGGCTTTGCCATGATCTTCTCCTAAGCTGCTTTTTGCCTGTCCGACAGGGCGGCGCGCATGTTGTCCACCGACACGGTTTTCACCCCCTCGGCGTCGCGGAACACCTTGAAAACCTTTTCCCTGATCGAGCTGGAATGAACGAAATCCTGGTAAGCCCGCTCCAGCATCGCGCGGCAAGTCCGCATCGCTTCGTCCTCGCCGCAATGGGCGGGCAGCGGCGACTGCCGCAGGTATTGATGAAAGCGCTGCAGGATGTGCAGGCGGTTGACGTGAACCACCGCCGGCTGGTATTCGATGGCGAAGAAATTGAGGAACTCTTCGGCGGTGGAGAGATTTTTCAGGGCCTGCATCAGTATTTCCATGTCGTTTCTCCCGCGATCAAACTTCAAAATGTGCTGGGTGCCGCGTCGCGGTTTCCAGGTAGAACAGCTTCAGCTCCTCGACGCCGGGCGCGTGCTTGACTGACCCGGCATAGCGCCGGATGCGCGCCAGGATCGAGCCGGCCTGCATTTCGTCGAGCAGGATCCCCAGATCGGCATAGGCCCGGATCACCGAACTGCATCCCGAGTGCTTGCCGAGCACCAGACGGTGGTTGCGCCCCACTTCTTCGGGATCGAAACTCTGGTAATTGGAGGGGTGCTTGATCAGGCCATCGACGTGGATGCCGGACTCGTGGGTAAACACCCCCTCCCCGACGATGCTCTTGTTGGCCGGCACCGGACGCCCGGAAGCCAGCGCCACCAGCCGCGAAATCTCCGGGAAGCGGTGGCTGTCGATGCCGCTCTCGATGCCGTGCAAATGGCGCAGCGCCATCACCGCCTCTTCCAGCGGCGCATTGCCGGCGCGCTCGCCCAGGCCGTTGACCGTGGTATTGATGTGCGTCGCCCCCGCCTTCACCGCCGCCAGCGTGTTGGCGGTGGCCAGGCCGAGGTCGTTGTGGGCGTGCATTTCCACTTCCATGTCCACGGTGACCCGTAGCGTGCGCAGCACTTCGTAAGTAGCGAACGGGTCCAGCACCCCCAGCGTATCGGCAAAGCGGATACGGCGCGCGCCGGCATTTTCGGCGGCCTCGGCCACTTTCAGCAGAAAATCGAGATCGGCGCGGGAAGCGTCCTCGGCGCCGACGCTCACCGCCATGCCCAAATCCTGCGCGGCCGGCACGAACCGGCTGACCGCCCGCAGCACCCATTCGCGGTCGCGCTTGAGCTTGTGTTTGATCTGAAGGTCGGACACTGGGATCGACAGATTGACCATGCCCACCTGGCACTGCGCCGCCGCTTTCAGGTCGTCCTCCTGCATGCGGCCCCACACCATGAAGCGCGCCGGCAGACCGAGTCCGGCGATGGCACGGATCGCCTCGCGCTCCTCCGCCCCCATCACCGGGATGCCGATTTCCAGCTCGGGCACGCCGGCGGCGGACAAGGCTCGGGCAATGGCGATCTTCTCCTCGGCGGAGAATGCCACCCCGGCGGTCTGCTCACCGTCGCGCAAAGTTGTGTCATTAACGGTAACCATGCTGTTCTCCGTCCGAGTCGGGATGTGTTGCCTGAACGGTATTGAGCAAGCGGCGTGCCATCAGCCGCCATGATATTTTGTTGTTGTTTTTCAATCAGCTAAAGACAACACCTCAAAAATATCAGGGGTCGTAAAACCGACACAAAGGCCATTTGTCAGGTTAGCGACAACGAACCCTCGAGTACCTTGAAACCGATGCAAAGCGTATACTCCCCGACGTTCAAAACAGGGCCGGCACTTGATTTTTCTCCGCGGAGAGAGCGAACAGGATCGGACGACGGGCTGGAATTTCGGACTGAAAGTCCGGATACGCGTCGCCTGAACGACGCGTCCTACTCCCTTCTCCCGCAAGCGGGAGAAGGGTTGGGGGTGAGGGACGAGGCTATCAACAAACCCCTTTATTGCTCGACACCGGACACTAAAACCGAAAGAACCCTGTCATAGGCACCCCAAACAACACCGGCGTTTTCCGCCCCACTCGCCTGCCCCCGTTCGGCAAACTCGCCGGGTTCGGCTTGATCCTGCTTGGTCTCGCCGTGCTGGCGGGCTGGCTGCTGCACGTGCCGGTCCTGGTCCAGCTCGCGCCCGGTTTTGCCGCCATGACCTATCCCGCGGCGGTGGGGTTCTGCCTCGCCGGGGCGGCGCTGCTGGCGGCGTGCCCGGCGCAATCCCCCGCCGGATTGGAGGCCGGCAGCCGGTCCCCGCTGTCGGAGCAAGCGCCGTCAGCCCGCTGCACCCAAGTCGGCGATGCCCTCGCCGCCCTGCTCATTCTGTTCGGCGTCCTGGCGCTGGCGCAATGGATCGGCGGCGCGGGCGCCGGCCAGGCCGCGCCGCCCTGGCTGGCGGAGGCCGACGCCTATCCCGGCCTGCTGCGCCCGATCGCGGCAGTTTGTTTCGCCGCGATCGGCCTGACGTTGGTCCTGCTCCACCGCGCCCGCACCGCATCGATGCTGATGGCGGTGCTGCTGCTCACCTTCGCCGTCATGCTCGCCGGTTTCGTCGGCGCCCTCGGGCAAATACTGGGCCTGGAAAACATCTACAAATGGTATGCCGGCATGCCGCTGCTCGCGGGCGTCGGCTTTGTCGTCTTTAGCGTCGGCCTGTTGTCGATCGAGTTTCGCGATGCGCGCTTCCAGCAATACTGGAGCCAGGACGAAAGCCGTAAAATCAGCCTGGTGGGCGCGGCCATCCTGGTGTTTACCGCGCTGATCGGCGTCTCCGGCGGCTTTGCGGTGCTCCACCCGCAGGCGGTGGCCGAACTGCAAAGCAATCTGCAACTTTCGCTGAAAAGCCGCGACGAGAAATTCAGGGGCGTTCTGGAGCAAGGCTGGCAGGACAGCTTCGCCTTCGCCAACCAGCCGCTCCGGCTCGACGCGATGAAAATGCTGAACCTCGCCCCGGACAGCCCGGCGTTGCGGGCGCAGCTGCAAAAAGTCGCGGAAAGTTCGGCGTCCTTCGGTTTCTCGGCGGTGATGTTCCGCGACGCCGCCGGCCGCGAAATCGCGCGCAACGGCTCGTTCACGAAAGACCCCGAGCTCGGCGTTACCATCAACACCGCCTCGCCCAGCAGCTTGTTGTGGCGCGACGGGTTCATCCTGCATGCGCATATCGACATGGTGAACGCCGGCCAGCCGGTCGGCACGATGGATGCCGAACGCCCGCTGCCGCGGCTCGGCAAGCAGCTGCACGAAACCGCTCACCTGGGCCAAACCACAGATTTCGCGGTGTGCGCGCCGGCACGGCAGAACATGCACTGCTTTCCCTTCCGCTCGACCGGCGGGAAGGTGCTGCGCGACCTGCCCCCACTGTTCAATGGCCGCCCCATCCCGGCCAGCTACGCCCTGACCGGGAAAACCGGCGTAATCCATACCCGCGACTATCGCGGGCGCGAGGTGATCGCCGCCTACGCGCCGCTGGGCGAACTCGGTCTGGGCACCGTGTTGAAAATCGACGCGGCGGAGCTGTATCGGCCCATCGCCTCGAAGCTGACCCAGCTGCTCGCGATCCTGCTGGTCCTGACCGCCGCTGGCATCGTGCTGCTGCGCCTGCAATTGCTGCCGCTGGTGCGAAAAATGGCCGGCGAGATCGCCGAGCGGAAAAAGGCCGAAGCGCAAATCAACTTCCTCGCCTACCACGATCCGCTCACCGAACTGCCCAACCGGCTGCTCGGCCAGGACCGCTTCAGGCAGGCAATGGCGCATGCCGACCGCAACGGCACCAAGGCGGCGCTGCTATTCCTCGACCTCGACAGTTTCAAGACCATCAACGACTCGCTCGGCCATTCCATCGGCGATGCCCTGCTCAAGGCGGTTGCGGCCAGATTGCGCCATTGCGTGCGCGACACCGACACCATCAGCCGCCAGGGCGGCGACGAATTCCTGGTCGCGCTCACCGGCGTGCGCGACAGCGGCGCCATCACCGGCATCGCGGAAAAAATCCTGCACCGGCTGGTGGAACCCTTCGAGATTGAAAACCACGAGCTGCCCACCTCCTTCTCCATCGGCATCGTGGTCTATCCCGACGACGGCAGCGACTTCGAGACCCTGCTCAAGAAGGCCGACACCGCCATGTATCACGCCAAGGACGCCGGGCGGAACACCTACCGTTTCCATACCGAGCAAATGAACGTCGATGCGGTCGAACGCCTGCGCATGCGCAACAACCTGGGCAAGGCGCTGGAGCGCAATGAATTCGTGCTCTACTACCAGCCCCAGATCGACCTCGCCAGCGGCGCCGTGGCGGGCGCCGAGGCGCTGATTCGCTGGAACCATCCCGAACTCGGCATGGTCGCGCCGGGCCGTTTCATCCCGGTTGCGGAGGACAGCGGGCTGATCGTGGAAATAGGGGACTGGGTACTGCGCGAAGCCTGCCGCCAAGCGGCCGCATGGCGCCAGGCCGGCCAGCCCCAATTGACGGTCGCGGTCAACCTGTCGGCGGTGCAATTCAAGCGCGGCAACCTGGAACTGAGCGTCGCCCAGGCGCTGGCCGAATCCGGCCTGGACCCCGCGCAGCTCGAACTCGAACTGACCGAATCGATCCTGATCCAGGACACCGACAAGGTGCTCGCCACGGTGCAGCGGCTCAAGACGCTCGGCGTGAAGCTGTCGATCGACGACTTCGGCACCGGCTATTCGAGCCTGTCCTACCTCAAGCGTTTCGCCGTGGACCGGCTCAAGATCGACCAGTCCTTCGTCCGCGACATGGCCGACGACCCGAACGACGCCGCCATCGTCAACGCCATCATCCAGATGGCGAAAAGCCTGAATCTCAAGACCATCGCCGAAGGCGTCGAGGACAGCCGCATGCTCGACCTGCTGCGCCATCTCCAGTGCGACGAGGCACAGGGCTACCACTTCGCGCGGCCGATGCCGGCCGGCGAATTCCCGGCCTATCTGTCCGATGCGGCGAAAAGCTGAGCAATCGCTCGTAGATGCGAATTTATCCTAAAAAAAGCAGTTAGCCACGGAGAACACGGAGAAAAATCAAGACATTGCATTGAGCTTACGTTTCACCCATTGGGTGAGCGCTCGATCTTTCCCGAAAGCTTTGGTTTTACTCCGTGTTCTCCGTGCTCTCCGTGGTTCAAATGAGGGTTTTTAAGTTTACAAGCGTTAACCTGTAAAAAGCGGTTAACCTCCCGCGCCGTTCCCCCGTGTTCCTCCCCGCGGCTCCGCGTGAATGAAGGCGCCGCGGGAAACGCGGAAAGCAGGCAGGATCGGATCGCAAGCTGAATGATCCGCGCCCCTGGCGGTCGAGTAACGCTCTAAAATGAGCTGAGGAGGTGAATCGTGGAGCCACCGATACACAGCATGAACGACTTGTTCGCCCAGCTCGGCTTGCCGTCGGATCAGGCGGCCATCGACCATTTCATCGAGGCCCAGCGTCCCTTGGCGCACAGCGTCGCGCTGCACGAAGCCGCGTTCTGGACGCCGGCACAGGCCGCGTTCCTACGCGACGAAATCCTGGAAAACGCGGATTGGGCCGAGGTGGTGGACGAGCTGAACGCTCGATTGCATGCCCGCTGAGCGAAACCCGCCGGCAGCCTCGCGGGAAACCGTCATCCTGGTCCACGGTCTGTGGATGCGCGCCTTCGTGTTGCTGCCGCTGCGCTACTGGCTGATCCGGCGCGGATTCGCCGTGCGCCTGTTTTCCTACCCGTCCATCGCCGGCGGCCTGGCGCGGAATGCTGAGGCGCTGGCCCAATTCATATCCCACACCAGCGGCACCGATCTCCACCTCGTCGGCCACAGCCTGGGCGGACTGGTAATCTTGCACATGCTGGCGCGGCATGCCGACCCCCGCCTGCGCCGGGCCGTGCTGATGGGGTCGCCCGCCGCGGGCAGCCATTGCGCTTCGGTGCTGGCGCGCACGCCGGTGCTTTCCGCGCTGCTCGGCCGTTCCCTGAAGGACTGGCTCGCGCAACCCCGCCCCCAACCGTCCGCCCCGGTCGAGATCGGCGTCCTCGCCGGCAGCCGCAGTTTTGGCCTCGGCCGCCTGGCGCCGGGCTTGCCGCGCCCCAACGACGGCGTGGTTGCGGTGGCGGAAACCCGTCTGCCCGAAGCGCGGGACTCCGTCGTCCTCGACGTCGCCCATGCGCAAATGCTGGTGTCGCGGGCCTGCGCCGACCAGGTGGCGGCGTTTCTTCGCACCGGCGGTTTCGTCCATGAATAAAGCGCTCGCCATCGCTGCCGCCCTCTTCATATCCGGCTGCGCCAACCTCGGCTATTATTCCCAGGCAGTCGGCGGCCACCTGCACGTCATGAACGCCGCCCATCCGATCCGCGACGTACTGCAAGACCCGGCGGCCGACCCCGAACTCAAGCACCAGCTCGAAGACGTCGCCGCCATCCGCGAATTCGCCAGCCGCGAGCTCGCCCTTCCCGACAACAACAGCTACCGCGCCTATGCCGATCTCGGCCGGCCCTACGTGGTGTGGAACGTATTCGCCGCGCCGGAATTCTCGGTCGAGCCTGAAAAGTGGTGCATGGCGTTCGTCGGCTGCGTCAATTACCGCGGCTATTACGACCGCGCCGACGCCGACCGCTACGCCGACGCGCTCCGGCACCGGGGCCTCGACGCCTTCGTCGGCGGCATCACTGCCTATTCCACGCTCGGCCTGTTCGACGACCCGGTACTCAACACCTTCCTGCGCCTGGGCGACACCGAAGTCGCTCGCACGCTCTTTCACGAGCTGGCTCATCAGCGTTTGTACGTCAAGGGCGACTCGGTATTCAACGAATCCTTCGCCACCACGGTCGAGA
>JAQTMN010000068.1 GCA_028714315.1 Sulfuricella sp. | reverse complement strand
CTGGCGCCGGCGGCGATGCTGATCACGGCGCCGTTGGACAGGGTGACGGTCATCGCCGTTTCGGCCGGGTTGGACAGCGTGGCGGTGTAGGTGATGGTGCCGCCTTCGGCCACCGCCGGGGTGGCGGCGAGCGCGACGATGGTGGTGTCGGGTCCCGCGTCCACCGTGTGCGTCGAGGTGGTGGTGGCGCTGAACGGGTTGCCGGCCGCATCGCTGCCGCTGACCGTGGCATCGAAGCTCGTGTCGGCGGCAAGGTCGCTTCCCGCTACGGCGATGCTGTAGGTGTTGTCGGCGGCGACGAGGCCGCTGTAGGCGGTACCGTTGATAGTGAAGCTGACGGTGTCGCCGGGGGCGGCGTCGCCGCCGACGATGCCGGTGACCGCCACCGTGGCGCCGGCTTCGGCGGCGTTGATGACGTTATCGGCGGTGATCGCATCCACCGTGATGGTGGCGCCGGCGGTGGTGTCGATCACCGCTGCATCGCTGCCCGGCAGCGAGACGTTGCCGGCGCCATCGGTCACCGTTGCCGCCACTGTCAGCGCTGCGCCATCAGCCGGTTTTGCGACCTCGGTGCTCCAGTTGGATGCGGCGATGTCCGCTGCCGTCAGTACATGGGTCTGAGATACGATGCCATCTGTCAGCGTCACCGTATCGCCGGCCTTGGCGGTGGCCGGCAGGCTTACAGTCACTGCCAGGGTAGCGGCGGCGCCCAATTCGGCGTTGTTGATATAACCGTCGTTGTTGGCGTCGGCGTCGATGGTTACCGTCGGGGCTTCCGTCGGCGTGGTGTCTACCGCCGGAACAGGCCCATCCAGGCCCGCTCCCACCAGCAAGTCGTACGCCTGCACGCCCTCTCCGAATTCGTACTGATACTCCGCCGGCGCCAACCCTTCGACGACTCTGAGCAGCTGGACGAAGCTGTGCCCGTCATTGGAAAACCCGCCGCCACCCAAGCCGGCCGCCGTTTCGTCCAACAACTGGTCAAGGCTGCTGCCTTCGGCGATGGCACGGGTGACGTCGCTCAATTCGCTCACCCGGCCGAGCAATGCGGCATCCTTGCCTTCCGGCAGTTCGCTGCCGATCACCATCGAATCGAGGGTGACGGTTTCTTTTTCGCGCACAACGTAGCTTCGTCCTTCGTCGAAGGAGAGTTCGACCTTCCCGCCCGGCCCGGTGACGATCACCTCGCCTTCGTAGACTGCGTCGCCGAGTTTGAGCTGGTGCTGGTGCCCATCCTCGGAACGGGCGAATGCTTGCCCTTGCAGAACGATGACTTTGCCGACGATATTGCCTTGCTGTGCCATGATGAAACTCCGAGCGGGTAATGGTAGGTTGCGACTTTAAACCCAGTCGGCGCAAGGACGATACTGTACCTTGGTACAAGAAGACGCGGCAGGATGCCGCTCAGGACGATCGATGGCCGTTGACGATCAGCGAAAGGCGCAGGCGATCGGGCACTTCGAGTTTTTCCAGGATGGCGCCGACGTGGGCTTTGACGGTGCGTTCGGTGATACCGAGCTGGCGCGCGACGCCTTTGTTGCTTTCGCCGCACGCTACCGCCTGAGCGACTTCCCGCTCGCGCTCGGTGAGCGTTGCGCCCCAGGTCTGGGCGGGTGCTTTGGGCGGTATCCGGGAGGTTGCCTGGAGCAGCCGCTGCATCAGCGATTCGCCGATCCACAGGCCGCCCTGGAGCACGACATCCGCCACCTGCCGCAACGCTTCGGGCACGGCGTGGGTGTTGCAGTAGCCGCGCGCGCCGGCGGCGAAACAGGCCAAGCCCTCTTCATCGCCGGGGGTGTCGCTCAGGACGATGCATGGGGCGTCGCCCAGTTTCGCGCGCACTTCGGCGAGCGAATCGGCAGCCGTCCGTGCCGGCGACAAGTGCAGCCAGATCAACGAAGGCGGTTTGCCGGCAAAAGCAGCCTCGCCCAGCCGAAACCCGCCAGCGCCGGGAAACGCCTCCTGCCATCGCGGCAGAAGGTCGCCTTTCTCCGAAATAAAATAATGCGTGCTTTCGCCCATATTCTTTTTTGTGATCAGCGCTCGGAGAAGGCGGCCTGCTTCGCTCTCAGCACAGGTTTCAACAAGTAGGCCAGGATGCTTTTCTGGCCGGTGACGATATCGACTTCGGCCACCATGCCGGGGATGATCGGCAGGTTTTTGCCCAATTGCGATTTGAAGGTGCGCACCCGCACGACGTAATAGGTGTTCCCGCGCTCGTCCGTGATCGTATCGGCGCCGATCTGGTCCAGGGTTGCGTCGAGCCCGCCGTAAATGGAAAAGTCATAGGCGGTGAACTTGACGACGGCTTTCTGGCCGGGGCGCAGGAACGCGATGTCCTTGGGCTGCACCTTGGCTTCGAGCAGCAACCGGTCTTCCAGCGGCACCACCTCGATCACGTCCTTGCCCGGTTGAACCACGCCGCCGACCGTATTGACCAGCAAACGCTTGACCGTACCCCTGACCGGCGAACGGATGATGGAATGCTTCACCCGGTCGGCCAGTCCGACATTGCCTTCCGACAGGGCGCCGAGTTTGCCCATCGTTTCCGCCAGTTCCTTGCCGGCCTCGTTGCGGAAGGTGAGCTCGACTTCCTGAATCTTGCGCGTCGCCTCCGCGATTGCGGCCTGGCTACGGGATATCTGCGCGGTCGCCATGTCCCGCTCGCCGCGGAAACGGCCCACGTCGCGCTCCAGGCGCAGCAAATCGACTTCCGAAACGGCGCCGGAACTGATCAATGGCTTGGTGACCGCCAGTTCCCTGGCGGACAGGTCGTAGGCCTGTGCGGCCTGTTCGCGTTTTGCGCGCGCTTCGACCAGCTCCTGTTGCCTCTGCGACAGTTGCTGGCGCGCGATCGATATTTGCGCGTCCAACTCGGATTTTCTCGCCTCGTAAAGACGCTGCTCCTCTTCGACGGTTTTGGGATCGCCTTCCACCACTTCCGGAGGGGGGACAAACGGCTTTTCCTCGGTCAAGGCGCGCAAGCGGGCCGCCTTGGCCATCAACGAGAAATATTGCGCCCGATTTTCGCGCACCGACGACTCGAAACGGGTCGAATCGACCTTGAGCAGCGCCTGCCCTGCCTCGACCACCTGCCCTTCCTGCGCCGAAATTTCGGAAACGATGCCGCCGTCCATGCTTTGCAGCACCTGCAATTGGCGCGAGGGAATCACCTTACCCTCCCCCCTGGTAACCTCGTCGATCTCGGCAATCGCGGCCCAGGCAACGAACACGACCGCGACAATGGCGACCGCGCGCAGCAGGATGCGCGCGCGCAGCGGTTCCTGCTGGATGAGGTAGTGATCGGCATCGCTGACGAAGTGCGCGTCGGCGCGGTCATGCGATTCGCTCCAGCCCTCCAGCCAGCGCTCGAGGTGGGGCTGGACGTATTTCCAGACGGCATCTATCCGCCCGTGAATGCGGCCGCCCCACGCCATCCAGCGTTCCTTGTCGATGCGCATTACGCGGCCCGTCCTATCTTGCCCGATTGCAGCGCGGCGATGACCTGGTCGCGCGGCCCGTCGGCGATCATCTTGCCGCCATCGATCACGATAATCCGGTCCGCCAGGTCAAGCAGGCTTTGCCGGTGCGTCACGATCACCAGGGTCTTGTGTTCGGCGATGCGTTGGAGGCGTGCCTTGAACTGGACCTCGGAGGTAAAATCCATCGCGCTGGTCGGCTCGTCCAGCAGCAGGATGGGCGGATCGAGCAGCACCGCGCGGGCGATCGCCACGCCCTGGCGCTGGCCGCCGGACATCGACTCGCCGCGCTCGCCGACCAGCATGTCGAAACCTTGCGGGTGGCGATTGGCGAACTCGCTCAGCCCGCCGATCTCGGCCGCCTCGATGATGGTACGGTCGTCGGCGAAAGGCGCGCCGATCGCGATGTTCTCGCGCAGGCTGCCGTAGAACAGCATGGTGTCCTGGGCGACATAGCCGATATTGCGGCGCAGGTCGGCGGGATCGAGCTGGCGCAAATCCACGCCGTCGATATAAACCGCCCCTTCGCTCGGCGTGAACAGCCCCATCATCAGCTTGTGCAAGGTGGTTTTGCCGGACCCGACGCGGCCGATCACGACCACGCTTTCGCCGGGCTTGATCTTGAAGGAAACATGTTTGAGCGCCGGCTCGCCCTGTTCCGAATAGGCGAAGGAAACGTCGCGAAACTCGATTTCCCCATGAATTTCAGGCCGGTGCACGAAGGTAGCTTCGCCCGAACGTTCGGTCGGCTTGGTCATGGTTCCTTCCAGCGACTGAAGCGCGACGCGGGCGTTCTGGTACTGCATCAGCAGCCCGACGATTTGCGCGAGCGGAGCCAGCGCCCTGCCGGTCAACATGGTGCAGGCGATCAGCCCGCCCATCGTCAGCATGCCGGCATGAATCAGGTAGACGCCGGCGATCACGGTAGTCAGGTTGATGAACTGCTGCAGCGTGGCCACGCCGTTCATGGCCGAGGAAGAAAGCAGGCGCAGCTGCCCGCTCACCCGCGCCAGGAATGCCGCCGTCTTCTCCCATTTCGCCTGCATCTGCCCGGCGGCACCGTGGGCCTTGATCGTTTCCAGCGCGGTCAGGCTTTCGATCAGCGTCGAATTGCGCAAGGCGGAGGCGCGATAGGTCGTTTCCGACAACTCGTGCATTTTGTGCTGGATCACGTAGCTGTAGATGATCACCGTCACCGCGCCCAGGATGGGCAGGAAAACCAGCGGCCAGGAAATCCACAGAATGACCAGGAAAAACAGCAGGGCGAAAGGCAGATCGATCACCGCCGTCACCGTGGCCGATGCGATGAAATCGCGCACCGATTCGAACGAGCGCAGGGTCGAGGCGAACGAGCCGACCGACGGCGGACGGTCCGACATGCGCATGCCCAACACGCGCTCCATGATCAGGGCCGACAGTTTGACGTCGATGCGCGCGCTGGCCAAGTCGATGAAATGCCCGCGCAGCAGGCGCAGGAAATAATCCACGCCCAGTACCAGCAGCAGCCCGGCGGTAAACATCCACAGCGTTTCGACGGCGAAGTTCGGCACCACCCGGTCGTACACGTTCATGGTGAACAGCGGCATCGCCAGCGCGAACAGGTTGATCAGCAACGCCGCCGCCAGAATGTCCCGATACACCGGCAACTGCTCGAAAAACGCGCCCCAGAACCAGTGCCGCTGCGGCACATCCGCGGTCTGTGGCGTGCGCTGGTCGAAGCGGAAGTGCGGGCGCGAGAAGATGGCGATGCCCGAGTAGCGGGCCGACAGCTCGTCCAGGCTCAAGCTCACGCTGCCCTGCCCCGCCTCGGGAAAAAGCACGCGCGCACGCTTGCCCTCATCCTCCCGTTCGAGCAGCAGGCAAGCCTCGTCGCCGTCGAGAATGAGTATGACCGGCAACAGCACCCGCTCGATCTTTTGCAGCGGCCGCCGTACCACCTTGGTGGAAAAGCCGGCGCGCGCCGCCGCACGGGGAAATAGCGAAGGCGTAAGCCCCTTGCCGGTCAGAGGCAAGCCGGACGACAGCGCCGCCCGCGTGCTGGGGCGGCCATGGATGCGGGTCAGCTCGACCAGGCAATCCAGCAACGGGTCGTGGTGCAGCAAGTCTTCGTGCAGCCCCTCACCCAGACGCCCCGAGGGAGTCTTCAGGGGCTCGATATCGGGCTGAAACGGCGCGCTGGTACTATTCATAAGCGAATTTTCACATAGGAAACACGGTCATTGCTGACAAATCCTGACGATGCGCGGGACACCTGCGGCCCTCGCCGCGGCTCCCGGCACAGAGCCTGTCGCTGCCGCGCATGCCAACCGTGCCGGTAGTATGGCGCGTTTTTTCCATTCTCGCTTTTTTTTCGGCGACGGAAAAGCATTTTTGCTTAATGGGCATGTTTATTGAGCTCTAGCGGAGAAAACCGCGTCAAAGCAAGCTCCACGACGGCGAGAATCCAAAGGACATTGCGAAATTCGCATGGCAGGAACATCGATGCACTTCACATATTCGAAAAACATGGTCGCGCGAAAGACCGCGAAACGGGCAAACCCCGAATGCACTCGTAGCAGGAAGGTTCAGGCGGAAATTTGCTGTAGGAGCGGCCTCTTGGCCGCGATTCGAGAAATCGCGCCCCCACAACTCTGCCGAACACTGGCCGAAACAGCTCGATTGCGGGCGCCGAAATTGAAAAAGGTTCCGTCGCCGGAACCCTTTGTTGTTGTTTGGTCGGGGCGAGAGGATTTGAACCTCCGACCACTTGCACCCCATGCAAGTACGCTACCAGGCTGCGCTACGCCCCGAACGAAAGCATTATAGCCGAAACCTTGGAGATCGGCTAGACGCGGAGCATTTCCAGCACGTTCTTGATTTCGTGCCGCAGCAACGCCAAGTTCGCATCGCTCCCGGCATGCCGGGACGAAGCGGGCGCGGCCGGCTGCACCTCGCGTTCGCCGCCTTCTTCCAGGCGATGGCGCGCGCCGCTGATGGTGAAGCCCTGCTCATACAGCAGTTCGCGAATGCGGCGCACCAGCAGCACTTCATGGTGCTGGTAATAGCGGCGGTTGCCTCGCCTTTTCACCGGCTTGAGCTGGGTGAACTCCTGTTCCCAGTAGCGCAGCACGTGCGGCTTCACCCCGCACAGCTCGCTCACCTCGCCGATGGTGAAATAGCGTTTCGCCGGAATCGGCGGCAAATCAGGCTTGCTTGCGGTTTCCGCCACTGTCGGCCTCTGCGGCATAGGAGTTGTCCACCAGCGATTTCAGCTTCTGGCTGGCATGAAAAGTCACCACGCGGCGCGCGGTGATTGGAATTTCTTCTCCGGTCTTGGGGTTGCGGCCGGGACGCTCCGGCTTGTCGCGCAGCTCGAAGTTGCCGAAACCGGACAGTTTCACGCCTTCCCCATTTTCCAGCGACAGCCGAATTTCCTCGAAAAAGGATTCGACCATGTCCTTGGCTTCCCTTTTGTTCAACCCGACTTGTTCGAACAGCATGTCCGCAAGTTCAGCTTTTGTTAATGTCATCCTTGATCCTCAATTACGTAACTTCGCGTCAAAGCGGGCTGTTAATATTTCAGCGAGTTGTGTGGTTATCGCTTCCACGGTTTCATCGGTCAGAGTTTGGCGAGTATCTTGCAACAACACCCGGAATGCAAGGCTTTTTTTACCGGAATCAATGCCTTTGCCGCGGTAGACATCGAACAGCGCGAGCTCGATCACGACCTCGGGAAGATTCTTGCGCATCGCGTCGAGCAGGACCTGTACGCTGACTTTTTCGTCCACGACGATAGCGATATCGCGGCGAACCAGCGGGAACTTGGAAATCCCGCCAAATGCCGGCACCCTGCCGCGAAGCAGCGCGGCCATGTCCAGCTCGAACAGCACCGGCGCACCCGGCAACTCGTAGGCCTGCCGCCACTTCGGATGCAGCGCGCCGATCCAGCCGACGCATTCGCCGTCCAGCAAGACCTTGGCGCTCTGGCCAGGGTGCAGGGCGGGATGTTGGGCGGCCTCGAACCGCGCGGCGGCGGGCCACAGCAGGGCTTCCACATCCGACTTGGCATCGTAGAAATCCACCATGCGCGCCGGCTCGCCCCATTGTTCCGGATCCGCCGCGCCGTAGCACAACGCGGCCATTTTTTCGGGCTGATGGGCCAGATCGCCCGTCGCATCCGGAAAGCAGCGCCCGGTTTCGAACAGGCGCACGCGTTCCTGCTTGCGATTCAGGTTGAAGCGTAAATTGTCGACCAGACCGCCGAACAACGTCGAGCGCATCACGCTCATCTGGGCGGAGATCGGATTTTTCAGCGCGAGCGGGTTGTCGTTGCCTGCCAGATCGCGTTCCCATGCCGCATCGACGAAACTGTAGTTGATCACTTCCTGGTAATCGCGCGCGGCCAGCGCCGCGCGCAGGACATCCGCGCCGCGCGCCGCTTCGGGCCGGGGCAGCATTTCCAGGCGGCCTTTCGGCGCCAGGGCGGGGACATTGTCGTAGCCATGCAGCCGCGCCACTTCCTCGATCAGGTCGGCCTCGATCGCCAAATCGAAGCGGTAGCTCGGCGGCGTCACGCGGAACTCGCCGTCGCTTTCGGAGAAATCGAACCGCAGGCGGGCGAGCAAAGCCGCGATCTGCGCCGCGGCCAGCTCGATCCCGAGCACCTGTCCGGCACGCGCCACGCGCAGGCCGATCGGCGCGCGCGGCGGCAGTTCGCCCTGCACTTCGCTGACTTCGCCCGCGTTGCCGCCGCAAATATCGACAATCAACTGCGTGGCGCGCTCCAGGCATAGGCGCGTTGCCGCGAAATCGACGCCGCGTTCGAAGCGATATGAAGAATCGGTGGAAAGGCCCAGCCGGCGCCCCCGGCCGGCAATCACGCCAGGGCTGAAAAACGCGCTTTCCAGGAAAATGGCCGTGGTGCCGTCCGACACCGCCGAACCGGCGCCGCCCATGATGCCGGCCAGCGCGACGGCGCCGCGCTCGTCGGCGATCACCAACATATCGTCCTGCAACGCCACGGTCTGGTCGTTCAGCAGGACGATGCTTTCGCCGTGGCGGGCGAAGCGCACCCGCACGTCGCCGCTCAGCTTGGCCAGATCGAAGGCATGCAGCGGCTGCCCCATTTCCAGCAGCACATAATTGGTGATGTCCACCACGGCGCTGATCGGCCGGACCCCGCTGCGTTCCAGGCGCCGCTTCATCCAGTCGGGCGTGGCGGCACCCGCGTTCACGCCCTCGATCACCCGCCCGCAATAGCGCGGGCACGCTTCGGGCTCATCCACGCGCACGGTCTTCATTTGCTGGCTGGACGCCGCGGCCGGGCTGACTTGCGGCAGGTTCAACGCGGCCCCGGTCAGCGCCGCCACGTCGCGGGCAATGCCCGCCACGCTCAGGCAATCGCTGCGATTGGGCGTGAGCTTGAGCTCGAACAACTGGTCGTCGAGATCGAAATAGGCGCGGATGTCCTGGCCGACCGGCGCGGAATCGGGCAACTCGACGATGCCTTCGCTCTGCGTCGCCAAGCCTAGTTCCTTTTCGGAACACATCATGCCGAAAGATTCCACGCCGCGCACCTTGGCGCGCTTGATGGCGAATCCCGGCAACTCCGCGCCCACCAGCGCGCAGACGGATTTCAATCCGGCCCGCGCGTTGGCCGCGCCGCAAACGATTTGCAGCGGCTCGGCCTGTCCGACGTCCACGCGCAGCACTTGCAGGCGGTCGGCGTCGGGATGTTTCTCGGCGCTCAGTATCTGTGCGACGACAACGTGACTGAAAGCCGGTGCCACGGCTTCCCGCGCCTCGACTTCAAGGCCCGCCATGGTCAGCAGATGCCCCAGCGCGGCGCTATCCAGGGCGGGATTTGCAAATTGGCGCAGCCAGTTTTCTGAAAATTTCATAGTAGCTATCAGTTATCAGTTGTCAGTCATCAGTTTGGGCGGCCAGTTTTACTGACAACTGAATACTGACAACGCCGAGTTCAGTTGAATTGCTTCAAAAACCTCAGATCGTTCTCGAAGAACAACCTCAAGTCATTCACGCCATAACGCAGCATGGCCAGGCGCTCCACCCCCAGACCGAATGCGAAACCGCGGTATTGCTCGGCATCGACGCCCACATGTTTCAGCACATTGGGATGCACCATGCCGCAGCCGCCGATTTCCAGCCACTTCTCGCCCCAGCTCATGTCCATCTCGGCGGACGGTTCGGTAAAGGGAAAAAACGACGGGCGGAAACGCACCTGCAAGTCGTCGCGCTCGAAGAATCGTTGCAGGAAATCCTGCACCACGCCCTTGAGATTGGCGAAACTCACCTGCTCGTCCACCCACAACCCCTCGACCTGGTGGAACATGGGCGAATGCGTGGCGTCGGAATCGACGCGGTAGACGCGCCCCGGCGCGATGATGCGCAGCGGCGGCTGTTTGTTCTGCATGAAACGCACCTGCACCGGCGAGGTATGCGTGCGCAGCACGTGCTCGTCATCCACGTAAAACGTATCGTGCATGGCGCGTGCCGGGTGATCCTCGGGGATGTTCAGCGCGGTGAAATTGTAAAAATCGGTCTCGATTTCCGGGCCTTCGGCCACTTCGAAACCGATGGAACGGAACAGCTGCTCGATGCGCTGCAAGGTCAGGGTCACCGGATGCAAGCCGCCCGTCCCCGTGCCGCGACCGGGCAGGGTCACGTCCAGCGATTCCTGCGCCAGCTGCTGCTGCAATTGGCGCTCCTGGATGGCTTCGCGCCGTTCCTTCAGCGCCTGCTCGATGCCATCCTTGACCTGGTTGATGCGGGCGCCGGCCTCGCGGCGCTGCTCCGGCGGCATTTTACCGAGCTGCTTGAGCTGCTCGGTGAGCAGGCCGCTCTTGCCCAGATAGCGTGCCTTGGCCTGCTCCAGTTCGGCGGGATTGTCGATGGCGGCAAAGGCGGCCTGCGCTTCTGCCAGGATGTCGTCAGGATTCTGCATGTATTTCTCGCGAAACCACTTCAAATAAAAAAAGGAGGCTTTTCAGCCTCCTTTTTCTTTAACGCTGCTTAGGCTGCGAGGCGGGCTTTTACCTGCTCCACGATGTGGGCAAAAGCGGGCTTGTCGAATACAGCCAGATCGGCGAGCACCTTGCGGTCCACTTCAATCGCGGCTTTCTTCATGCCGTTCATGAACACGCTGTAGGTCAGGCCCAGTTCACGGGCAGCTGCGTTGATGCGGACGATCCACAGGGCGCGGAACTGGCGCTTTTTCTGGCGGCGGTCGCGATAGGCATACTGGCCGGCTTTCATCACCGCCTGTTTGGCGATGCGGTATACGTTCTTGCGGCGACCGCGGAAACCCTTGGCCTGCTCGAGAACCTTCTTGTGGCGCGCGCGCGCCGTTACACCACGTTTAACTCTTGGCATTTTTCAGTCTCCTTTAGGCGTAAGGCATCATGGCACGAACCGACTTCATGTCGCTCGCGCAAACCATTTCGGTACCGCGCAGCTGACGCTTGCGCTTGGTGGTCTTCTTGGTCAGGATGTGACGCAGGTGGGAATGGCTGCGCTTGATGCCGCCACCGCCCAGAGACTTGAAACGCTTTTTGGCGCCGCTCTTGGTTTTCATCTTAGGCATAACTACTCCTTTGGTTTTAACATGACGTCGGGCGTTTCCCGGTGGGAAAACTTGATAGCCTCGATATCACTTATGTTCAGCTTCCAGTTTTCAGTTTTCAGTTTTCAGAAAAAAACCGCACTGATTACTGATTACTGATTACTGACTACTTCTTCTTCGGCGAAAGCACCATCACCATCTGGCGGCCTTCCATTTTCGGGAACTGCTCGACCGTGCCGTGTTCAAGAAGATCGGCCTCGACGCGCTTGAGCAGCCGCAAGCCGATCTCCTGGTGCGCCATTTCCCGGCCACGGAAGCGCAACGTGATTTTGCACTTGTCGCCTTCTTCCAGGAAACGGATCAGGTTGCGCAGCTTGATCAGATAGTCGCCCTCGTCCGTGCCCGGACGAAACTTCACTTCCTTGACCTGGATCTGCTTCTGCTTCAGTTTGGCTTCGTGCTGCTTCTTGCTTTCACGGTACTTGAACTTGCCGTAATCCATCAAGCGGCACACCGGCGGCTGGGCCTGCGGGGCGATCTCGACCAGATCCACTTCGGCCTCTTCCGCCATGCGCATGGCGGTCGCCAAATTCACGATTCCCAGCGGCTCGCCTTCCAAACCGACCAAACGGATTTCCGGCGCGGTTATTTCGCCGTTGATCCGTGACTCCTTATCCTGAGCGATAGCAAAACCTCCAAATCAAAAAAATTAAGCCGCGACGACCCTATCGGCGACCTCGGCGTTGAAGCGCTCGATCAATGCTGCGAGCGGCATCTGGCCTAGATCTTCGCCCTTGCGGGTACGCACGGCAACTTGTCCGGAAGCCACCTCTTTATCCCCCACGATCAGCAGGTAGGGCAGCCTCTGTAAACTATGTTCCCGAATTTTATAGGTTATTTTCTCATTTCTCAAGTCCGCTTCGGCGCGCAGCCCGTTCTTCCTGAGTTCGGCCACCACCGCGCGCGCATAATCCGCCTGGGCATCGGTGATGTTCATCACCACCATCTGCTGCGGCGCCAGCCACATCGGGAAGGCGCCGGCGTGGTGCTCGATCAGGATGCCGATGAAGCGCTCCAGCGAACCGAGGATGGCGCGATGCAGCATCACCGGCGTCTGCCGGGAACTGTCCTCCGCGATATAGGTGGCGTCCAGCCGGCCGGGCATGGAGAAATCGACCTGGATGGTGCCGCACTGCCAGACGCGGTTGAGGCAGTCGCGCAACGAAAATTCGATCTTCGGCCCGTAGAACGCGCCTTCGCCCGGCTGCAACTCGAATTCCAGGCCCTTGCGCTTCAGCGCAATTTCCAGCGCGGCCTCAGCCTTGTCCCACACTTCATCCGAGCCGACCCGCTGCTCCGGCCGAGTGGACAGCTTGACCACGATGTCGGTGAAGCCGAATTCAGCATAGACCTTTTGCAGGAGTTCGATGAACGTCGCCACCTCGTCCTGGATCTGCGCTTCGGTGCAGAAGATATGGGCGTCGTCCTGGGTGAAATTGCGCACCCGCATGATGCCGGAAAGCGTGCCGGACGGCTCGTTGCGGTGGCAGGAGCCGAATTCGGCCAGGCGCAGGGGCAGGTCGCGGTAGCTCTTCAAGCCCTGGTTGAACACCTGGATGTGGCACGGGCAATTCATTGGCTTGACCGCGTAGTCGCGATTTTCCGAATGAGTGGTGAACATCATGGCCTGGAACTTGTCCCAATGGCCCGATTTTTCCCACAAGGAGCGATCCACCACCTGCGGCGTGCGGATTTCCTGGTAGCCGTTGTCGCGGAACACGCGGCGCATGTATTGCTCGACCGCCTGGTACAGCGTCCAGCCATTGGGGTGCCAGAACACCATGCCCGGCGCCTCTTCCTGGGTGTGGAACAGGTCCAGCAGCTTGCCGATCTTGCGGTGGTCGCGCTTTTCCGCCTCTTCCAGGCGGTGCAGATAGGCTTCCTGGTCTTCCTTCTTGGCCCAGGCGGTGCCGTACACCCGCGTCAGCATTTCGTTCTTCGAGTCGCCGCGCCAGTAGGCGCCGGCCACCTTCATCAGCTTGAACACCTTGAGCTTGGCCGTGGACGGCACGTGCGGGCCGCGGCACAAGTCGGTGAAATCGCCCTGCACATACAGCGACACGTCCTCGTCGCTGGGAATGGATTCGATGATCTGCGCCTTGTAGTGCTCGCCCAGATTCTTGAAAAACGCGATCGCATCGGAACGCGGCAACACCTTGCGCTCGATTTTCAGGTCGGCCTTGACCAGCTCCGCCATCTTCTTCTCGAAGGCAAGGAAGTCTTCCGGCGTGAACGGCCGCTTGTAGGAGAAGTCGTAATAGAAGCCATCCTCGATCACCGGGCCGATGGTCACCTGAGCTTCGGGAAACAAGGATTTGACGGCCTGAGCCAATAGGTGCGCGGCGGAATGGCGGATCACCTCCAGCCCTTCGGCATCGCGGTCGGTGATGATGGCCAGATCGGCGTCGGCCTCAATCAGGTGGGAGGTATCCACCAGCTTGCCGTCAACCTTGCCGGCCAGCGCCGCGCGGGCGAGACCCGCGCCAATGCCGGCGGCCACTTCGGCTACCGTCACCGGCTGATCGAACTTACGTTCGGAACCATCGGGCAAGCGAACTACGGGCATTTGAATCCTACCAAAACAAAAGTGCGGCAAGAAGCCGCACTTTTATAAAGTTGGTAGGCGCGATTGGACTCGAACCAACGACCCCCACCATGTCAAGGTGATGCTCTAACCAGCTGAGCTACGCGCCTAAAGAAATCGAATTCTAACCCAATTCTCGCCAAGATTCAAATAGCACTTGCCGGGCAGCAGTATCCTGGCGGTAAAACGCGCCGAGCTGATGGTAAATTGCGGGATATTCGCGTTGTAATATATGCGGAATTTCAAAGAATGCCTCGCTCATCACGGCGAAAAATTCCGCCGGGCTTTCCGCCGCATAGGGGTCGATCGGCATCTCCACGCCGGAATCGGCCCTGGCGCAAAAATCCTCGTAGGCGGCGGTGAAATCCCGCGTCCAGGCGGCGCGGTCCATGCCCGCGTGCAGCGGCGGGTAGCCGTCCGGCGCACCGTTCAGCATGTCCAGCTTGTGGGCGAGCTCGTGGATCACGACGTTGACGCCGTCGCGCTCGCCCGACTGCTCGACGTCGGCGCCGGACAGGATGACCGGCCCGCGCTGCCAGGATTCGCCGATCATCGGATCGCGCGTGAGATGCACCACGCCGGCGTCGTCGATGTATTCGTGCTCCGGCACGAACTCGTCGGGATAGACGATCACCGCGACCCAGCCCGCGTAGCACTCCAGACCGAGATTGAGGATCGGCAAGCATGCCTGCGCGGCGATTTTCAGGCGCAGCGCTTCGCTCAACGCATAGCCGTTCGCGGCGACCACTTGCTTTTCATGCAGGAACAGCGCCGCCAGTTCGCGCAGCCGCGCCAGCTCCTCCGCCGAAAGCCCGCGCAGCAGCGGCAGCTCGGCGACGGCGGCATGCCAGGCGCCTTCCGGCAGCGCGTGGCGTTGCAGTATGCGTTTCCTGCGCCAAAGTCTAAACGCGCGCAGCATCCGAAAAATTTCCTTGAATTCGCTTCATGGGCGGCTATATTTAAAAAATATGCTGAAAAATCCCTCATAAATATCCGGATAAGTCAGATGGAGGTGTCCAAATGCAACGTTTGTTCATCCAGACCGAAGCAATGCTGTACGAATTCCGCAAACACATTCCCACCGACTGCATGACCGCGAAG
>JAQTMN010000067.1 GCA_028714315.1 Sulfuricella sp. | reverse complement strand
ATTCGATCAGGCCGGCATCGAACAGGCCGCCGATCGCCATCAGCATCAGGGAAACCGTGCAGTTGCCGCCGACATAAGTCTTCACGCCCTTGGCCAGGCCGTCCTTGATCACGTTCCTGTTGACCGGATCGAGGATGATGATGGCGTCGTCCTTCATGCGCAGCGTGGAAGCGGCGTCGATCCAGTAGCCGTTCCAGCCGGCGGCGCGCAAGTCGCCGTACACTTCCTTGGTGTAGTCGCCGCCCTGGCAGGAGACGATGGCGTCCATCGCCTTCAGCTCGTCGATATTTTTCGCGTCTTTCAGCGCGGAGACGTCCCTGCCGATGTCCGGCCCCTTGCCGCCCACGTTGGAGGTGGTGAAGAACACCGGGTCGATCACGTTGAAATCGCCTTCCTCGCGCATCCGCTGCATCAGCACCGAACCCACCATGCCGCGCCAGCCAACCAAACCTATACGTAACACTTGTCTTTCTCCTTTTGAATATGAGCTTGTAGCCAGTAGCTGGTAGCCACGCTTTGCACGCATGTTGTGTAGCTACAAGCTACAAGCTACCGGCTACAAGCCCGAAACCACCGCGTCACCCATCCCGCTGCACGACACCTTCTGCGTGCCCGCCACGTAGATGTCGGCGGTGCGCAGGCCTTGCGCCAGCACCTTCTTCACCGCGCCCTCGACGCGCAGCGCCGCGTCTTCCAGGTTGAAGGTATGGCGCAGCATCATCGCCGCCGACAGGATGGTAGCGAGCGGGTTGGCGATGTCCTGGCCGGCGATGTCCGGCGCGGAGCCGTGGCTCGGCTCGTACATGCCCTTGTTGTTGGCGTCGAGCGAGGCCGACGGCAGCATGCCGATCGAACCGGTGAGCATCGACGCCTCGTCCGACAGGATGTCGCCGAAGATGTTGCCGGTGACGATCACGTCGAACTGCTTGGGCGCGCGCACCAGCTGCATGGCGGCGTTGTCCACGTACATGTGGGACAGCTCGACCTGCGGATATTCCTTGGCCACCTCGATCATGACCTGGCGCCACAGCTCCGTGGTTTCCAGCACGTTGGCCTTGTCCACCGAGCACACCTTGCGGTTGCGCTTGGCGGCGATGCCGAACGCGACATGACCGATGCGGCGGATTTCCGATTCCGAGTAGCGCATGGTGTTGTAGCCTTCGCGCTCGCCCTGGGCGTTGACGTGGATGCCGCGCGGCTGGCCGAAGTAGATGTCGCCGGTGAGCTCGCGCACGATCATGATGTCGAGGCCGGAAACCACTTCCGGCTTCAAGGTCGAGGCGTCCGCCAGTTCCGGGTAAAGCAGCGCCGGGCGCAGGTTGGCGAACAGGCTGAGCTCCTTGCGGATGCGCAGCAGTCCTTGCTCCGGGCGCATCGGGCGCGGCAGGGTGTCGTAGTTCCAGCCGCCGACCGCGCCGAGCAGCACCGCATCGGCATCCTGCGCCAGCTTCAGCGTGGCCGACGGCAGCGGATCGCCCGCCGCGTCGTAGCCCGCGCCACCAATCGGCGCCTGTTCCATCTCGATTTTCAAGCCGTCGCTTGCCAGCGCTTCCAGCACCTTCACCGCCTGGGCAACGATTTCCGGGCCGATGCCGTCACCGGGTAATACTGCGATTTTCATGATTTAGTTCTCAGTAATCAGTAATCAGTAATCAGTTTTCAGTTGCCGGTTTTACTAATAGCTGACAACTAATAACTGAATAACTCAAATTAAACAAACACAGCGCACAAACCCCGCGCCCCTTCTCATTTTCCTTCCGGATAAGTCCGCCGGCAAAAATCCCGCAATGCCGCCAGGGTCTCGAACAGGAACGGCGTTTTTTCGTACACCTGATTGAAAAACGCCGCCTGCCCGGCGGGATCGTCCGTGTACTCGTGGGCCGCGTCATTGCGCACCGCCCGCGCCTCGTTCCATGCCTCGGCGGACGGAACCACGCCGATTTTCTCCATGTAGTTGACCACATAGGTAAATGCGTCGGCATTCACCTCCTCGATGCGCGCCACCAGGCGCATGGCGGATGCGAGGTGATCCTGGAGTTCGGCGAAGCGGCCCTTGAACGCGGCAAGAACTTCCAGGCAATCCGGGTCCAGTTCGGCCAGCGACGGCAAGGGGAAACGTTTCGACACCTTGCGCCGGGTGTAATCCAGGTGCCCGCCCATGTTGTCGAGCTGATCCAGCTTGCGGCGTAGCGCGGCGATCAGGTCAGCGCGGACGGCCAGGGTCACAGTTCCACCCCTGTGGCGACAGCCACGCGGTCGATCGGGCGCAGTCCTTCTTCGTCCGCCAGCACCAGATCGACCGGATAGGGCAGCCGCGCCGCCAGCCTCGCCAGGCAGCGGATGCGTCGCAGATACAGATCGTCGCGGTCGCCGGGCTCGACATACAAATCCACATCCCCACCCCGCCCCGCGTCATCGACACGGGAGCCGAACAGGCGCACACGCGCGCCGCTGCCGAAGGATTCGGCGACGGCCTGGCGGATGATGGAAGCCTCGGCAGGGGAAAGTCGCATATCGCCCGTTCAGAACAGCCACGGCTCCGACTGGCGGCGCCGATCCTCGTAAGCCTTGATCTTGTCCGCGTTTTGCAGCGTCAGTCCGATGTCATCCAGGCCATTCAGCAGGCAGAACTTGCGGAAGCTGTCCACTTCGAAGCCGAAGATCTGGCCCGACGGCGTGGAAACCGTCTGCGTTTCCAGGTCCACCGTCAGCCGGTAGCCTTCCTGCGCCGCCGCTTCGCGGAACAGCGCGTCCACCTTGTCGGCGGGCAGCACGATCGGCAGCAGGCCGTTCTTGAAGCAGTTGTTGAAGAAGATGTCGGCGAAACTCGGCGCGATGATCGCGCGAAAGCCGTAATCCTCCAGCGCCCACGGCGCGTGCTCGCGGCTCGAACCGCAGCCGAAATTCTCGCGCGCCAGCAGAATCTGCGCGCCCCGATAGCGCGGCTGGTTGAGCGCGAAATTCGGGTTGAGCGGGCGCTTGCTGTTGTCCATGCCCGGTTCGCCGTGGTCGAGGTAGCGCCACTCGTCGAACAGGTTGGGGCCGAAGCCGCTGCGCTTGATGGATTTCAGGAACTGCTTGGGGATGATCGCGTCGGTATCCACGTTGGCGCGGTCCATCGGCGCCACCAGGCCGTCGAGGCGGGTGAATTTATCCACTATTTGACTGCCTTCTGGATGGCCTCGCCGCCCTTCTCTATATCCTGTCCAACGCCCCTGACGGTATTGCAGCCGCCCATATTCAGGACCACGCCGCCGACGATGGCGCCCAGCACGACAACCTTCACCACAACCAATGCAATCAATTTTTTTGGATTCATGCTTTTACCCTTTACAGAATTTCACGAACATCGACGAAATGCCCGGCGATCGCCGCCGCGGCCGCCATGGCCGGGCTCACCAGATGGGTCCGGCCGCCGGGGCCCTGGCGTCCCTCGAAATTGCGGTTGCTGGTCGAGGCGCAACGCTCGCCCGGCTCGAGCCGGTCCGCGTTCATCGCCAGGCACATGGAGCAGCCCGGATCGCGCCACTCGAAGCCGGCGGCGATGAAAATCCGGTCCAGCCCCTCGGCTTCCGCCTGGTTCTTGACCAGCCCGGAGCCCGGCACCACCAGCGCCTGCTTCACGTTCGGCGCCACGTGGCGACCGCGCGCGACCACCGCCGCCGCGCGCAAATCCTCAATGCGCGAATTGGTGCAGGAGCCGATGAACACCTTGTCCAGCTTGATGTCCGTGATCGGCATGTTGGGCGCAAGGCCCATGTAGGCCAGCGCCCGTTCCATGCCGTCGCGCTTGACCGGATCGGTTTCTTTTTTAGGATCGGGCACGAGACTGTCGATGGTGGTGACCATTTCCGGCGAAGTGCCCCAGGTCACGGTCGGCCGCAGCGACGAGGCATCGAGCTCGACCACCGCATCGAAGCGCGCGCCGGCATCGCTGTGCAGCGTGCGCCAGTTGGCCACGGCCTTGTCCCACTGCTCGCCGGCGGGGGCGAATGGACGGCCCTTGACGTAGTCGATGGTGACGTCGTCCACCGCCACCATGCCGGCGCGGGCGCCCGCCTCGATCGCCATGTTGCACAGGGTCATGCGGCCTTCCATGGACAGCGCGCGGATCGCGGAACCGCCGAATTCGATGGCGTAGCCGGTGCCGCCGGCCGTGCCGATCCGGCCGATCACCGCCAGGGCGATGTCTTTCGCGGTCACGCCCTTGCCCAGAACGCCTTCGACCTTGACCAGCATGGCCCTGGATTTCTTCTGCAGCAGGCACTGCGTCGCCAGCACGTGTTCGACTTCGGAAGTGCCGATGCCGTGGGCCAGCGCGCCGAACGCGCCGTGCGTGCTGGTATGCGAATCGCCGCACACCACCGTCATCCCCGGCAGGGTCGCGCCCTGCTCCGGGCCGATGACGTGGACGATGCCCTGGCGCACGTCGCCCATTTTGAACTCGGTGACGCCGAACTCGGCGCAGTTCTGGTCCAGGGTTTCCACCTGCAGACGGGAAATCGGATCGGCAATACCGGCGGCGCGGCCGGTGGTCGGCACATTGTGATCGGCCACCGCCAGATTGGCGGACAGGCGCCAGGGCTTGCGCCCGGCCAGACGCAAGCCTTCGAAAGCCTGCGGGCTGGTCACTTCATGCAGCAGGTGACGGTCGATGTAGAGAAGCGCGGTGCCGTCGGCTTCCTCGTGCACCACGTGGGACAGCCATAATTTGTCGTAAAGGGTTTGTGCACTCATTGCGGAAAAACGCTGAAAAACGGAAATTATGGCATATTTCGTGGCGAATCGGATAGTTACCGGAAGGATAAGGGGCGGGTAGGCGCTTCGTGGCGGAGCCTGGCCGGATAAACGATACGCCGTACCTGAGTACACGCTTGACAGGCCTGCACCTGCAACTATCATGGACCACACTTTAAACGTAAAACTCGCGAAGCGAGTCCCTCGTCCCCCTCGCTCGCTTGCGGGATAACCGGCGACTTGGCTGGCGTACTTTGCCAGCCTAGTCGAATGGCTAGTAGTTCCATCAGAGGGTTAGGGGAGAGGGAAAGAGGTCAAGCATGGACCAGAACCCGCAAGACGAAATCGCCGCGCTTAATGCCAGGATCGCCGTATTGTCCAACGGCATGCGCTATCTCAAGCAGGAACTGGAGATGTCGCAAGCGAAAGTGGACAAGCAGAACAGTCAGATGGATGCGCTGGCCGAAGCGGTGGTGCGCATCTCCCTCTACCACGATTCGATCCGCGAGGTGGTGGAGCAAAGCGTCAAGATGCTGCACCAGGGAGAGCGGGATCAGCTTTTCCGCCACGCGCTCGCCACCGCGATGGAACTGTCGCAGGCCCGTTACGGCATCCTGATGGTGCTGAACGATGCGCGCGAAGCGGAGCGCATGGTCTCGCTCAACCTCCCCGCCGAAATCGGGCAAGCGCTGCAGCAGCTGCCGCTGGACAAGCACCTGACGGTGGAATTCCACCAACTGGCGGAAAACCATTGCGCGGCCCTGCCCCAAAATACCGCGGGAGCGGTCACAGCACTGGCCGGCGCGCAGCCCCGCCACAACATCCTGGAAGTACCCCTGCCGCTGGGTTCCGGCATCATCCGCGCGGTGATTTCCCTCGCATGCAAGGATACAGCGGACGGATTCAACGACCACGACGTGCTGATCCTGGAAATGTTCGCCACCGAAATCGCCCATCTGCTGGAACGGGAAGAATTGATGGGTGCATTGCGCCAGCGCAATTCCGAGCTGGACGTCGAAAAGCAGGCACAGTCGGTGCTGATCGGCAAGCTCCAGGATGCCCAGGCGCAACTGCTGCAGGCGGAAAAAATGGCGGCAGTCGGCCAACTGGCCGCAGGCATCGCCCACGAGATCAACAACCCCATCGGCTTCGTCCAGTCCAATCTCGGCTCGCTGGAAAAATATCTCCAGAACGTGTTTGCTTCCCTGGCGATCTACGACGAAGCGGAAACCGCGCTGGCGGGCAACGACAAGGCATTGGCGATCATCGGCGCATGGAAAAAGAAGGCCGATATCGACTTCCTCAAGGAAGACATGCAGGCCCTCATCACCGAGTCGCGCGACGGCGTCAGCCGGGTGAAGAGCATCGTGCAGGATCTGAAGGAATTCTCCCGCCTCGATCAGTCCGACGAATGGCAGCGCGTCGATCTGCACCAGTGCCTGGACAAGACCCTCAGCGTCGCCTTGAGCGGAGTCGAGCGCAAGATCGAAATAGCCAGGGAATACGGCAGCGTGCCCGAAGTGGAATGCCTGCCGCAGCAGCTCAACCAGGTATTCATGAACATCCTGCTCAACGCCGTGCAGGCGATCAAACAGGAAGGAACCATCACCGTCCGCACCGGCAACGGCAACGACGAAGCCTGGGCGGAAATCGCCGACAGCGGCGAAGGCATCGCCGCCGACTGCCTGCCCCGCATCTTCGAGCCCTTCTACACCACCCGGCCGGTGGGCAAGGGCGCCGGGCTCGGGCTGTCCGTCGCCTACGCCCTGATCCAGAAGCACCGCGGCCGCATCGAAGCGCAAAGCACGCCCGGCCAGGGCTCCCGCTTCCGCGTCACGCTTCCCTTGCAGCGCTGATCGCGCTGCCTTTCCACGCCACCAGCAAGAGCGCCAGCAGGGCGCACCCCGCGGCGATGGAGAAGGTCGCCGCCGCGCCCAGCCCGTCCCAGGCCATGCCGCTGTAAAGCCCGCCCAGCGTGCCGCCGGCGCCGAACGAGAAGCTGTTGTAAAGCGCCTGCCCCTGGGACTGGTGCCGGCCTTTGAACAGGCGGTGCACAATCTGCACCGCGGCCGAATGATAGGCGCCGAACGTCGCCGCGTGCAGCAATTGCGCAACCACCAGCACCGTCGCCGAACCCACGCCCCAGCCGATCATCAAAAAGCGCAGCACGGCGCAGGCGAAGCTCGCCAGCAGCACCTGGCGCAGCGAGAACCGGCGCAGCAGCCGCGGCATCCATAGGAACACGCCGATCTCGCACACCACGCCGAGCGACCAGAGCAGGCCGACGCTGCTCTTGGCATAGCCGTGATCGACCAGGTAAATCGAATAGAACGTGTAATACGGGCCGTGCGCCGCCGCCATCAGGAAGCCGGCGAAGATGAACACCAGCACTTCCGGGCGCCGGATGATGTGCCAGATCGGCAGATGGTCGGTGTGGTGCGGCACGATCACGGCTTCCGGGATATGGCGCGAGAACAGCAAGAGCGCGGTGAGCACCGCCAGCACCGCCCACAGCAGCCAGCGGATGGGAACGAAATCGAACAGGTAGCCCAGGCCGATCACCGCCGCGATGAAACCGACCGAACCCCACAGCCGGATGCGGCCGTACTTGGCCGTTTTTTCGCCGAGATGGCTCAGGGTGGTGGCCTCCACCAGCGGCAGCGACGCGCTCCAGAAAAAGCTCATCAGCGACATCGCCACGAACATCCAGGCGAAGCTATTGCCGAAGAACACCGGGATGAAGCTCGCCAGACTCAAGGCGACGGCTAACTGGACAATGGCGACCCGCCTGCCGCTGCGGTCGGCCACCATGCCCCAGAGGTTGGGCGCGAAGATGCGCATCACCTGCAGCAGCGACATCAGGACGCCGATCTGGAACGCGTTGAATTCCAGCGATTTCAGATACAGCCCCCAGAACGGGGCCATCGCGCCGACAAAGGCAAAGTAGAAGAAATAAAAGCCGGAAAGGCGCCAGTAAGGGAGATTGTGCATCGACGGGATTTTAACCCAGATAATCCTGCAAACCTTATTTGAACCACGGGGAACACGGGGCACACGGGAAACGGCTTGGGGTTTTGATTTTAACCTTCGTCACTCAAGTGGGTTGATATGAGCAAAATACGCAGCAAATTGATTGTCCCCGTGAGCCCCGTGGTTAACGGCTGCTTGGGAGGAGCCTCATGGTTGGACCGACCTGACGGTCATGGCGAATCGCCGCTCGCTTCGCGCGCTACCGCCCGCCGGGCATATCCTCCCGCACCCGCAAGAAGCTGGCGAAGCGGGGAATGCCGCTGGCTTCGTTCAGGCCGATATAGCGATAAGTCACCCAGCTTCCCGGCGCCGGCGGATTTCGCCGCTGGGCGTCGGAAAATCCCGTTCCGATGCGAAAGCGCAGCCCCGCCGCCGTTTCCACCAGCAAGGCCCCGAGCACGCCGCGGTGCCTGCCCTTGCCGGGCAGATGCGCGATCACCTTCGCTTCGGCATCCAGATACGGCTTCAGCTTGAACAAGTCGTCGCTGCGTCCGGCCTGGTAAAAGGATGCCGCGCGATGGAGCATCAGCCCTTCGCCACCATTCCCGACGACGCGGTCGAACGCGGCGCGCAATTCGGCCGGGCTGGCGGCCTTGAACTGCTCGACCGGGCGCACCCAAGGCAAGGCCAGCCCGGCAAGCAAGGGTTTCAGCGCTGCGTAGCGTTCGGAGAAGGCGCCGGGATGCGCCGGCAGATCGAACACCATGAAGTTGAGCCTATGCCATGCGGCATCGTCCGGCACTTTTTGGCGCACGATGGATACGGCTTCCGCAAACCGCCCGCGCCCCACCCACAACTCGCCGTCCATCGGAAAATTCGGCCACCCAGCGGTAAACCAGCCCGGCGCCTCGATTCGTTCCCCGCCGCGCGTCAGCAGCTTTTCACCGTCCCAGTAGCCGCGCACGCCGTCGAACTTTTCACTGACCAGGTAGCCGGCCAAGGGTATGTCGCTGCGATAGACGTTCGCCAGCATCACCGGCGGGGGCGAAAAATCCGCCGCGCAAGCCACGAGCCCCGGCACGGCCAGCGAAAGTCCCAAGACGAAAAGCGCCGGCACCCAGCCAAAGCGGGCAACACCCGCAATACGCATCCGCCTTGTCATGTCATTTCCCTAAATTGATCTTAAATATAGGCAATTAACCACGAGGCTCACGGGGGAACACGGGGAAAATCAAAACGTTGCGTGTTTTGCTCATCTCCGAATGACGTTTATTCGGCGCTTCCCGGTTTAACTGCCGATGCGCCCCGGAATTTGCGGCGTACCGCAATCCACGTCGGCATTCTGCGCCCGGTGGCGCAAGGCATGGTCCATCAGCACGATCGCCAGCATCGCCTCGGCGATGGGCGTGGCGCGGATGCCGACACAGGGGTCGTGGCGGCCTTCGGTCGAGACCATCACCGGGTTGCCGGCCTTGTCGATGGAATGGCGCGGGATGCGAATGCTGGAGGTAGGCTTGATGGCAAGGTTCGCCACGATGTCCTGGCCGGTGGAAATGCCGCCGAGGATGCCGCCGGCGTGGTTGGAAAGAAAGCCTTCCGGCGTCAGCTCGTCGCCGTGCTGGCTGCCCTTTTGCGCCACGGAGGCGAAGCCGGCGCCGATCTCCACGCCCTTGACCGCATTGATATTCATCATGGCGTAGGCGATCTCGGCGTCGAGCCGGTCGTATACCGGTTCGCCCCAGCCCACCGGCACGCCTTCGGCCACCACGGTGATTTTTGCGCCGACCGAGTCGCCCTCCTTGCGCAGGGCGTCCATGTATTCTTCCAGTTGCGGCACGTAGCTCGCGTCGGCGATGAAAAAGGCGTTCCCGCCCACGTCATCCCAGGACTTGAACGGCACCTCGATCGGGCCGAGCTGGGACAGATAGCCGCGGATCGTCACGCCATAGCGCTCGCTCAGCCATTTCTTCGCCACCGCGCCCGCCGCCACCCGCACCGCCGTCTCGCGCGCGCTGGAGCGCCCGCCGCCGCGATGGTCGCGGATGCCGTACTTGTGCCAGTAGGTGTAGTCGGCATGGCCGGGACGGAAGGTTTCGGCGATGTTGCCGTAGTCCTTGCTGCGCTGGTCCTCGTTGCGGATCAACAGCGCGATGGGCGTGCCGGTGGTCTTGCCCTCGAACACGCCGGACAGGATTTCCACCGTGTCGGACTCGCGCCGCTGGGTGACGTGGCGCGAAGTGCCGGGCTTGCGCCGGTCGAGCTCCAGCTGGATGTCCGCCGCGCAGAGCGCCATGCCCGGAGGGCAGCCGTCCACCACGCAGCCGATCGCCGGGCCGTGGCTTTCGCCGAAGGAAGTCACGCAGAAAAGTTTGCCGAGGGTGTTGCCGGACATGTTATTTCTTCTCTAAAAACGGTCTGCTAAGTTTAACATAAGAAACAAACGCCCTTTTTGCCGCTGCCCAAGTGAAAACCAACGACCTATTGAACGAACTCCTCGCCCGGAAACAGGAAGCGCTGCGCCGCAAACAGGCGCAGAAGCCGGCCAACAAACTGGCGGACAAGCAAAACCGCTGGCAGCGCTTCAACCGTTTTGTCTGGGACAAAAAGCAGGGTTAACGTGAAGCTCGCGAAGCGAGACCTCGTCCCCCTCGCCCGTCTCGCCATCATCTCGCGTTCTAATGGATTATCCGGGTTAAAATATCCCTGTGGGTACGGCCCTTGTGCCCTTTAGGGCGCAGCCGTACAGCCAGGCTGCACCCGCAAGGAGTGTCCCCGCCGCGAGCGGCAGCAGAGCTGCTCGCACGGGCGAGAAAGCCTGACCCACAGATCGCTGGATCCCGGACCCACCAGCCGATTCACATTCCGCGCAACAACGCCATCCCCCAGCCCACGCCGAATCCGTTCACGTCCGACGCCACCGCGCCCAGGCCGCCCTTGCAGTTGCTGGCGGAAAGATCGACGTGCAGCCAAGGCGCGTCCCCGATGAAGCGCATCAGGAAGCGCGCCGCCAGGATGTGGTCGGCTTCGCCTTCCATGGTGCACTGCTTGATGTCGGCGATCTGGCTTTCCAGCCCTTCTTCGTAATCGGCATCGAGCGGGAACGCGCACACCCTTTCGCCCGAACTTTTCCCCGCCGCCACGGCCTGCTCGGCAAGTTCGTCGCGGTTGGCGAAGATGCCGCTGTAGCGCGCGCCCAGCGCGGTCGCCATGCTGCCGGTGAGGGTGGCGAAATCGACGATCAGGTCGGGCTTGTCGCGTGCCGCCAGGGTCAGCGTGTCGGCCAGCACCATGCGGCCTTCGGCGTCGGTATGGACGATTTCGATGGTGGTGCCATTGAGCGCGGTGACGACGTCGCCCTGCTTGTAGGCTTTGGGGCTGATGTGGTTCTGCGCCAGGGCGAGCCAGCAGTCGATATCCAGCGGCAGGCCGGCGCGGGTGGCGGCAAGCAGCAAGCCCAGGCTGACCGCGGAGCCGTTCATGTCCTCGTGCATGCCGTGCATGTAGCGGGCGGGCTTGAGGTTGTGGCCGCCGGTGTCGAAGCAGATGCCTTTGCCGACCAGGGCGATGCTTTTCTTCGCTTTCGGGTGACGGTAGCGCAGATGGACGATGGCGGCATCGTCCACGCTGCTGCCCTGCGCCACGGCGACGAAAGCGCCCGCGCCGATCTTGCGCAGTTTTTTCATGTCGTATTCGGCATGTTTCCAGCCGTTTTCCTCGGCCAGTGCCGCGATGCGATCGCGATACAGGCCCGGCGTCAGCTCGTTGGCGGGCAGCATGGTCAGCTCCCGCGCCAGCGCGTTGCCCTCGGCCTGGCCTCGTAGAGCGGCGAAATCGCTGGCATCCTCGTAGCCGTACAGGGCAATTTTTTGCAGCGGACGGGTGTCGTCCTTTTTCTTGCGCCGCGGCAGCGCCGCGCTGTTGACCAGGGCGGCGTAAACCGCTGATTCCGCCGCCAGGCGCCGCTCGTCGTCGCTGCCGAACACGGCGATCACGAGCTCCTTGGGTTGCTCGTCCAGCAGTGCCTGCATGGCCTTGCGCATCAGGGTGTGGCGCTCGAACGGTGTCTGCTTCCGGTCCAGCATCGCCCAGGCCGCCAGCGCGCCCTGCTCCAGGTCGCCGATCAAGGGTGCCTTGGCGAGCTCGTCCGGTTTCATGCGGCGGCGGGCCAGCCGGGCGCGCAGCGCGTCGCTGCCGGGCAGCTCGGCCGCCAGGTCCTTGGCCTTGGGCATGACGAACAACACGTGGGTGGTCTTGGCCAACGCGGCCTGGGTGGCCGCGGATGGGGTTTGCACTATCTTTATCATTATTCGCTCCAGACTATTAGCACGAAACTCGCGAAGCGAGACTTCGTCCCCCTCGCCCGCTTGCGGGAGAGGGCTAGGGGTGAGGGAACGGTCATGGCGAATCGTTGCTCCATGATTCTGGGCGGCGATTCGCCTTGACCGTTAAGGCCGAATGAATTCGGCCCTACATCCATTATCGCCGGAGTTGGTCGGCCGATAAAAAAATTAATTCACATTCCCGCCCGGGTAAAAGATAATAGCCCGGAACCGCAGCGCGAATTATCTCGAGAAAAGCTATAAGACTCACTCGGCGAAAATATTTTTCGCTTTAAATTCAGGAGAATAAAATGTCGGAGATTCCAGACATCGATCCACAGGAAACGCAGGAATGGCTCGAGGCCATCGAGGCGGTGCTGGAACGCGAGGGCGCGGAGCGCGCCCACTACCTGCTGGAAAAAATGACCGAGAAGGCCCGCCGCTCGGGCGTGCACCTGCCTTTTTCCGCGAATACCGCCTACCTGAACACCATCCCGGTCAACCAGGAAGACCGCATCCCCGGCGACCTCGCCATGGAGCGCCGCATCCGCGCCTTCATCCGCTGGAACGCCATCGCCACGGTGATGCAGGCGAACAAGAAAAGCCCCGGCGTGGGCGGCCACATCGCCAGCTTCCAGTCCGCCGCCACGCTGTACGACGTCGGCTTCAATCATTTCTTCCGCGCCCCGAGCGAAGAGCACGGCGGCGACCTGCTCTACATCCAGGGCCACTCGGCGCCAGGCATCTACGCCCGCGCCTTCCTCGAAGGCCGCGTCTCGGAAGAGCAGCTGCTCAACTTCCGCCAGGAGGTGGACGGCAAGGGCATCCCCTCCTATCCGCACCCCTGGCTGATGCCCGATTTCTGGCAATTCCCCACGGTGTCGATGGGGCTGGGGCCGCTCACCGCGATCTACCAGGCGCGCTTCATGAAATACCTCGAAGACCGCGGCATCGCGCAAACCGAGAACCGCAAGGTGTGGGCTTTCCTCGGCGACGGCGAAACCGACGAGCCGGAATCGATGGGCGCGATTTCGCTCGCCTCGCGCGAAAAGCTCGACAACCTGGTGTTCGTCATCAACTGCAACTTGCAGCGGCTCGACGGCCCGGTGCGCGGCAACGGCAAGATCATCCAGGAGCTGGAAGCCGATTTCCGCGGCGCCGGCTGGAACGTGATCAAGGTAGTGTGGGGCCGCCACTGGGACGCGCTGCTGGCGATGGACAAGCACGGCCTGCTGCGTAAACGCATGGAAGAATGCGTGGACGGCGACTACCAGAACTACAAATCCAAGGACGGCGCCTACGTGCGCCAGCATTTCTTCGGCAAGTATCCCGAGCTGCTGGAGATGGTCGCCAACATGTCGGACGAGGACATCTGGCGCCTCAACCGCGGCGGCCACGACCCGCTCAAGGTCTATGCCGCCTACTCCGCCGCGATGCGCCACAAGGGCCAGCCGACGGTGATCCTGGCGAAGACGGTGAAGGGCTACGGCATGGGCGAATCGGGCGAAGGCCAGAACATCACCCACCAGGCCAAGAAAATGTCCGATGCGGCGCTCAAGGCCTTCCGCGACCGCTTCAACATCCCGATTCCCGACGACAAGGTGGCCGAGGTGCCGTTCTACAAGCCGGCGGAAAACAGCCCGGAAATGCAGTACCTGCGCGAACGTCGCCGCGCGCTCGGCGGCTACCTGCCGGCGCGGCGCAAAGCCGCCGAGCCGCTCGCGGTGCCCGATCTTTCGGCTTTCGAAAGCCAGCTCGCCGGCACCGCCGACCGCGAAATCTCCACCACCATGGCCTTCGTCCGCATCTTGTCCACGCTGCTCAAGGACAAGGCGATCGGCAAGCTGGTGGTGCCGATCATCCCGGACGAGGCGCGCACCTTCGGCATGGAAGGCATGTTCCGCCAGCTCGGCATCTATTCCTCGGTGGGCCAGCTCTATGAACCGCAGGACGCCGACCAGGTGATGTACTACAAGGAAGACAAGCGCGGCCAGATCCTCGAAGAAGGCATCAACGAGGCCGGCGCCTTCGCCTCGTGGCTGGCGGCGGGCACCAGCTATAGCAACCATGGCCAGGCCATGATCCCGTTCTACACCTTCTACTCGATGTTCGGCTTCCAGCGCATCGGCGACCTCGCCTGGGCGGCGGGCGACGCGCGCGCCCGCGGCTTCCTGATGGGCGGCACGGCCGGGCGCACCACGCTGAACGGCGAAGGCCTGCAGCACGAGGACGGCCACAGCCACCTCCTGGCCTCGACCATCCCCAACTGCGTGACCTACGACCCGACCTACGCCTACGAACTGGCGGTGATCGTCCAGGACGGCCTGCGCCGCATGTACAAGGAACAGGAAAGCGTCTACTACTACATCACCATCATGAACGAGAACTACGCCCACCCGCCGATGCCGAAGGGCGCGGAGGAAGGCATTCTCAAGGGCATGTACCTGTTGAAGCGCGGCGCGCCGCGCAAGAAGATGAAGGTGCAGCTGATGGGCAGCGGCGTGATCCTGCGCGAAGTGATCGCGGCGGCGGACTTGCTGGAAGCCGATTTCGGCGTTTCCGCCGACATCTGGAGCGTGACCAGCTTCAACGAACTGCGCCGCGAGGGTCTCGACGTGCAGCGCTGGAACATGCTCCATCCCGAGCACACCCGGCGCGTGCCCTACGTGGAGAAATGCCTGAAGGACGGCTCCGGCCCGGTGATCGCCTCGACCGACTACATGAAGGCCTACGCCGACCAGATCCGCAACTTCGTGCCGCGCCATTACGTCGCGCTCGGCACCGACGGCTTCGGCCGCAGCGACAGCCGCGAGAACCTGCGCCGCTTCTTCGAAGTGGACCGCTACCACGTGGTGCTGGCCGCGCTCAAGGCACTCGCCGACGAAGGCGCGATCCCGGCCGCCAAGGCCGCCGAGGCCATCGTCAAGTATGGCATCGACCCCGACAAGCCGAATCCGCTGACGGTGTAGGTTGGGCCAAAGTAATGTAGGTTGGGTTGGG
>JAQTMN010000066.1 GCA_028714315.1 Sulfuricella sp. | reverse complement strand
CGAAATTGGCGGCGGAAGGCAGCACGTCGAAACCCAGCGCCGTCAGATCGGCCACCAGCCGGGTGCGGCTGGCGATCACCTTGCGGCAGGTCTCCTCGAAATAGGCGCGGTCTTCCATCGCCGCCGCGGCGCCGGCATTGGCGAAACGGTCGAGCGGATAGGAGTTGAAACTGTCCTTCACCCGGATCAGCGCTTCGATCAATTGCGGGTCGCCGACGGCATAGCCCACGCGCAAACCCGCCAGCGAGCGGGATTTCGACAGGGTATGCACGACCAGCAGGTTGGGGTAACGATCGACCAGCCCGATCGCGGATTCGCCGCCGAAATCGATATAGGCCTCGTCGATCACCACCACCGATTCGGTGTTGGCGCGGAGCAGGCGCTCGATCTCGGACAGCGGCAGCACGCGGCCGGTGGGGGCGTTCGGGTTGGGGAAAATGATTCCGCCGTTCGGCCTGAAATAATCGTCGATGCGAATTTCGAACGATTCCCCCAGCGGCAGCGGTTCGTATCCGATGCCGTACAGGCTGCAATACACCGGGTAGAAACTGTAGGTGACGTCGGGGAACAGCACCGGCGCGTCGTGCTTCAACAGCGCCAGGAAAGTGTGGCCCAGCACTTCGTCCGAACCGTTGCCGACAAACACCTGGACCGGCGTCACGCCGTGGAAGTCGGCGATGGCCTGCTTGAGCCGGTCGCTGTTGGGGTCGGGATAGAGCCGCAGCGAATCGGCGACCTCCCCGCGTAGCGCCTCCAGCACCCGCGGGCTCGGCCCGTAAGGATTCTCGTTGGTGTTGAGCTTGACCAGGTCGGGCAGCTTCGGCTGCTCGCCCGGCACGTAGGGCGTCAAGCCGTGGACGAGGGCGCTCCAGTAGCGGCTCACGATGCGTTCCTCGATCAGCGCGAACGGTATTCGGCGGAACGGGCGTGCGCCTGCAAACCCTCGCCCTCGGCCAGCACCATGGAAATCTTGCCGAGCACCTGCGCGCCGGCCTTCGACACCATGATCAGGCTGCTGCGCTTCTGGAAATCGTAAACGCCCAGCGGCGAGGAAAAACGCGCGGTGCGCGAAGTCGGCAGCACGTGGTTGGGGCCGGCGCAGTAGTCGCCCAGCGCCTCGCAAGTCTGACGCCCCATGAAAATCGCGCCGGCGTGCTTGATGCTTTTGGTCAACGCGACCGGGTCTTCCACCGACAATTCCAGGTGCTCCGGCGAAATGTAGTTGGCGATCCCCGCCGCTTCGTCCAGGTCTTTCACCTGGATCAGCGCGCCGCGCGATTCCAGCGCGGTGCGGATGATTTCCTGGCGCGGCATCTGCGGCAGCAGTTTATCGATGCTGGCCGCCACCGCGTCGATGAAGGCGGCATCCGGGCTGAGCAGGATGGATTGCGCGAGCTCGTCGTGTTCGGCTTGGGAGAACAGATCCATCGCGATCCAGTCCGGGTCGGTCTTGCCGTCGCAAATGACCAGGATCTCCGACGGCCCCGCCACCATGTCGATGCCGACCACGCCGAAGACGCGGCGCTTGGCGGCGGCGACGTAGGCATTGCCGGGGCCGACGATCTTGTCCACCTGCGGCACGGTTTCGGTGCCGTAGGCCAGCGCCCCGACCGCCTGCGCCCCGCCGATGGTGAACACGCGGTCCACCCCGCATACCGCCGCGGCGGCCAGCACCAGCTCGTTGACCACGCCGCCCGGCGTCGGCACCACCATGATCAGTTCCTGCACGCCGGCCACCTTGGCGGGGATCGCGTTCATCAGCACCGACGAAGGGTAAGCCGCCTTGCCGCCCGGCACATACAGCCCGACGCGGTCGAGCGCCGTCACCTGTTGGCCGAGCATGGTGCCATCGGCCTCGGTGTAATTCCACGACTGCATCAGCTGCTTTTCGTGATAGACCCGCACCCGCTCGGCGGCTTGCCGCAGCGCCTCGCGCTGCTCGGCAGGCAGGCCGTCGAGGGCTTGCCGCAGGCGCGATTGCGACAATTCCAGTTCAGTGGCGGAAGCCGCTTCCAGCTTGTCGAAGCGCTGCGTGTATTCCAGCACGGCGGCATCGCCCCGTGTTTTCACATCATGCAGGATGCCCGCCACCACGTTGTCGATGGATTCGTCCTGCGCGCCCTCGAAGGCGAGAAGATCGGCCAGCCGCGCCTGAAAATCGGGCTGGGTGCTGCTGTAGCGTTTAATGTTCAACATGGTCGGCGTAACTTGATTTTAAGAAAGCCGAATTATAAACCCAAACAACGCTCACCGCAGAGGGCAATGGGATTCGCGAGAGTTGGCAGTTTCGTCAATTGAACGTAAATTATCAGCTATTCAATGGGTCCGGCATCATCTTTCCCCACAAATTTTTATTCCCTAATTTGAGGAATTTTCCTCGACAATTCGCCCGCTACTATCCAATTTCATCACAACCCTGTCAGCAAGACACCCCCTCGCCTCCAACAATCCTCAAACCGATCCGCCCCGTTTCTTCCCCCGTTCACCAGCCTCCGCGCATCGCGCAAATCCCCGGCGACCAGCGCTTCCTTGATTTGCCTTTCCTTGGTCTTGAGAAAGCTGGCGAGTAGTGCTGCCGCGATGTCCGGCTTGTTGGCAAGGTCGGGCTGCTCCACCAGTTGGCTGCTCATGCCGATGGCTTTGCCATGTTGCAGATAATTGGCTTTGCCGGTGAGTTGAACGAAACCGCGTCCCTTGTATTTCGCGCCGTCGCCAGGTTGGCCGTTGCCGATGTCGGCACGTTTGTCGTAGAGATCGAAGGGCTGGCCGCCGGGCGAGGTGTTGTAGCGCGACTGGCCTTCGGAGATGGGGACGAAGCCTTCGGTTTCGGCGCGGATGGTGGCGAGCGCCATGAGCACCATGGGTTTATCTTGCAGGTCGGCATCGGCCAAGCCTTTCAGGACGTAGGGCAAGTTGGTTTCGATATTGCGGCGCGGGGTGACGGGGAACATGACACAAACCTTGTTCACCGTGACAGCCACGATGACGCTGGGCAAGGCGCCGCCGTCTGCCAGGCCCAACGCGGCAAGCGTGCGCGGCCCGGCGATACCGTCGGCCAACAGTCCCTGGCTTTTCTGGAAGGCGAGCAAGGCCGCTTCGGTGGCGGGGCCGAAGTCGCGGTCGATTTCCCCCGGCGGGAATCCCTGTGCGGCAAGGCGGGATTGTAGTTGGGCGACATCGTCGCCGTTCGATCCGGGGCGCAGAGTATCCATGTCATTTCTCCTTGCGGTTAAGTTAAGCCAACCGTTCGACAATCCGCGTCACGCCGCCTCGGTTGTTGCCGTACAGTTCCCAAATGTCGTTGGCGAAGCAATAAAGGAACCAAGCCTGCCAATTGAATAGTCGCACCTTGGCCGATCAAGAAACTTTCAAAGCTGACAGGGAATTTCGCACCGGGCGCGACGCTCTCGTGGTCCAAAAACACCTGCCCGGCATCGAATCCGTCGAGCAGCTTTTCGTAACGGCGCGGGCAAACCCGGCGTGGTCGCGGCGGTAGCCGATGAAGACGGCGGGCGTGATCATTGCCGCTTCTTCCACCACCACGCAACGAGACTAGCCAACGCAGTTCCCAAACCTGCAAGCAATTCCTTCCAGTATTTCTCGTAATAGTGGTCAAAAAGCCACCACCAGGTCACTTCGACACGTATCTCGCGATCAATGGTGGTAATGGTTTTAGTTGACCCGATTTCAGGCGGCGGCAGTGCTTCCAAGCGAAGATGAAGAGCAAGGTTCTTACCAAAGTTTAGGGGAGTTATATCCCAACTCCATGTTGTACGCAGTGTTGCGCCGACTACTTGCTCTTCAGGGTCTATCGCCTTTACTTCAAAATTCTGGCCGCTCAAGGTCGCACGCATCTTTGGACTCCATTTGCTCAACCCGGATTCCACGCGCGCTGCATCGAGCGGAACAGCTTTCTTGAGTTCTTCAGCCAACTCTGCTGCGGTTGCTTGCGGATCGAGCCAAAAATGAACCGTCACCGGCTCTGCAACCTTGATAGGAGATGGCGGGTTGAAGGTGTAAGCGGCAGTCTTCAGACTATTGAAAAAAGCATCAATTCGCTGGGATATGCTTTCCGGCGCACCCGCAGGTTCATTGTCTGGCGGGTGCGCCGTCGATGCGAAAGAGCGAACTGCCTTTTTGGAATTATTGCCCTTCAACAAGGCGATACCCAGATTTTCTCTGGCTGCGACTGACCCACGTGATTCTGGCGAGTGCCACCCTTTTTTGTAAGAGGAACTCCGCCAAGTAGGGGATTCCTTCTTAATAGCCTCCATTTGAATTGGCAGAGGTGCGGGTGATTCGGCTGCGGCTGAGCCTGAGACCGAGGCTGTGTATTCCTCTTTGGCAATCGATACAAGGGGTGAAGATTTCTTTGGTGGGGAAGCTAATGTTTTGGCAACTGCGTAGGTTTCTTCGTTGCTATTGTTGGAATACGCACCTATACAACCCACAAGGCACAGAATGAGGCCGGCGATAACGATGCTGTTCATGAAATTCTGCATATATCCCTCCATATTCTGCAACGGTGAAGCATCAAGAAAAATTGGCGACCGAGTCAGACATTCTCGAGCGCCCTCGCTGGTACATAACCGCTCGTAAGGGTAAACATTCTTGTAATTTCTGTTGAGGTAGGAGCCAACAGAAGGCGCTGTTCGCAGTAAGGAAAGCATCGAACCTGCGCACCGCGCCGATGTTCACGGTAAAGGCAAGATTGCGCTTCGAGCGTGCCTCTACCGTAGAAAATCTGGTCCCTGGCGAACCAGTGCAGGCGATTGTCCCGCAACCACCCGGCATGGCCCGACGTGTCGCTGCGGCGGTAGCTGATGAAGATATCGGTCAAGCTTGGGTTCCCCCAGCGACAGCGTTCTCCGGCATGGATGAACCCAAACGACTCCGCACGTCGCGCGGCCCCCATGACGGAATCGCAAACAGCCTGGCGGCTGCCCTCCCCTTGCCAACCCATGCTTGCATCAGCTGCGAATAATTTTTATCGGGCTGAAACGCGGAGGCGATATTTATAAGGATTGTAAAGTCACGCGCGCCAATGTCAACTGAGCGTCATAAAAACAGGCGTCAAGAGGGGGGGGGGGAGGAGATAGTTCACGAATTCGACCATGCTTTTTCGTGAAGCTTCACGATAGGCGCATGATATGTGTGGCCCAACAGATGAAATTTGTTCGGGGCATCGTCAGGCTCGAAGCCCCCTGACGTCGATAAGCGAAGCACATTGCGCCGGATGCAATACGTGCGCCCACCAACATCCGGCGAATTACGCTGCGCTCTTGTGCCCTCTAGGCGCAGCCGTGCATGTCAGGCTGCACCCGCAAGGAGTGGCAGCAAGCTGCACTCCGACTTTCTATCGACTAAAGTCGATGAAAGATCGTATGTCCCCGCCGCGAGCGGCAGCCGACCCTCACCCTAACCCTCTCCCAAAGGGAGAGGGGACGATTGCCCTCTCTCCCTTTGGGATAACCAGCGACTTGGCTGGCGTAGTTTGCCAGCCTAGTCGAATGGTTAGTAGTTCCATCAGAGAGTTGGAGAGAGGGCTGCTGCTCGCACGGGCGGGAAAGCCCGACCCACAACCCCGAAAACGAATCACTCCGCCTTTGCCACCGTCTCGGCAAAAGTATCGAGGATCGGCTGGATGCCGGCGCGCTTCAATTTCAGGGCGGCCTGGTTGACCACCAGGCGCGAGCTGATCTGCATGATTTCCTCGACGGCCACCAAGTTGTTGGCCTTGAGCGTGCCGCCGCTGCTCACCAGATCGACGATGGCGTCAGCCAGTCCGACCAGCGGCGCCAATTCCATCGAGCCGTACAGCTTGATCAGATCGACGTGGACGCCCTTCTGGGCGAAGTGCTCGCGCGCGGTTTCCAGGTATTTGGTGGCGACGCGCAAGCGCGCGCCCTGACGCACGGCGTTTTCGTAATCGAAACCGGCGGGCACCGCGACCATCATGCGGCAGCGCGCGATCCGCAAATCCAGCGGCTGGTACAGGCCGGCGCCGCCATGCTCGTTGAGCACGTCCTTGCCGGCGATGCCCAGGTCGGCCGCGCCGTATTGCACGTAGGTCGGCACGTCGGAGGCGCGGACGATGATGAGGCGAATGTCCGGCCGGTTGGTGTCCAGAATCAGCTTGCGCGAGGTTTCCGGGTCGTCGAGGGGAACGATTCCCGCCGCTTTCAGGAGCGGCGCGGTTTCTTCGAAAATGCGGCCCTTGGAGAGGGCGATGGTGATGCCGGTCATATGCAAAATCTCAGAATTTAAAGAAAAATTTAACCGCAGAGGACGCGGAGGTTTTTAGGTCAAACCCCTAAATTGCCCATTACGGATTTGCTCTTCCTCCGCGTCCTCTGCGTCCTCCGCGGTTCAAAATAAATCAATGCACCCGCTTGATCCGCGCCCCGAGCTGCGACAGTTTTTCCTCGATGCACTCGTAGCCGCGGTCGATGTGGTAGATCCGCTCCACCGTGGTTTCGCCCTGAGCGATCAGGCCCGCCACCACCAAGCTGGCCGAGGCGCGCAGGTCGGTGGCCATCACCGTGGCGCCGCTCAGGGCGGGCTGGCCGCGCACCACGGCGGTGTTGCCTTCGGTTTCGATGACGGCGCCCAGGCGGCGCAGCTCCTGCACATGCATGAAGCGGTTTTCGAATATGGTTTCGGTGACGGTGGCGGCGCCGTCGGCCACGGCGTTGAGCGCCATGAACTGCGCCTGCATGTCGGTGGGGAAGGCCGGATAAGGCGCGGTGCGCACGTTCACCGACTTGAGCGGCCCGGCCATTTCCAGGCTGATGCTGTCACCGTCGCACTCGACGCGCGCGCCCGCTTCGCGCAGCTTTTCCAGCACCGCGTCGAGGATGTCGGAGCGCGTATCCCGCAGCCTGACCTTGCCGCCGGTGGCCGCGGCCGCGACCAGGAACGTGCCGGCCTCGATGCGGTCGGGCATGACGCGGTAGGAGGCGCCGTGCAGGGTCTCGACCCCGTGCACCGTGATCACGTCACCGCCCGCGCCCTCGATTTTGGCGCCCATGGCGATCAGGCAGTTGGCGAGATCGACCACTTCCGGCTCGCGCGCGGCGTTTTCCAGCACGGTCGTGCCTTCGGCCAGTGTAGCCGCCATCATCAGGTTTTCCGTGCCGGTAACGGTGACGATGTCCATGAAAATCCGCGCGCCCTTGAGTCGCTTGGCGCGTGCTTCGATGTAGCCGTGCTCGATGTCGATTTCGGCTCCCATCGCCTGCAAACCCTTGATATGCAGATCGACCGGGCGCGAACCGATGGCGCAGCCGCCCGGCAGCGATACCCGCGCCTGGCCGAAGCGCGCCAGCATCGGCCCAAGCACCAGGATCGAGGCGCGCATGGTTTTCACCAGCTCGTAAGGCGCGACCAGGTTGGTCATGTCGCGCGCGGCGATCGCCACTTCCATGCGGTCATCGACCGACACTTCCGCGCCCATCTGGTTGATCAGCTCCAGCATCGTGGTGACGTCGCGCAAATGCGGCACGTTGCCGATCTTGAGCGCCCCTTCGGTCAGGATCGCCGCGCACAGGATCGGCAAGGCGGCGTTCTTCGCGCCGGAGATGCGAATCTCGCCGTTCAGCGGCACGCCGCCCTGGATGACCAGTTTGTCCATTTATGGAGCCTTCGCGCTTTCCACCAGCTTTTGCAGCTCGCCTTTTTCGTACAGGTCTTTCATGATGTCCGAACCGCCGATCAGCTCGCCCTTGAGGTAAAGCTGGGGGAAGGTCGGCCAGTTGGCGTAATACTTGAGGTTTTCGTAGATTTCCGCGTCCGCCAGCACGTTCACCGCGACATACTCGGTCACGCCGCACGCCCGCAACACCTGCGCCGCCAGCCCGGAAAAGCCGCACTGCGGGAACTGCGGGGTGCCCTTCATGTACAGCACGATGGGGTTGCCGGTGACGGTCTGCCTGATTCTTTCCAATACGATCTGATCCATTTTCCGCTCCAATATCAAATTCGGTTCGACCACTGCTCCGGCGTGAAGGTTTTCATCGACAGGGCGTGAATTTCCTCGCGCATCCGGTCGCCCAGCACGCCGTACACCATCTGGTGCTGCTGCACCATGCTCTTGCCCTGAAAGGCCGTGCTGACGATCACCGCCTCGAAATGGCGGCCGTCGCCCTCGACGTGAACGTAGTCGCAGTTCAGGCCTTGTTCGATGTAACCCTTGATCGCTTCCGGTGTGGTCATTTCCGGCTCCTTCAATTACGTAGTTTATAGCCGCTCTTGAGCAGGGCCAAAGTGGTCAATGATAATGCCAAACAGCAGCCGCCGACAATCGATAGCCCCAGCGCCGGCGAAACGTCCGACATGCCGAAGAAGCCGTAGCGGAACCCGTCGATCATGTAAAAGAACGGGTTGTAGCGCGACAGCGCCTGCCAGAACGGCGGCAGGGAATGGATCGAATAGAACACGCCGGAGAGGAAAGTCAGCGGCATGATGAGGAAGTTTTGCACCGCGGCCATCTGGTCGTAGCTGGCCGCCCACAGCGCCGTGATGATGCCGAGCATGCCCAGCATGGCGCAGCCGGCCAGCGCGAACAGCACCAGCCAGAGCGGATGGACGACGGCCATCGGCGCGAACCACAAGCCGGCCAGCCCGACGCCGATGCCCACCACCAGACCGCGCACCACCGCCGCCGCGACGTAGGCGGCGAAGAATTCCCAGTAGGCCAGCGGCGGCAGCAGCAGGAACACGATGTTGCCCGCCATTTTCGACTGGATCAGGCTGGACGAACTGTTGGCGTAGGCGTTCTGCAGCATCGCCATCATCACCAGGCCGGGGATCAGGAACGAAGTGTAGCCGACGCCCGGATAGACCTGCACGTGCGCCGCCAGCACGTGGGAAAAAATCAGCAGGTAGAGCAGCGTGGTCACCAGCGGCGACAGCACGGTTTGCAGGCTGACCTTCCAGAAGCGCAGCAGCTCCTTGTAAAACAGCGTCCACAGGCCGGTCATGTCGTTTTGCCCATGAGTTGCAAAAATACGGTTTCCAGGTCGGGCTTGGCCACTTCCAGTTCCGTCACCGCCACATTCGCTTCGCGCAAGGTGGTCAGCACGCCTTCCAGCGCGGCATAGTCGTCCAGCACCAGGTTGAAAAACCCCGCCGCCTCGCCGGCGAGCAGCGGCCGCAAAGCATCGGGCAACCGGTGCGGATCGAGCTGGAGGCGAACCTGGGTGGCGGCGTGGGCGCTGAGCAGATTCCGCGTGGTGTCGAGCGCGACGACCTGACCCTGCTTCAGCATGGCGACGCGCCGGCACAGGGTTTCCGCCTCGTCCAGGTAATGCGTGGTGAGTACGATGGTGTGGCCGTCGCGATTGAGGCGCCGGATGAATTCCCACAGGTTCTGGCGCAGCTCCACGTCCACCCCGGCGGTCGGCTCGTCGAGCACGATCACCGGCGGCTTGTGCACCAGCGCCTGGGCCACCAGCACGCGCCGCTTCATGCCGCCGGAAAGGGTGCGGGTCGGCGTGTCGGCCTTGTCGGTCAGCGCCAGGTGGTGCAGCAGTTCGTCGATCCAGGCATCGTTGCGGCGAATGCCGAAATAGCCGGACTGGAAGCGCAGCATTTCGCGCACCGTGAAAAAAGCGTCGTACACCAGCTCCTGCGGTACCACGCCCAGCGAGCGCCGCGCGTTGCGGTAATCGGCCACCACGTCGTGGCCCATCACCTCGCAGCGGCCTTGCGTGGCGCGCGACAGCCCGGCCAGGATGTTGATCAGCGTGGTTTTGCCGGCGCCGTTGGGGCCGAGCAAGGCGAAAAATTCCCCCTGCTCGACCGCCAGATTCACGCCGCGCAGCGCATGCAGGCGCCCGAAGCGCTTATGCACCTCGTGGATTTCTAGGGCGGGGGTCACGGAAAATCGGGGAAAGCAAAGCCGGCGTCAGCCGGGCTGGATCATTTCAAGCACGCCGTACAGCGTCGCCAGACTCACCAGATTGGCGGGGAGGTTGACGAAGCCGAGCTTGCGCCCGGAACGCCGCGCCGCGCGCAGCCACTCCAGCAGCAGGCTGACGGTAGAGGAATCCACCTCTTCCAATTCGGACAGATCGACCACCACGCCATCGCGGTCGAATGCCTTCAGCCCCTCGGCCAGCACGTCCGGGGCATTGTCGATGGTAACGCGCCCCTGCAGCCGGTAATTGTCGCCGTCCGGTACGATCATGGCTTAGCCTTGGCGCTCAGGCTCTCGGCCGAGCGGTTCTTGTCGGCCAGCGCCTTGATCAGTCCGTCGATGCCGGACTGGCGGATCTCGTTGGCGAACGAGCCGCGGTAGTTGGTCACCAGGCTGATGTTGTCCACGATCACGTCGTAAACCATCCAGCCTTCACCCGTTTTTTGCAGGCTGTAGTCGATGGGAATCGGCTGGCCGCCGGGCTGGTTGACCACGGTTTTCACCGTCACGTCGGTGTCGCCGGCCTGCATCCGGAGCGGCTTGTAGTCGATGGTCTGGTTCTTGTAGGCGGTCAGCGAACTGGAGTAGGTGCGCACCAGCAGGGTGCGGAATTCGTTGATCAGCGCTTCCTGCTGGGCGGGCGTGGCCTGACGCCAATACTTGCCGACCGCGAGCTGGGTCATGCGCGGGAAATCGAAATGGGGCAGGACCTTGGCCCGCACCAGGTCGTAAATCTTTTTCGAGTTGCCGGCCTGGATATCCCTGTCTTTCTTGATGATCGACATCACGTCCTGGGAGGTTTCCTTGATCAGCGCATCCGGCGCTATTTCCGCCGCCAGACCAAAGCCGCTCGCCATGAACAGGGCGGCTGCCAACAACTTGCTGAAATATTTCATCTATTCGTCCTTTTTATTGATCACTTGGCCTTGGCGCCTTCGGCCGCGCCTTCGGAGGCCTTGCCGTAGAGGAACTGGCCGATCAGCTGCTCCAGCACCATGGCCGAATTGGCCAGCTTGATCTGGTCGCCGTTTTTCAGGTTGGCGGGATCCCCGCCCGCATCCAGGCCGATGTACTGCTCGCCGAGCAGGCCGGAGGTCAGGATGGTGGCGGCGGTATCCTTGGGAAACTGGTAGCGGTTGCCGATTTTCATCGACACCCGCGCCCGGAACGTCTGGTTGTCGAACTGGATGTCCGCCACCCGGCCGACCACGACGCCCGAACTTTTGACCGGCGCCTTGACCTTGAGCCCGCCGATATTGTCGAACTCGCCGTACACCGTATAGGTTTCCGACCCGTCGTAGCCCGCCAGGTTTCCCACCTTGAAGGCGAGAATCGTCAGCGCGATGAACCCTGCCACCACGAAGGCGCCCACCCATATATCCAGCGTCGTCCGCTCCATAAACCTACACTCCCCGAAACATGAATGCCGTTAAAATAAAATCCAGTGCCAGAATGGCCAGCGCCGACGTCACCACGGTGCGGGTCGTCGCATGGGACACGCCTTCCGCGGTGGGCGGCGCGTCGTAGCCCTCGAACAGCGCGATGGCGGTCACCGCCACGCCGAACACGATGCTCTTGAACACGCCGTTCACGATATCCTGGCGGAAATCCACCGCCGCCTGCATCTGCGACCAGAAAGAGCCTTCGTCCACGCCGATCAGCACCACGCCGACCAGGTAGCCGCCGAACACGCCGATGGCGGAGAACATCGCCGCCAAGAGCGGCATGGAGATCACGCCGGCCCAGAAGCGCGGCGCCACCACGCGGGAAATCGGATCGACCGCCATCATTTCCATCGCGGCGAGCTGCTCGGTCGCCTTCATCAGGCCGATCTCGGCCGTGATGGCCGAACCAGCGCGGCTGGCGAACAGCAGCGCGGCCAGCACCGGCCCCAGCTCGCGCACCAGCGACAGCGCCACCAGCGTGCCCAATGCCGATTCGGAGCCGTATTTCTGCAGGGTCTCGTAACCCTGCAAGCCCAGCACCATGCCGACGAACAGGCCGGAAACCAGGATGATGATCAGCGACATCACACCGCTGAAGTAGATTTCGCGGATGGTCAGGTGGAAGCGGCGGAAGCTCATGCCGGAGCCGAGCAGCGTCCTCAGGAAAAAACGGCTGGCATACCCCAGGCGCCAGACGCCGTTCACCACGGTACTGCCGATGCTGCCAAGACCGAACCCGACTTTTCTATGCGGCATAAGAAGTTTCCAGCAACAAATCTTTCGGATACGGAGGGCTCGGATAATGGAACGACACCGGCCCGTCGATTTCGCCCCAGACGAACTGGTGCACGAACGGCAGCGGGCTGGCCTTGATTTCCTCGGCGGTGCCTTCCGCCACCACCACGCCGTCCGCCATGAAATAAACATAATCCACGATTTTCAGGGATTCCTGGATATCGTGGGTCACCACGATCGAGGTCGCGCCCAGCGCGTCGTTGAGATGGCGAATCAGGTTGCCGATCACCGACAGCGAAATGGGATCGAGCCCGGCAAACGGCTCATCATACATCATCAGCATCGGGTCGAGCGCGATCGCCCGCGCCAGCGCCACGCGCCGCGCCATGCCGCCGGACAGCTCGGACGGCATCAGCTTGTGCGCCCCGCGCAGGCCCACCGCGTGAAGCTTCATCATCACCAGGTCGCGGATCATGCTTTCCGGCAGGTCGGTATGCTCGCGCATCTGGAAAGCGACATTCTCGTAGACTGACAAGTCGGTGAACAGCGCGCCGAACTGGAACAGCATGCCCATCTTGCGGCGCATGTCGTACAGCCCGTCCGAATCCAGTTCGCGCAAGTCCTGGCCGGCCACCCTGACGCTGCCGGTGGTGGCTTTCAGCGCGCCGCCGATCAGGCGCAGCGTCGTCGTCTTGCCGCAGCCGGAAAGCCCCATGATCGCGATCACCTTGCCCCGCGGGAAGCGCATGTTGATCCCCTTGAGGATCGGGCGATTGGCATAGGCGAAGTTCAGGTCGCCGATTTCGACCAGGTTTTCGGCAGGCACGGGAATTTGTTCTTTTGATCTTTGGAAAGCGCACATTTTAAACCAGGTTGGCAACCGCAACAACGCGGAAAATCTCCGATGCCCGCAATGCGGCATCCGGCGGCTTCTTGTCCCACCGGCGCCGCCGACCAGACCGGCCCTATAACAATACTTCATTTTGGGCTCATCCACGCCGGCCCGGACGATTCCGACCCCTCAATATGCAAAAAAGCGCCATAAACTTCGCCCATGCTTTCAAAAAAATCATATTTTATGGATTTTGACTATGCCCTCATCATCCGTTCTGGCACAATCATGCAAATGTCAATACGGGAAAGCCGTGCGCCCGGCGCACGAGTCCCACGAAAAAGTTCACAGGAGGCAACGCCGATGACGGTCTCGCGCGCATGAACAAACCCCTGGCTACCGTGATCGGCTGTTTGGCCCTCGCCGCCTGCGCCGCGCCGCCGCTCGCGCCTCCCATCGGCCATATCGGGGAGGAGCCCCGCGCCACCAACGCCCCCAAACCGGTGCCGCGAAGTGCGCCTGTGGCACCGCCCAAGGCCGCGCCGCCGGAAGAAACCTACAGCGTGGTGGTGAACAATGTCGCCGTGCACGAACTGCTGTTCGCCCTGGCGCGGGAAAGCAACCTGAATGTGGACATCCACCCCGGCATCGAAGGCAGCGTCACCCTCAACGCCGTCGACCAGACCCTGCCGCAGCTGCTTGCCCGCATCGCCAGACAGGTGGACATGCGCTACGAGCTGGACGGGCCGAATCTGGCCGTGATGCCGGACACGCCGTTCCTGCGCAATTACCGGGTGGATTACCTCAACATGTCGCGCGATGCCGCCGGCAATGTCAGCATCGCCACCCAGATCGCCACCACCGGCATCGGGCCAGGCAGTGTTTCCGGCGGCGGCGCGGGCGGCGCCACGAGCAGCAACAACTCCACCACCTCCGTCACCAACAAATCCAACAACCGCTTCTGGGAAACCCTGGTGCAGAACATCAAGGACATCCTGCGCGAAACGGACAAGATCCTGCCCGACGGCTCTTCCGAAACCACCACCGAACAGACCGACAGCCAGACCACCACCGGCACCGGCGCGCCGGCGCCCGCGGCCGGCCGGCGGAATTACAAGCCCTCCGCCCCGTCCATCGCCGCCAGCCCCAATCCCGCCGCGTTGACCAATGCCGGCACCACCGTCGTGCGCCGCACCACGTTCCGCGAGGCCGCCGCAGTGATCGCCAACCCGGAAAACGGCCTGCTCGGGGTGCGCGCCACCAGCCGCCAGCACGAAAAAATCCGGGAATTCCTCGACCAGATCATGTCCAGCGCCCGGCGCCAGGTGCTGATCGAGGCGACGGTGGTCGAAGTGCGGCTTTCCGACCAGTATCAGCAAGGCATCAACTGGTCGCGCCTGCGCCATGGCGACACCGGCTTCAACTTCAGCCAGGCCGCGATCGGCACCCTGCCGTCGGGCGTGAATCCGGGCGTGTCACCCGGCATCGTCACGCTCGGTTACGCCAACCCGAACTCCGCGATCGGCAACATCGCCGCCACCATCCAGCTGCTGGAATCCTTCGGCAACGTCAAAGTCCTGTCCAGCCCGAGAATCAGCGTCCTGAACAATCAGACGGCCCTGCTCAAGGTGGTGGACAATAAGGTTTACTTCACCATCGAGGTGACCATCACTCCGGCCACCACGACCAGCGCGCAGCTGATCGTCTATACCACCACCGTCCATACCGTGCCGGTGGGCTTCGTGATGAGCGTCACGCCGCAGATCGACGACGGCGACGCGGTCACCCTCAACGTCAGGCCCACCATCTCCCGCATCACCGGCTACGTCAACGACCCCAGCCCGCCCCTGGCCCAGGCCGGTGTGACGAGCCCGATCCCGGAAATCCAGACGCGCGAGATGGAATCGATCCTCAAGGTGGGCAGCGGGCAAGTCGCGGTCATGGGCGGATTGATGCAGGATTCGGTCAACAACATCAAGGACGCCGTGCCCGGCCTGTCCACCAGGCTGCCCCTGATCGGCGATGTTTTTTCCTACCGCAACGAAACCAGCACCCGCTCCGAACTGGTCATCTTCCTGCGCCCGATCGTCATCAAGGAGCCCGGCATCGACGGCGACTACCGCGCCTATCGCGGCTTCCTGCCCGCGGACACGCTCGGCGATGCGCGCGGCCCTTCGTCCGCTTCGTCCGAAACCGGAGCGGCACGGCGATGAGCCGGCCGACTGAACGGCTGCCGTTGGGCCAGCTGCTGGTCCGAAAAGGCGTCGTCGGCGAGGACCAGCTGCGCATCGCCCTGCTGGAACAACAGCGCAGCGGGGAACGGCTGGGCAGGCTGTTCATCCGCCTCGGCTTCGCCACCGAAGCCACGGTGCGCGATGCGCTGTCCGAGAATCTCGACCGGCGCAGCGCCGACCTGTCCCGCATCGCCGTGGATGCCGCCGCGCTCGATCTCGTCCCGAAGGAAATCGCCAAGCGCCATCGCGTCTTCCCGCTGGAATTCGACACTCGGCATCGCTCGCTAACGCTGGCCATGTCGGATACCAGCAACATCGTCGCGCTCGACCGGGTCGGCGCCATGCTGGACCGGGATGTCGCCGTCGTTCCGATGCTCGCGGGCGAGGCCGAAATCATGCGGGCAATCGACCAATATTACGGCTTCGAGCTGTCGATCGACGGCATCCTGCACGAGATCGAAACCGGCGAAATCGACTATTGCAGCCTGCCGGCCGTCTCCAACGAATACAGCCAGCCGCTGGTGCGCCTGATCGACGCCCTGCTCGCCGACGCCGTGCGCCGCGGCGCCTCCGACATCCATTTCGAGCCGGAGCAGTTCTTCCTGCGCATCCGCTACCG
>JAQTMN010000065.1 GCA_028714315.1 Sulfuricella sp. | reverse complement strand
CGCAAAAAGAGTCGTAGATGTCCTCGTCGATCCCGTCCTCGCCGCCCGAGAGGCGCGCGCCCATCTCCTCGGCAAATACCCGGTAGCGCAGGCGCTGCGCTTCTTTCACCTGGCTGACGGATTGCGCGTAGGACAAATAGAGCTTGGCCGGGGTGCTGGCGGGTGCCTGTGCCTGTTGTAACCGCATCGCTTCCTCCTTTAGGTTGATGTCAGGAGGAACTATAGGTGCGGCGCGTTACCGAGCAATGACAGCGGCGTGACACATTTATTACATGGCCACGCCGCCGGGGGAGGATTTCAACGGCCGGTCTTGCTTCGAGCCCGCCGCCGGTTGCGAGACGGCAGGATCAGTGCGTTACGCGCGTCACGCCGCCGCCCGACAGTACCCGCACCCGTTCGCCGGCCCGGAAGGGCTCGTCGGCTTCCTGGGTGACCGCGATCATGCGGCCGCCATCCAGCGTGACGGTGATTTCCAGGCCGTCCTTGCGGGTCGTGCCTTCTTCGATGGCGGAGCCCGCGAGGCCGCCGGCAACGGCACCCAGAACCGCGCCGATGGTGCTGCCCTTGCCCTGGCCGATATTGCTGCCGGCCACGCCGCCGACAATCGCGCCCGCGCCGGTGCCCACCGCGCTCTTGGTGCCTTCGAGGCGCACCTGGCGCACGCTTTCCACCACGCCCATCCTGACTTCCTGCGTCTGGCGCGCCTGTCCGCGGCTGTAGGCGCTGCCCGACATGCTCGACGCGCAGCCGCCGAGCACGGCCACGGATGCGAACAGGATTGCGATCAATTTCCCCGACGGTGTATTCATGGTTTAGCCCTCAAAATTCATGCCAAAGTGTTGCTTGAAACGCGCGAGCAGCTCCTCGCGCGCGAGATGATGGTTCTGCCCGCCGCGGCTGGCGATCTTGACCGCGCCGAGCAGCGAGGCCAGCCGCCCGGTCGTCGGCCAGTCCAGGCCGCGGCCGATGCCGTACAGCAGGCCGGCGCGGTAGGCATCGCCGCAGCCGGTGGGATCCACCATTTCGTCCACTTTAACACAAGGGATGTCGTGGCGTTGACCGCCGGCATGAATCTCCGACCCCTGCGCTCCCTTTGTGACAATCAGCGCCCTGACGAGTTTCGCCAGCTGCTCGATGGTCTGTCCGGTGCGCTCCTGCAGCAATTTCGCTTCGTAGTCGTTGAGCGCGACGTAATCGGCCATCTCGACGAATTTCAGCAGCTCCTCGCCGTTGAACATCGGCAGGCCCTGGCCGGGGTCGAACACGAACGGGATGCCCGCTTCCTGGAACTCGCGCGCGTGCTGCAGCATGCCCTCGCGGCCGTCCGGCGCGACGATGCCCAGGCTGACCTCGTCCGCATCGCGCACGTGGTTGTGGTGGGAGTGGTTCATCGCGCCGGGGTGGAAAGCGGTGATCTGATTGTCCGCCATGTCGGTGGTGATGAATGCCTGCGCGGTGAAGGTCTCGGGGACGCGGCGGACATGTTCCTGCGACAGGCCGAGACGCTCCAGGCGCTCGGTGTAGGGCTGGAAATCGTCGCCCACGGTCGCCATGATCAGCGGTTCGCCGCCGATCATGCGCAGATTGTAGGCGATGTTGCCGGCGCAGCCGCCATATTCGCGCCGCATGTCCGGCACCAGGAAGGCCACGTTGAGGATGTGGATCTGTTCCGGCAGGATGTGGTTCTTGAAGTGATCGCCAAACACCATGATGGTGTCGTAGGCCAGGGAGCCGCAGATGAGCGTATTCATGAAATCCTCTCGAAAGTCGTTGAGCGGATTATAGCAGCATGAAACAGTGCCCGTTGTGGGTACGGCTCTTGTGCCCTTTAGGGCGCAGCCGTACAGTCAGGCTGCACCCGCAAGGAGTGTCCCCGCCGCGAGCGGCAGCGGAGCTGCTCGCACGGGCGAGAAAGCCTGACCCACGGATCGCACATCCTGTTTCGCGAGTTTTGCGTTAAGGCTGCGGCGCCGAGCCGGATTCCAGGCGGGAATTCGCGGCCGGCAGGAAAAGCGCCGGTCCGGCCTGTCGCGCGCCGGCGATATCCAGCAGCAGGCCTTCGAAGCGTTCGCAGATATGGCTCCATGCCAGGTTTTGCGCGCTCAGGCGCGCATTCCGGCCGAGATGGGCGACCATCTCGGAGCGGGCCGCCAGGCCCGCGGCCTGCTCGCAGAATCGCGCCAGATCGTCGAATTCCGCCACCAGCCCATTTTCGCCGTGGCGGATATTCTCCGCGGCGGCGGCATAATTGTAAGCCACCACCGCCAGCCCGCTCGCCATCGCTTCCAGCGTGACGTTGCCGAACGTTTCGGTCAGGCTGGGGAAGAGGAACACGTCGGCGGATGCGTAATGTTCGGCCAGATCGACGCCGGTGCGCATGCCGGCGAAAATATGGTCGGGGTATCTGGCCTGCAGCAGCGACCGCTGCGGCCCGTCGCCCACCCATACCAGCTTCGCCTGGGGGTGGCGCGCGCGCATCGCGTCGAAGGCATCGACCACCGCATCGAGATTTTTCTCCGCCGCCAGCCGGCCGACATAGACCGCCACCAGATCGTGCCGGGAAGCGCCCCAACTGCGGCGCAATTCCAGTTTTCGCCGCGCCGGGTCGAACAAGGCGACGTCCACGCCGCGGCCGACGACGGCCAGGTTCCGGTAGCCCTGGTGTTCCAGGTCGCGGCGCAAGCCCTCGTCCGGCACCAGCGTCAGCCGCGCAAGGTTGTGAAAGCGGCGCAGATAGGCGCCGATCGGCTGGCGCAACCAGCCGATGCCATAGTGTTTGGTGTAGCTGTGAAAATTGGTGTGAAAAGCGCTGGACACCGGGATGCCGAGCTTGAGCGCCGCATTCAGCGCCGACCAGCCGAGCGGCCCTTCGGTCGCGATGTGCACGACATCGGGCCGCCGCGCACGCCAGATGCGCTTCAGTTCCGCCCCTGCCGGCAGCCCCATGCGCAAATGCGGATAGCGCGGAATGGGGAAGCCGCGCTGCAGGAAATGTGCCAGATCGGGCTCGTCCTGCGGGGTGTCGTCCGGGCTCTGGCGCGGCCGGATCAGCTGGATGCGGTGGTCGTGCCGGCGCAGCCCATCGACCAGGTGGCGGACTGTCAGGGCAACGCCGTTGATCTCCGGCGGATAGGTTTCCGTCACGACGGCAATGCATAGCGAACGGCCGACAGCGGGGTGGGAAAGGAGGGCGGCGGTGTTTTCCATGCCGCCAATTTGCCGCGGCCAGAAGAACGTTTGATGACGGAATTCTGAAGTTTTTGTGACGGTCAGCCCAGCAGCACCAGCAGCCACACCACGGCCAGGTTGGCCAGGCTCAGCAGCACGGCGGCGCTGCCGATGTCCTTGGCGCGCTTGGCGAGCAGGTGGTCTTCCAGGGAAATGCGATCGACCGTGGCTTCCACGGCGGAGTTGAGCAGCTCGACGATGAGCACCAGCACCACGCTGGCGATCATCACCGCCTTGCCAGTCGGGCCGGCCGGGGAGAGCAGGGCGACGGGAAGCAGCACGGCGGCGAGCAGCGTTTCCTGCCGGAAAGCGTCTTCGTGCCGATACGCAGCCTTGAATCCCGCCAAGGAGTAGTGAAAGGCATTCCACAGGCGTTTCAGGCCCGTTTTTCCTTTGTGCGGGCTTTCCATATCGCAGGCAGTTTATGGGGCGCGTGTTACAGATTGATGAAAATTACGCTTTCCAGGTCAAATCCAGCTCGCGCGCCGCTTTCACGTCGTCCAGCCGGCGCACCGGCATGGTGTGGGGCGCGGTTTTCACCAACTCCGGAGTGGCGACGGCTTCTTCGAGGATTTCCTTCAATGCGGCGACGAAGGCGTCCAGCGTCTGCTTCGATTCGGTTTCGGTCGGCTCGATCAGCAGGCATTCCGGAACCAGCATCGGGAAATAGGTGGTGGGCGCGTGGAAGCCCTTGTCGAGCAGGCGCTTGGCGACGTCCATCGCGGAAACGCCGGTCTTGTCCTTCAGGCCCTTGAGGGTGACGATGAACTCATGGCTGGCGCGGCGCTGCGGGAAGGCGATGTCGAAACCGGCTTTTTGCAGCTCGGCCATCAGGTAGTTGGCGTTGAGCGTGGCGAAATCCGCCACGCGCCGCATGCCGTCGCCGCCCAGCGTGCGGGCGTAGGCATAAGCGCGCAGCAGGATGCCGGTGTTGCCCATGAAGGCGGACAGGCGGCCGATGGTTTGCGGCAGGTCGTGTTCCGTCACCAGGCGGTAGCGCCCGGCATCGAGCTTCACCACTGGCACCGGCAGGAACGGAAGCAGGCGCTCGCTCACGCCGACCGGGCCGGAGCCGGGGCCGCCGCCGCCGTGCGGGGTGGAGAAGGTCTTGTGCAGGTTGACGTGGATCACGTCGAATCCCATGTCGCCCGGTCGGACGCGGCCCAAAATCGCGTTGAGGTTGGCGCCGTCGTAATAGAGCAGGCCGCCGGCTTCATGCACGATCTGCTGCATGGCCTGGATGTTCTTCTCGAACACGCCCAGGGTGGACGGGTTGGTCAGCATCAGCCCCGCCGTGTGCGGGCCGACGGCGGCTTTCAATGCCGCCAGATCGACGTTGCCGTCGCGGTCGGTGGGGATCTCCCGCGCCGTGAAGCCGCACATCACCGCCGAAGCCGGGTTGGTGCCGTGCGCCGCGTCCGGCACCAACATTTCGGTGCGTGCTGCGTCGTTGCGCGAGGCATGGTAGGCGCGGATCATCGCCACCCCGGCGAACTCGCCTTGCGCCCCCGCCATCGGTGTGAGCGAAACGCCGGCCATGCCGGTGACGTCCTTGAGCATCTCCTGCAACTCGTAAAAGCACGCCAGCACGCCCTGTCCGGTGGATTCGGGCGCCAGCGGGTGGCGCGCCAGGAACTGCGGCAGCATCGCCATCTGGTGCGAACCGCGCGGGTTGTACTTCATGGTGCAGGAGCCGAGCGGGTAGAAATGGGTGTCGATCGAGAAATTCTTCTGCGACAGCCGGGTGTAGTGGCGCACCGCGTCCATTTCGGACACTTCGGGCAGGAGCGGCTTGTCCTGGCGCCGCAAGTGCGCGGGGATGTCGTTCGCTTCGGCCGCCGCGGCGGGCGCCTGGGACGGGTTTTTGCGGCCGGGGCGGGAAAGTTCGAAAATCAGCATGCCAAAATTATCCTTTTGCCGCGGCCAGCGCGGCTTCGTAGTCGGGTTCGTCGGTCACTTCCGGCACCAGTTGCGAGTAGATCACGCGGTCGTTTTCGTCGAGCACGATCACCGCGCGGGCGCACAGGCCGGACAGCGGATAGCTGTGAATCAGCACGCCGTAATCCTTCTGGAAGTCGCGTCCGCGCAGGGTGGACAGCATGATCACCTGGTCCAGCCCTTCCGCGCCGCAAAAGCGCGCCTGGGCGAACGGCAGGTCGGCGGAGATCACCAGCACCACGGTGTTGTCCAGGCTGCTGGCGGCCTCGTTGAAGCGGCGGGTCGAGGCGGCGCACACCGAGGTGTCGATGCTCGGCACGATGGAGAGCACCTTGCGCTTTCCGGCGAACTGGCTGAGGGAGACATCGTTGAGTTTCTTGTCCACCAGCATGAAGCTGTGCACCGTTTCGCCGGGCTGGGGAAAATGGCCGATGACTTCGAGGGGAGCGCCTTCAAATGTAACGGTTGCCATGTTCGTTCTCCTTGGATCAGTGGGGAAAAATCACCATTTGCTGGTGGCGGTGGGTTTCAGTCTGGTGCAGGAAGGCGCCGAACTTTGCCGGGCAACGATGCGCGCCAGGTTTTCGACGAATCTGGTCATGTCCGCCGCAGTCTTGGTTTCCGTGGCGCACACCAGGAGCGCGTTGCCGAGTTCCGGGTAGTAGGGCGCCAGGTCCAGTCCGCCCAGTATGCCCTGCGCCTCCAGCGCGCGCAGCACGTCGGCGACGGGCGCGTCGAAGGTAATCACCGCCTCGTGGAAGAACGGCTCGGAGAACATCCGCTCGACGCCGGCCACCGCCGTCACCTGCTCGACCAGTGCCCGCGCGTTGGCGTGGCAGGCCGAGGCGACGCGCGCGAGGCCGTCCTGGCCGAGCAGCGCCAGATGGATGGTCGCGGCGGTCGCCATCAGGCCCTGGTTGGTGCAGATGTTGGAAGTCGCCTTGGCGCGGCGGATGTGCTGTTCGCGCGCCTGCAGCGTCAGGCAGAAGCCGGGCTTGCCTTCCAGGTCCACCGTGCGGCCGACGATGCGCCCGGCCATCTGCCGCGCCAGCGCCTGTTTGCAGCACATGAAGCCGAAGTAGGGGCCGCCGGAGGAGAGCGGCGCACCCAGCGGCTGGCCTTCGCCCACCGCGATGTCCGCGCCCTTGCTTCCCCACTGGCCGGGCGCCTTGAGCAGGCCGAGCGAAACCGGGTTGACCGCGCCGATCACCAGCATCCCCTGGGCGTGCGCCCAGTCGGTCAGTTCGTCGACTTCTTCCAGCACGCCGAAAAAATTGGGTTGCTGGATCACCAGCGCGGCGAAATCCTGCCCCTCGAATTGCTTGAGCGCGTCGGCCACGATGTCGCCGCCGGCGGTGCAGTAAGGCACGCCGACCAGCTCGATGCCCTGGTTCTTGACCAGCGCCTCGACCACCTGGCGCCACAGCGGATGCACGCAGCCCGGCACCAGCACGCGGCGCGCCGACTTGTGCGCGCGCACCGCCATCAGTATGGCTTCGGCCAGGGCGGAGGCGCCGTCGTAGAGGCTCGCGTTGGACAGGTCCATGCCGGTGAGCGACGCCATCATGGTCTGGAATTCGTACAGCAGTTGCAGCGTGCCCTGGCTCGCCTCGGCCTGGTAAGGCGTATAGGCGGAGTAGAACTCGCCGCGCCCGGCGATCTGCCATACGGCCGCCGGGATGTGGTGCTCGTAGGCGCCCGCGCCGATGAAGTTCAGGTAGCGCCCGTCGGCTTCGGCCCGTTCCTGCATCAGGCGGGAAGCCGCCATTTCGTTCAGCGCCGGCGGCATGTTCGAAAGCCGGCCGGCGCGCAGCGCGGGCGGAATCTCGTCGAACAGGCCGTCGATCGAGCCCGTGCCGATGCTGGACAGCATGGCCTGGATTTCTTCTTCGGTGTGGGGGATGAAAGGCATGGGTTATCCTCGTACGGCCAATCTGTGTTGTAGGAGCGGCCTTCTGGCCGCGATATCGCCCATCGCGGCCAGGAGGCCGCTCCTACGGGGATTAACTCAATGTGCTTCGCTTTCCACCAGCGCCCCATAGGCGGCGGCGTCGAGCAGGCCGGCCAGGTCGGCCGGGTTGGCGGGCTTGAGCTTGAACATCCAGGCGGCGTAGGCGTCCTGGTTAATCGCTTCGGGTGAGTCAACCACGGCTTCGTTGACGGCGATCACTTCGCCGGCCAGCGGCGCATACACATCGGATGCGGCCTTGACCGATTCCACCACGGCGCATTCCTCGCCGGCGGCGAGCTGGCGGCCGACGGCGGGATTTTCCACGTAGACCATGTCGCCCAGCAGTTCCTGGGCATGGTGGGTGATGCCCACCGTCACCGTGCCGTCGGCTTCAAGCTTGGCCCATTCGTGGGACTTGGTGTATTTCAGATCGCCGGGGATGCTCATGTTTTTCTCCTTAATTGTTGATCAGGCTCTGGCCGTTGCGGGCGAAAGGCAGCTTCACCACTTTGGCGTTCAGTAACTTGTCGCGGATTTCCACCTGCACCGTGTCGCCCACGGCCACCGTCAATGGCAGGCGGGCAAAGGCGATGGACTGGTTCAGGGTGGGCGAAAAGCTGCCGCTGGTGATTTCGCCCACGCCGTGCGGCGTGACGACTTTCTGGTGGCCGCGCAGCACGCCCTTGTCGAGCAGCACCAGGCCCAGCATCTGCATCGCCGCCGGCTTGGCCTGCAACGCCGCCTTGCCGATGAAGTCGCGCGGGCTTTTCTGGTCGATGGTCCAGGCCAGGCCGGCTTCGAGCGGGTTGACATCCTCGCCCATGTCCTGGCCGTAGAGGTTCATGCCCGCCTCCAGGCGCAGCGTGTCGCGTGCGCCCAGGCCGATCGGCGCGACGCCGCAGCCATGCAGCGTTTTCCACAACGCTTCCGCTTCCGCCACGGGCAGCATGACCTCGAAACCGTCCTCACCTGTGTAGCCGGTACGGCCGATAAAATACTGCGCGAATTCGGCCGCCTGGAACGGCTTGAGCGGTTCGGTCGCGGCGCGCGAGCCGGGGATCGCCTGCCACGCTTTTTCCCGCGCGTTCGGGCCCTGCACCGCGATCATCGCCAGGTCGCGCCGCGGCTGGATGCACAGCTGCGGCGCGGTGGCGGCACGCTGCCCTTCCATCCATGCCACGTCTTTTTCCGCCGTGCCGGCGTTGACCACGATGCGGAACCAGTCCTCGCGCATGAAATACACGATCAGGTCGTCGATCACGCCGCCGGCCGGATTCAGCATGCAGGAGTAGAGCGCCTTGCCGGGGATTTGAAGCTTGTCGACGTTGTTGGCGAGCAGGTGGCGCAGGAAATCGCGGATGCCCGTGCCGGTCACGTCCACCACCAGCATGTGGCAGACGTCGAACATGCCGGCATCGCGCCGCACCTGATGGTGCTCCTCGATCTGCGAGCCGTAATTCACCGGCATGTCCCACCCGCCGAAATCGACCATGCGGGCGCCCATGGCGCGGTGAACGGAATTGAGCGGAGTTTGTTTCAGCATGACGGGGCTCCTGGCTGGAATAAAAAAAGGGGTGAAGCCGGCTTGGCCGGCTTCACCCCTCTGTCCTGTATACCTGAGAGATTGCGAGGCGATTTTTCAACCATCGCGTGCCCCTTCGGTGGATGGCCCATGGCCAACGCTCTCCAGAGTTGCCTTTCCATCCATGCGGTTCCTGATACCTGAGCGGTTACGGGTGTTTGCGCCTTCGGCGGTGCGAAAAGTTCGCACGCTCTCCCACATGATCTTAACGGCAACCGAACTATACCTCATGCCCACTCGGCATGACAAGGAGCCAAAGCCATTCCCAATAAAACCAAGTGGTTATTGCGGATAAAACAGAAAAACCCGATACCCTGCCGCCTTCAAGTCGCCCAAATCCAGGCGCAGCTTGACCTGCGCTTCCTCGTTGGGCGGCATGCCGCGGCCAAGGTCGGCGTTTTTGGCGTATTCCTTGGGCAGGAATATGCGCCGGGCGATCATTTTGTCCTGGGTGTCGGTCAGGGTCAGTTCCAGGTTCGGGTATTCCTGCGCGATCTTGGCGCGGTTGCGCAGGATGGCGTTGAGGGTGACCTGGCTCGCCTGCTGCGGGTCGGCTTCGAGGTTGGAGGTTTCGATGCTGAGCAGGTCGGGATTGGCCGGCAGGCGGATGGTGCATTGCAGCACGCCGCAGGCCTGTTGCAGGAGAGGCTTGATCTCGGGGTAGCGCGAGGCGACTTCAGTGCGGAAGAAATACAGGCCTTGGCCGGCGAGGCCGAGCAGGAGCAGGACGGAGCCGATCAGCCAGAGCCAGCCGAAGCCGTGCTTGGCGGCGGTTTCTTCCTCGGAGGGAGTTTCCTCTTCGGCGACGGTCGGTTCCGGCTGTGCGGGCAACGCGCCCTTTTCTTCCATCACCGCCGGTTCCGGTTCGGCTGTCTCCGCCGCCGCTTCCAGAGGGGGAAACGTTTCCTCGACCGGCTCTTCCGCTACGATTTCGGCTTCAACCGGGCCGATCTCGCCAATTTCCGTTTCCGCCGGCGGCGGTTCGGCGGGTTCTTCCCGAGGCGGAGGGAAATCGGGCAATATCTCGAACAGGAAATCTTCTGTTTCGGGCTCTGGCTCCGGTTCGGGGGGCGGCAGTATTTCGATGGTTTCTATTTCTTCTGCCGGAAAGGGCGCTGCCGTTTCGGGCGCCGGCGCTTCCGGTTCCTGCTCCAGATAGGCGTGCGCGTTGAATACCTTGGCGCAGCGGCCGCAGCGCACATCGCCGTGGTGTGCTTCCAATTGCTCGGACGTGACCCGGAAACGGGTATGGCAGGCCGGGCAGGTGGTGAGCATCGCCATGGCGTCTAGCGTTTAGTGCCCGCCAGGCAGACCCAGCCGTCCGTCTCGCCGGCCACTCCGATGTCGAACCATTGCCGGTAAATGGCCAGCGTTTCCTCGGCCTGGGGGGCGAGCACGCCCGACAGCACGATTTGCCCGTCATGGCGCACGGCCTGGGCGAGGGCGGGAGCCAGCACCTTGAGCGGGTTGGCGAGGATGTTGGCGACCACGATGTCCACCGGGGTCTTCGGCGCCGTGTCCGGCAGGCCGAATCCGGCATCCACGCGGTTTTGCTCGGCGTTCTGCCGGCTCGCCACCACCGCCTGCGGGTCGATATCCACGCCATGGACATTTCCCGCGCCGAGCTTTTTCGCGGTGATCGCCAGGATGCCCGAGCCGCAGCCGTAATCCAGCACGGATTCGCCGCCCCGGATGTGCTTCTCCAGCCATTGCAGGCAGAGATGGGTGGTGGGGTGGCTGCCGGTACCGAAAGCCAGGCCGGGGTCGAGGATCAGGTTGATCGCGCTGGGGTCGGGTGCGGTGTGCCAGGTCGGGATGATCCACAGCCGCGGCGAGATCATGATCGGATCGAACTGGGATTGGGTCAGCCTGACCCAGTCCTGCTCTTCCACTTTGTCCACCCGATGGCGGGGCGCTTCAGCCAACCCCGCCGCCGCGGCGGCTTCGGCCAGGATGGCGGGAATGTCCGCCTCTTCCGGAAACAGGCCGCTGACGATGCTGTGCTGCCACAGGCTGTCGACCGGTTCGCCCGGCTCGCCGAAGATGGGCTGCTCGTGTTCGGTCTCGGCGTCGGCATCCTCGATGCCGGCCGACAGGGCGCCCAGATCGAGCAGGGCGTCGGAGAGACGGCCGGCACTTTGCTCGTCCGCCTCGATTTTAAGCGATAGCCAGGACATGGAATTCCTTGATTTTTGTAACTGCCCAGGTCGGTTTTCTCCCTTCTCCCGCAGGCGGGAGAAGGGCCGGGGATGAGGGCGTTTGCGTCCTTGCGGGCATTAACCATGCGCAAAGTCCCTCACCCCCACCCCTCTCCCGCCCACGGGAGAGGGGCTTTTATGCAAATTTTTAACCGTGATTCAAATTCACTGCGCTTTTTTCGCCGCGGCCAGCTTGTGTTCCAGGTAATGGATGCTGGTGCCGCCCTGCACGAACGCGGTGTCGCGCATCAAGTCCTGGTGCAGCGGCACGTTGGTCTTGATGCCTTCCACCACCATTTCGGAAAGGGCGGTCTTCATCCGGGCGATGGCCTGGTCGCGGGTGGCGCCATAGGCGATCAGCTTGCCCACCATCGAATCATAGTACTGCGGCACCACATAGTTCTGGTAGACGTGCGAATCCACCCGGATGCCGGGGCCGCCGGGCACGTGGTAGACCGTGATGCGGCCGGGCGAGGGCACGAAGGTGTAGGGGTCTTCGGCGTTGATGCGGCACTCGATGGCGTGGCCCTTGAGTTTGACGTCCTTTTGCCGGAAGCTCAGTTTTTCGCCGGCGGCGATGCGCACCTGTTCCTGCACGATGTCGATGCCGGTGATCAGCTCGGTGACCGGGTGCTCGACCTGGACGCGGGTGTTCATTTCGATGAAGAAGAATTCGCCGTTTTCGTACAGGAACTCGAATGTGCCCGCGCCGCGGTAGCCGATCTTGCGGCAGGCCTCGGCGCAGCGCTCGCCGATCTTGTCGCGCAGCTTGGGATCGAGGCCCGGTGCCGGCGCTTCTTCGATGATTTTCTGGTGGCGGCGCTGCATCGAACAGTCGCGCTCGCCCAGGAAGGCCGCATTGCCGTGCTCGTCGGCCAATATCTGGATTTCGATGTGGCGCGGGTTTTCCAGGAATTTTTCCATGTACACCATGGGGTTGCCGAACGCAGTCTGGGCTTCGTTCTTGGTCATGCTGACCGCGTTCAACAGCGCCGCCTCGGTGTGCACCACGCGCATGCCGCGACCGCCGCCGCCGCCCGCCGCCTTGATGATCACCGGGTAGCCGATGTCCTTGGCGATGCGGATCACCTCGTCGGAATCCTCCGGCAGGGCGCCTTCGGAGCCGGGCACGCAGGGTACGCCGGAGGCTTTCATCGCATCCTTGGCGCTGACCTTGTCGCCCATCAGGCGGATGGTTTCCGGGCGCGGGCCGATGAAGACGAAACCGCTTTGCTCCACCCGCTCGGCAAAGTCGGCATTTTCCGACAGGAAGCCGTAGCCGGGATGGATCGCCTCGGCGTCGGTCACCTCGGCCGCGCTGATGATGGCGGGAATGTTGAGATAGCTTAGCGTGGACTGGGCCGGGCCGATGCACACCGATTCATCGGCGAGCTTGACGTACTTGGCCTCGGCGTCGGCCTCGGAATGCACCGCCACCGTCTTGATGCCCATCTCGCGGCAGGCGCGCTGGATGCGCAGGGCGATTTCGCCGCGGTTGGCAATGAGGATTTTTTCAAACATTTAAAGTCCTAAATTGAACCGCGGAGGACGCGGAGGGCGCAGAGGAACCCGGTTGCTTGTGGGATGCTTCCTCCGCGTCCTTTGCGTCCTCCGCGGTGAATGCTTTTAACCGATGATGAACAGAGGCTCGCCGTACTCGACCGGCTGCCCGTTTTCCACCAGAATCGCCTTGATCACGCCGCCCTGGTCGGCTTCGATTTCGTTGAGCAGTTTCATCGCTTCGATGATGCACAGGGTTTCGCCCGCGCCGACCGAGCTGCCGACTTCGACGAACGGCTTGGCGCCGGGCGAGGACGAGCGGTAGAAGGTGCCCACCATCGGCGATTTCACGACATGGCCTTCGGGCGCCGCCGGAGCAGCGGCTTCGGGAGCCGCAACCGGCGCGGCGGGAGCGGCGCCTTGCATCTGCTGCATCGGATAGGGGGAGGAATACATCATGGCCTGGGGCGGCATCTGGCCGTAACGGCTGATGCGCACGGTTTCCTCGCCCTCGGTGATCTCCAGCTCGGCAATGCCCGAGTCGCTGACCAGGTCGATCAGTTTTTTTACTTTTCGCAAATCCATAATTTAGTCCTTGGCTTGGTATTGCAGGGCGAATTCCAGTGCCAGTTCATAGCCTTTCGCCCCCAAGCCGCTGATGACGCCCACGGCCAGGTCGGAAAAATAGGAATGATGGCGGAACGGCTCGCGCGCGAATACGTTGGAAAGATGAACTTCGACAAAGGGGATGGCCACGGCCGCGAGCGCGTCGCGCAGGGCGACGCTGGTGTGGGTGTAGGCCGCGGGGTTGATTACGATGAAATCGACGGCGGCGGACTTCGCCTGGTGCACCCGCCCGATCAGTTCGGCTTCGCTGTTGCTTTGAAAAGTCTCCAGCGCCGCGCCGGCTTCCTGCGCCAGGGTTTGCAGGCGGGAATCGATCTGCGCGAGGGTGTCATGTCCGTAATGGCCTGGCTCGCGCATGCCGAGCAGATTCAGGTTGGGGCCATGGAGAACGAGAATTTTACTGGTAGTGGCCGACCGGTTGCCGCGTCCGCCAGTTTCCTGGTTTTTCGTTTTCATGGCGGCAAGTTTGCCGAAATAGGGTGAAGTTGTCCAGTTTTTCCCTGAACTTGCCTTGCCAGCACGGATTACAGCAACGGCGCAACCAGTTTTTCCAGCCGGGCCACGGTCAGGCCGCCGACTTCGCTGGCGGCGATGCCACCGTTGCGGTCGATCACCACGGTGAAAGGCAGCCCGCCCAGCCGGTTGCCGATCTTGTGCGCCAGATCCACCGCTTCCATTTCGCCCAGCAATACCGGGTAATTGATGCCCATTTCATCGGCAAACGCCTGTACCTTGATTTTTTCGTCCAGCGCCACGCCGACGAACACCAGCCCGCGCGCACGGTACTTGTCCTGCAGCTTGACGAAATCGGGGATTTCCTCGCGGCACGGCGGGCACCACGGCGCCCAGAAGTTCAGCACCAGCACCTTGCCGCGCCATTGGCTGAGCGCCTGAGTTTTGTCGTCGAGATCCTTGAAACTGGCGGAAAACACCGGTTCGGCCGAAATCGCCGCAGCGGCGACAGTGGGATCGGCCGCCTGATGGGACACGGCGAAATAGCCCGCGCCCAGCGCCACGGCGGCGGCCGCAAACGCCAGCAGTAATTTTGTTTTTGACATTGAAACCCCAAAAAATCAGCCGCGAAAAGGCGCAAAAGACACAAAAAGAAATCTGCTTTCTTTGTGCCTTTGCACCTATCAAGTATTAGCGGATCACCGCACAGTCAGGCTGCACCCGCAAGGAGTGGCAGCGAGCTGCACTCCGACTTTCTATCGACTAAAGTCGATGAAAGATCGTATGTCCCCGCCGCGAGCGGCAGCCGACCCTCACCCTAACCCCCTCCCAAAGGGAGAGGGGACGATCGCCCTCTCTCCCTTTGGGATAACCAGCGACTTGGCTGGCGTAGTTTGCCAGCCTAGTCGAATGGTTAGTAGTTCCATCAGAGAGTTGGAGAGAGGGCTGCTGCTCGCACGGGCGAGAAAGCCTGACCCACAAATCGCGCATCCCTCTTCGCGAGTTCACGCTAAAATTGGCCGCGAAAAGGCGCAAATGACGGAAAATTTTTGTGTGCTTTTTGTGACTTTTTGCGGCTATCAGGTATCTAGCGAATTACCGCGTCCAGGCTGCCGATGAATTTTTCCGGCGGCTCGTAGCCGACCACGCGCGAAGCGCTCAATTCCTTGCCGTTCTTGTCGAAGAAGATGATGCCGGGCGGGCCGAACAGGCCGAATTTCTTCAGCAGCGCCTTGTCGTCCTCGCTGTTGGCCGTGACGTCGGCCTGCAGCAGCACCGCATCGCGCAGTTTGGCCTGCACCTTGGCATCGCTGAAGGTGAAGCGCTCGAATTCCTTGCACGAAACGCACCAGTCGGCATAGAAATCCAGCATTACGTATTTGCCTTTCGCCTGCTGCACGCGCCGTTCCAGTTCGGCCACGCTCTTCACCCGCTCGAATTTCAGCGCCGCGCCCTCCGCTGCTTTCGCCTCGCCGGAGAACGCCCGCAGGCCGGACAGCGGCTGCAGGATGTCGCGGTTGCCGGACAGGGCGCCAATCACCAGGGAAACGCCGGCAATCAGCACCATCACTCCCACGCCTTTCCAGAATTTGGCGAAACCGCTGTTCGGGTGCGGCAGCGGGTCGAGGGCATGCAAATACATGGCGGAGACGATCAGCAGCGCCGCCCACAGCAGCATGTGCGCCGCCGCCGGGATCACCGGCGAAATCAGCCAGATCGCCACGCCCAGCAGCAAAACGCCGAAGAAGCCCTTCACCGCCTGCATCCAGGCGCCCGCCCTGGGCAGCAGCGCGCCGGCGGAAACGCCCACCAGCAGGAGCGGCGCACCCATTCCCAGCGCCAGCGCGAACAGCGCCGAACCGCCCAGCACCACGTCGCCGGTCTGGCCGATATACAGCAGCGCGCCGGCCAGCGGCGCGGCGACGCAGGGACCGACGATCACCGCCGACAGCGCGCCCATGGCGAAAATTCCGGCCAGGCCGCCGCCGCGGGCACGGTTGCTGGCCTCGGTAAAGCGGCTCTGGATGAAGCTGGGCATCTGCAATTCGTACAGATCGAACATGGACAGCGCGAGCAGCACGAACACCAGCGCGAAACCACCCAGTACCCAGGGGTTTTGCAGCGCGTTCGACAACAGCGTGCCGGACAGGCCCGCCGCCACGCCGGCGGCTGCGTAAGTGATCGCCATGCCGAGCACATAGGCGAGCGATAGGCCGAAGGCGCGGGATTTGGTCAGCGTATGGCCCTGGCCGACGATGATGCCGGACAGGATCGGGATCATCGGAAAGACGCACGGCGTGAGCGCCAGCAAGAGGCCGAAACCGAAAAAAGTCGCCAGGATCA
>JAQTMN010000064.1 GCA_028714315.1 Sulfuricella sp. | reverse complement strand
ACAGCAGCGCCGCCAGCAGCAGGCTGTGTTCGACCGGAATTTGCGCCATTCAGCCGCCCCCCCCTTCTCTCCGCCCCAAATGCCACGCGCCGATCAGCCCGGCCAGCAGCAGCATCGAGGCCAGCTCGACCGCCATCAGGTAAGGCCCGAACAATACGATGCCAACCGTTTTCGCCTCGACCATGGCGGGTGCGGCCGCCGCGGCTTTGCCCCGATACAGCACGTAGACCAGTTCGCCCAGCAGGACGGCGGCAAGCGCACTGGGGCCGGCCCAGGTGCGATAGTTCAGCCACTGGCTTTCCTGCCTGACCGCGGCCTCGCCCAGGTTGAGCATCATCACCACGAAAACGAAAAGCACCATGATCGCGCCGGCATAGATGATCACCTCCAGCGCGGCGGCGAACGGCGCGCCGAGCAGGAAGAAAACCAGCGCCACGGCCAGCAGCGACACGATCAGATAGAGCAGCGCGTGGACGGCGTTGGACCGGGTCACCACCAGGATGGTGGCGAGAATGGCGACGGCGGCAGCGAGGTAGAAAATAAAGTTCATTTTTAGTGGTCAGTGGTCAGTTTTCAGTTGTCAGTCGCAAGCGGTCAGTTAGCGGCGAAGCCGCCCGCCGTTACTGAAAACTGACCACTGAAAACTTTCAAGGCATCAACCCGCGCACATCCACCGGCGGCGCTTCGTTTTCCGCCTCGCCCTTGTCCTTGCCGGCGATGGCGAGGCCGGCGACGCGGTAAAAGTTGTAGCCGGGATGTTTGCCGGGGCCGGCGATCAGCAGGTCTTCCTTTTCGTAAACCAGCGCGCGGCGGTCGTATTCGCACATCTCGAAATCCGGCGTGAGCTGGATCGCGTAGGTGGGGCACGCTTCCTCGCAGTAGCCGCAGAAAATGCAGCGCGAGAAATTGATCCGGAAAAATTCCGGGTAGCGCCTGCCTTGCCCGTCTTCCGTGGCCTGGAGCGCGATGCAATCGACCGGGCAAGCCACGGCGCACAGGTAGCAGGCCACGCAGCGCTCGCCGCCGTCCGGGTCGCGCGTAAGCACGATCCGTCCGCGCCACCGGGGCGGGATGTAAGGCTTCTTTTCAGGATAGAGGATCGTGGCGCGCTTTCTGAAAGCGTGCAAAAAAATCAGCCCCATGGTTCGGAGGGAATTCAGGATGGCGTTCACGGCGGCATCCTCCCGGCCAGCACCACGGCGCCGGTGACGGCGAGGTTCAGCAAGACAAGCGGCAGCATCGCCTTCCAGCCGTAGTCCATCAGCTGGTCGTAGCGCGGCCGCGGCAGCGCGGCGCGCAGCAGGATGAAGAAGCAGATGAACGCGAAGGTCTTGAGGCAGAACCACGCCAACGGCGGCAATCCGTCACCCAGCCAGCCACCGAAAAACAGGGTGACGATCATGGCCGAGATCAGGATCAGGCCGATATATTCGCCGACGAAAAACAACCCGAACTTGAGGCCGGAATACTCGGTGTGAAAGCCCGCCACCAGCTCGGCTTCGGCCTCCGGCAGGTCGAACGGCAGGCGGCGCGTTTCGGCGATGCCGGCGATCACGAACACCACAAAACCGATGAATTGCGGCACGACATACCAGCCGTCGCGCTGGGATTCCACCACCTCGCGCAGGTTGAACGAGCCGGCAAGCATCACGATCCCCATCAGCGACAGGCCCATGAACACCTCGTAGCTCAGCATCTGCGCCGCCGCCCGCATGCCGCCGAGCAGGGCGTATTTGTTGTTGGACGCCCACCCCGCCAGCACCACGCTGTATACGCTGAGCGAGGACATCGCCAGGAAGAACAGCAGCCCGATATTCATGTCCGCCACGCCGATGCCGGGCGCGATGGGCACCACGGCAAAGGCCATCAGGGTGACCAGGACGATCACCGCCGGCGCCAGCACGAACACCGCCTTGTCGGCGAAAGGCGGCACCCAGTCCTCCTTGGCGAAAATCTTGATCATGTCGGCCACCACCTGCAGCAGGCCGAACGGGCCGACGCGATTGGGGCCGTAACGGTCCTGCCACAGCCCGATCAGGCGGCGCTCCAGCCAGATGAGCAGCGCGCTGAGCGCCAGCACGGCAAACAGGATGCCGGCGATGTTCAGCCAGGCGTGCGCGCTTTCGCTCATGGCCGCGTCTCCCGATCAATTTTTCCCCATCCCGGCAAACCAATCCCCGCCGTTCCTTCCAGTCCGGCGGGCAGGCCGGCCATGCCCGGCGCGATGTCGCCGCGCAGCTCGACCGGCAGGCGCAGCGCCCCTTCCGGCAAGCGCAGATCGGCTTGATCGCCGGCCTTCAAGCCAAGCGCATCAGCATCCGCCGGGTTCATCGCCAGATAAGGCCGCGGACAGCGCTCGGCCACGGCGGGCGCCTGTGGGCTCAGTTCTTCGCTGCCGAAAATGTGATATAGCGGCACGATCAGCCACTCATCGGCGCGGCGTTGGAAAGCCGCCGGAATTTCGGAGAACCAGATCCAATCCGCGCCGGGCTCGATCAGGCGCACGCCGGGATCGCCGCCGCGCAGCGGTCCGCCCACCTCATCTTGAAACCGGTTGAGGGCCTGCACCGAATTCCACGACGGCGCCCAGTAAACCGGAATCAGCGCGGCCGGCGCGGCGCCGCCGTAGCCCTCCATCGAGAACGCGAGCGGCGTATCGGGATCGTTCGGGGGTTTTTGCTCGTGAATGTTTATCTGGGGCCGTTCGTTAGCCCCTCTCCCGCGGGCGGGGGAGGGGTTGGGGTGGGGGACGTTACCCTTTGCGGACGTGTCAATGAGGGGCACGCCCTCACCCCTGCCCTCTCCCGCCCGCCCTAAAGGACTCCGATCCGCTACGGGCTGAAGCCCGTGCGGAGTCGTATGCGGGAGAGGGAGAATAGCCACCGACCAATCCGGGTTTATCCCGCCCAGCATGGCCGTGCGGCCGCTGTAGCGATGCGGCTGGCGTGGAATCTTCTCCCCCAGCAGGCGAAACTTCGCCGATGGCGCGGCGTGGGCGATGCCTTGCAGCTTTGGATGGGCGGCGGCGCAGGCGGCAATGACGTCGTCCAAGCCGTCAAACCCATTCCCGCGCCCGGCCGCCCGCTGTGCCTCTTCCAGCCAGCGCCAGCTTTCCCGGGCCTCGCCGTTGCCGGCAAATACCTTGAAGAAGCGCTGCGCCCTGCCCTCGCTGCTCACCAGCGTGCCGCTGGATTCTGCGAAGGTCGCTGCCGGCAGCACGAGTTCAGCTTGTGCCGCGGTGGCGTGGCCTAAATGATCGATCACGACCAGGTGCTTCGCCGCTTGCAGGGCGCGATCGATGGCGGCGCGGTCCGCCCGCCGGTAAAGGTCGTTTTCCAGGACGATGGCGGTCTCAGCTTCGCCGCGCTCCAGCGCCAGCAGCGCCGCGTCGATGCCCTCACCACCGAGCAGCGCCGCGCCGAAGCTGTTGCATTCCGGCGCCACCAGGCAAAGCTCGGCGGGCTGGCCGGTTCTGCCCAGCGCCATCGCCACGTTAGCCGCCGCCCGGATCACGGCCGGGCTGCCGCAGCCGGTGCCGGACACCACCAGCGGCCGCCCGGCGGCGCTCAGCGACAGGGCGATACGCCCGGCGAGCGCGGCTGTTTCGGCATCCAGGCCGGGCACCTCCGGCGCATCCGGGTTCAGCACATGGGCCACGGCGAAACCCAGCCGGGCCAGATCGTCGGGGGCGGCGTGCCAAGTCTCCGCCGCCACGTCGTCGAGCCGCGTGGCCGAATGCGTCGCGACGAACAGCGGGCTTTTGGCGGACTGTGCGGCATCGCGCACCGCGCCATCGTGCCACAGCGGCACATGCCGGGCGCCGGCAATCTCCAGCGCCGCGCGCCGCACCGCCTGGCGCAGGCTCAAGGCGATCCGCGGCGCGGTGTTGGTCACGTCCTCGCCCAGCACCAGGACGGCGTCGGCCTGTTCCATGTCGTGCAGCGACGGGGAGCGCACCGGGCGGCGGGTCAGGATATCGAGGATGAGCCGCGTCAAACCGGCATCGCTTGCCGACATGCCGTTAAAAAAGCGCTCCGGCCCGACCAGCTTCTGCAAGGCGAAATTGGCTTCGACCGAGGCGCGCGGCGAGCCGATGCCGATCACCGTCGGGCCGGCGCACAGGGCCGCCAGATGCGCCAATGCCTCCGTCGGCGACACCGGCGCTACGGTTTCGCTGCCTTCCGTGCGCAAGAGCGGCTGGCGCAGCCTTTTTTCGCTGTTGACGAAGCCGTGGCCATAGCGCCCCCGGTCGCACAGGAAATAGCCGTTCACCTCGTGGTGGTAGCGGTTCTGGATACGGCGCAGCGTGCCGTAGCGTTCGCCGGGCAGCGTGTTGCAGCCGACGCCGCAATGGACGCAGATCGAAGGCGCGGTTTGCAGATCCCACTTGCGGGTGTAGTGCGCCTTGAAGGTCTTGTCGGTGAACACGCCGGTCGGGCACACTTCCGCCAGGTTGCCGCTGAACTCGTTTTCCAGCACGCCGTCCTCGATCCGGCCGAAATAGACGTGGTTGTGCGACGCCATCGCGTTCAGGTCGCGCCCGCCGGCGTAATCGCGGTAGAAGCGCACGCAGCGGTAGCAGGTGATGCAGCGGTTCATCTCGTGGTTGAGGAACGGCCCCAGATACTGGTTGCGGAAGGTGCGCTTGGCGAAGCGGTAGCGCCGATGGACGTGCCCGGTCATCACCGTCATGTCCTGCAGGTGGCACTCGCCGCCCTCGTCGCACACCGGGCAATCGTGCGGATGGTTTTCCATCAGGAACTCGATCACGCCGGCGCGAAACGCGTGCGCCTCCGGGTCGGCGATGGAAATGCGCAGCCCTTCCTGGGCCGGCGTCAGGCAGGCCATCACGATGCGGCCGCGGCTATCGTTTTCGTCCTTGAACTGCTTGACCGCGCACTGGCGGCAGGCACCGACCGCGCCGAGCGCCGGATGCCAGCAGAAATAGGGCAAATCCAGCCCCAGCGACAGGCACGCCTGCAGCAGGTTGGCGCCGGCTTCGACCTGGTAGGATTGGTTGTCGATGTGGATGGTGACCATGTCAACTTTCCGATTACGGGCGCTAATGCGCCGATTCAACATCGTGCCACTCGAGTAGGTGGATACGGCCTTCAGCGTTTATCAACGATCTGTGGGTCAGGCTTAAGCCTGACTGTACGGCTCAAGCCGTACCCACAGCAGCTCGTACACCCCGTTTTACGAGTTTCCGCTATCGGCTCAACAGCAATATTTTTCGGGACACGCATCAGCCTCTCCACGGACAGCGGCGCTCGCCGATGTGCCGCTCGAAGTCTTCCCGGAAATATTTCAGGCCGCTCGTAAGCGGCTCCATGGCGCCCGGCGCGAGGGCGCAGAAGGTATAGCCGGGGCCGAGGAATTTGGCCTGGCGGGCCAGCATATCCAGGTCACCCGCTTCGCCCCGTCCTTCCTCGATGGCGGCCAGCACGTGCTCGATCCAGGGCAGGCCTTCGCGGCACGGCGTGCACCAGCCGCAGGATTCCTGGGCGAAGAAATGCTCCAGGTTGCGCAGCATGCCCACCGGGCAGGTCCTGTCGTCCAGCACCACCAGCGTGCCGGTGCCCATGCGGCTGCCGACTTTCTGTACCGAGTCGAAATCCATCGCCACGTCCAGATGTTCGTCGAGGACGAATTCGGTCGAGGCGCCGCCCGGCAGCAAGGCCCGCAGCGCGAAGCCGTCCATCATGCCGCCGGCGTGCTCCTCCAGCAGTTCGCGGATGGTTGTCCCCATTGGCAGCTCCCAGGCTCCGGGGCGTTTGATCTTGCCGCTCGCGCCGTAGATTTTCGTGCCGCCGTCGGCGCTGCGGCTCAACGCCTTGTACCAGGCCGCGCCGTGGGTCACGATATGCGGCACGTTGCAGAACGTTTCCACATTGTTCACCACCGTCGGCTTGCCCCACAGGCCGCTGTCGGTGGAGCGCAGCACCTTGTCGCGCGGCGTGGCGCGCCTGCCTTCGAGGGCATTCATCAGCGCGCTCGATTCGCCGCACATGTAGCGCCCGGCGCTGATGTGCAGGTAAAGCTCGAGCCCGTAGCCGCTGTGCAGGATGTTCCCACCCAGATAGCCCGCGCCGTAGGCTTCCGCGATCGCCTGCCGCAGGCATTGCGCCGCCCGCGTGTACTCGGCGCGCAGGAAGATGTACGCCACGTCCGCCTGCACCGCATAGGCGCTCACGATCATGCCCTCGATCAGCTGATGCGGATCGCCCTCGATCAGCAGGCGGTCCTTGAACGTGCCCGGCTCCATTTCGTCGGCATTGGCGACGAGATACCTGGGCCGTGGCGCGCCGGCGCCGATCGGCATCGAGCTCCATTTCCTGCCGGTGGGAAACCCCGCCCCGCCCCGCCCGCGCAGGTTGGAATCCGTCACCGCCTGAGTCACCTCCGCCGGCGTCATGCGCGTGAGCGCCTGACGCAGGGCCTGATAGCCACCGGCCAGCTCATAAGCTGCCAAATCGGGAAATGCGCCGTTCGGCAGAAAATTTTTCGTCAGCGGTTTTTCCATGGCCAACCCCGGCGAGCGGTAAACGGTAAGCTGTGAGCGGTGGGCTTGTGCGGCTACGCCGCATTTTTTCCGCTTCCCGTTTACCGCTCGCCGCCTTTAAGCATATTTCCCCAATACCTCCCCAACTTTTTCCGGATCGACGGCTTCGTGCAGGTCGTCGTCCACCATCAGGGCCGGCGCGCGGTGGCAGGCACCCAGGCACGGGATCGGCAGCAGGGTGAAGCGGCCGTCCGGCGTGGTTTCGCCGGGACGTATGCCGAGCTCGGCGGTCAGGCGCTGCATCAGGCGGTCGTGGCCCATGATCCAGCAGCTCACGCTGTCGCACGCCAGGATGACGTGCCGCCCGACCGGGCGCCTGAAAATCAGGTTGTAGAAAGTCGCCACGCTCTCCAGCTCCGCCGGCGCCACACGCAGGAACTCGGCGATATCGGCCAGGCCCTCGTCCGACACCCAGCCGCGATGCTTCTGCACGATCTTCAGCGCTTCCAGGCCGCACGAAGGCCGGTTTGCGTAGTGGCGCATTTCCTCCTCGATCGCCTGCTTTTCCGCCGGGCTCAGCATGTCAGCGGTCCACGTCGGCCATGACAAAATCGATGCTGCCCAGGATCGCCACCAGGTCCGGCACCATCGCGCCCCGGCTCAGCAGGGGAATCATCTGCAGATGCGGGAAGGATGGCGTGCGGATGCGCACCCGGTAAGGCGCGGTGCTGCCGTCGCTGATCAGCGTGTAGCCGTTGCTGCCCTTGGTCGCCTCGATGCCGACGAACGCCTCGCCGGGCGGGATCACCGGCCCCCAGCTCACGCCGAGAAAATGCGCGATCAGGGTTTCGATGTCGTGCATGGTGCGTTCCTTGAGCGGCGGCGTGGTCAGCGGGTGGTCGGCCTTGTACGGCCCCGCCGGCATGTTTTCCAGGCACTGCCGGACGATGCGCAGGCTCTGGCGCATTTCCTCGACGCGCACGGCGCAGCGGTCGTAGCAGTCGCCGCGCCGCCCGATGGGAATGTCGAATTCGAACTGCTCGTAGCCGGAATACGGCCGCTTCTTGCGGAAATCCCAGTCCATCCCCGTCGCGCGCAGCCCCGCCCCGGTCACACCCCATTCGATGGCCTCCTCCGTGCCGTAACAGCCGACGCCCTGAGTACGGCCCTTGAAGATGGCGTTTTGCATCACCAGCTTGTCGTATTCGTCCAAGCGCGGCGGCAGGTAATCGAGAAATTCCCGCACCAGCCCATCCCAGCCGCGCGGCAGGTCCTGCGCCACGCCACCGATGCGGAACCACTCCGGATGCATGCGCCCGCCGCACACCGCCTCGACGATGTCGAACACCCGCTCGCGGTCGGTGAACATGAAAAACACCGGCGACAGCGCGCCGACGTCCTGCGCCATGGTGCCGTAGAACACCAAGTGGCTGGCGATGCGGAACAGCTCCGCCAGCATCACGCGGATCGTCTTCACCCGCTCCGGCACCTCGATGCCGGCCAGCTTCTCCACCGCCAGGACGTAAGGCAGGTTGTTCATCACCCCGCCCAGATAATCGATACGGTCGGTGTAGGGAATGTAGGTGTGCCACGTCTGCCGCTCCGCCATCTTCTCGGCGCCGCGATGGTGGTAGCCGATGTCCGGCACGGCATCGACGATTTCCTCGCCGTCCAGCTCCAGCGCGATGCGGAACACGCCGTGCACGCTCGGATGGTTCGGCCCCATGTTGAGAAACATGAAATCGGTGCTGTCGCTGCTGCGCGTCATCCCCCATTCCTCGGGATGAAAGCGCAGCGCCTCCTGCTCCGCCCTCTCCTTCGCCACCGGCAAGGTGAACGGACCCATCTCGGTAGCCCGCGCCGGATGGTCCTTGCGCAGCGGATGGCCCTGCCAGGTGGGCGGCATCAGGATGCGCCTGAGGTGCGGATGGCCGGCGAACTCGATGCCGAACATGTCCCACGCCTCGCGCTCGTACCAGTTGGCGGCGGGCCAGATGCCGGTTGCGCTGGGCATTTTCGACGATTCGGTCAGCGCCACCTTGATCCGTATATCCTCGTTGCGCTCGAACGACAGGAGATGATAGGCCAGCGTGAAATCGCCCTGCGGCACGGCCGGCCGATGCTTGCGCAAACGCTCGTCGATGGCGCTGAGATCGTAGAGCATGCGATAAGGCCGCTCCACGCCGCTTTTCAGGTAGCGCAACACATCGAGCGCCTGCCCCGGATCGACCCACACCGTCGGGAAATCGTCGCGCGTATCCTGGAAAATGAACGGCGCTTCCCCGAACTGGCGGCACAACTCCTGACAAATCGGGAAACGGTTGTCCATGCGCGGCCATCCATCGTTTCGATCAAAATGTAGGTGCGAATTTATTCGCACAATCGAATGAGTCGTGCGAATAAATTCGCACCTACAAGCCGTTGGCCGCACCGTCGGCAGAATCAAACCTCATCCGGACCGCGCAGCCCGACGGCTTGCTGCCGTTCCGGGCGCTTCGCGTCGCGCTGGTTCGGCATGACCGGCTTCATCACCCCTTGCGGACCGGCCGCCCAGCTCAGCGGGCGCCGCTCCTTGCCGATCGAATCCTGCAGCAGCATCAACCCCTCCAGCAGCGCCTCGGGCCGCGGCGGACAGCCCGGCACGTAGACATCCACCGGCAGGAACTTGTCCACGCCCTGCACCACGCTGTAGATGTCGTACATCCCGCCGGAATTGGCGCAGGAACCCATCGAGATCACCCAGCGCGGCTCCATCATCTGCTCGTAAAGTCGCTGGATTACCGGCGCCATCTTGATGAACACCGTGCCGGAAATCACGATCAGGTCGGCCTCCCTAGGGCTGCCGCGAATCACCTCGGCGCCGAAGCGGGCGATGTCGTATTTGCTGGTGAAGCTCGCCGCCATTTCGACATAGCAGCAGGAAAGGCCGAAATTGAACGGCCACACCGAATTCTTGCGCCCCCACGCCAGCATGTCCTGCAGGCGCGCGAACAGGAGGTTGCGGCGGATATCGTCTTCAATGCCGCCGTTGCCGCCGGCGGGTTTGCTGATCCACCAAGCCATCACCGCCTCCGGGCAGCCGAAACCGGATGGGCGCCGTTTTCCCTGGAAGACCAATCCAGAGCGCCAACCCGCCATAGGTAGGCAAGCGCCGCCGCCAAAACCCCGATGAACACCAGCGCCTCGACATACCCCGCCCAGCCCGCCTCGCGCAAGGCCACCGCCCAAGCGAACAGGAACACCGCCTCCAGATCGAAAATCACGAAAAACACCGCGATCAGGTAAAACTTGGCCGACAGACGCAGCCGCGCATAGCCGACAGTGACGACGCCGGACTCGAACGGCTCGCCCGTCGCCATTTCGCGGTGCCGCTCGCCAAGAAAATGCGAAAGAACCATGATCGCCGCCAACAGCCCGACCACCGCCGCCAGGTACGCGGCCAGCGGCCAAAGATCGGCCGGTTGCAGGGCTGAAGTGCTCATGGTTGCTTCCTCCGCGGGTGATTGCATCGAGGCGGCGCCTGCTTCAAACCTTAGTACATGTGGGATTGCTGTCAACTTGGCGAAAAGGCGAAATTGCCGCATCTGCCGGCACAGGGCGCCTCAAAATCTCCATTGCAATATTCTTCTAATTCAAATCCCGGTAGAGGGCTGAGAATGAGGGTTCTAAGGCGTGCCGTCTTCATACAATACCAACAGTGTGCCAAAACCTGTCATTCAAAGCAGGATTGGGATATTCTATCCAATGGTCAGCACATGAAATGCCTCTACGGAATCGGTGCCGTAGCCAAACTCTGGATAGAAGCGGTTTAATCAATATGCCGTTTTGATTGAGAGGCTCTAAATTTACTTAAGCGACTCAAAAACAATTCAAAAAGATGGAAAATTACGCAGACGCTGCTTTACGTCATTGGAAAGATGCCGAATTGCTTGAGCAAGAAAATCGCATTGAAAATGCAGATCACCATTATGGCTTTGCGGCGGAATGTGCCATCAAGAAAATATTAATCGAACTCCCTGCTTTTTCCAAAAAGCAGGGGCTGGAAAACTCTTACAAGGAACATGTGAACGTACTGTGGGACAAGGTGAATTATCAGAATTTGCAAAAATCTTATCCGACTCTTTCCGCCATTCTTAAGTCCGCCAATCCCTTTCTGGATTGGCATGTAAATCAGCGTTATTTAGCGGATGGCGGAATAACTCGGGCAACTATGGAGCCACACAAGAATTCAGCAAAGAGGCTTCTCGGCATTATCAACTTAAAAGGGGCCAGACGCGGATGACAAGGCTTCGATTTGACCAAGCTATTCCCATTGTTCATGCTCTTCTCGAAAAACATTTTGTCGGCGGAACGTTTGAAACAACGATCGTGCGCGACAGTTTTGGCACACTGTCTGTTATATTGCCGGATGGCGCCCTAAACGATGTGAGCGCTTGGAATAAATTGGCCCAGCAGCTACACGAAGGGTTGGGGGCCTATAGTCCAGGCGAAGATCAGATATTACTTAGAAAAAGTGATCTCATCGATCCCTCCGATGTCTTGGAATCAGCGGACCGTATTCGTCTGCCAGATGCTCAGAACACATGGCTAGTTGATCGCTTGCTGACCAATCAGGATTGGCTACGCGAACCTCTAGTCGCATGCCCTCCGATACCCACTGCGGTCGCTTTCAGCATCAAGGGTGGCGTGGGACGCACTACGGCTTTTGCATTATGGGCTTGGTCTCTTGCCCGTAGGGGCAAGAACATCGTGCTTGTCGATCTCGATTTGGAAGCGCCGGGAATTTCTGGTTTGCTGTTGAATGAGAGCCGCCTACCTGATTATGGCTTGGTGGATTGGCTGGTTGAAGCACTGGTTGGTCAGGCGGATGACGCGCTATTGCGTGAATGTTTGGTTGATTGTGAGTTAGCTAGTAATGAGCCAGGGCGGATTCAAGTGTTGCCCGCCTTCGGCAAGAAAACCAGTGAATATATCAATAAACTTGGCCGCATTTATATGCCTACGTTTGCTAGCGAAACCGGCAAATTCATCGGCTTGGCTGAACGACTATTAATGCTACAAGAAGAATTAGCTGGCTTGCCGGACAGACCCGACCTAGTAATGATGGATAGCCGTGCGGGTCTTCATGACATCGGCTCTGCAGCGGTAACTCGATTGGGCGCTGAAGTTTTCATGTTTGCACGTGATGATTATCAGAGCTGGCAGGCTTATCGGCAATTGTTCAAACACTTAAGCAAATCGCGTAATGTGGCGATTGGTATGAACGACAGTGACCTGCGCTGGCGCTTGAAGATGGTTGGCGCCCAACTAGATACGACAGAATCGGCTAAATTGCGTTTCACGGATGCCTCGTATGGTGTTTGGATCGATGAACTATACGATGACGAGGAAGCAGAAAACACAAAGAACGCCACAGAGCCAATTCCTCAGGTTTTTGAGCGCAAAGAAGATAATGCTCCTCATATGCCACTTTTTATACAATTTGATCAAAGAATCAAAGGATTTGATTTAATAAATCCAGAAAATCGCCCCGACTGGAAAATTATCGAAACAGCGTTTGATGAGTTTTTCTCTGGAGCCTTCGCACGCCTATTCCCTAATGATCAGGTTGAAGGAGATTCATGAAATGGCACTGTCTTTTGATTCCCTTGCCATCCGACAGGCACTGATAGACTTGCCGCTCACACATGCGTGGGAAAATCTTGATCCCCCAAAGCCATCTGAAATTTATATCCCGTTAATGCATCATAAGGCATTACCGCCAGATGTAAGTGTCGTAGAGGGGATGCGTGGTGCAGGAAAAAGTTTTTGGACGGCTATATTGGCCGATGATGACACTCGAAAACTCGTTTCCGGCGTCGCGAGTATCCAGTGGCCAAACTTAATCGTAAGAGTCGGTTTTGGCTTAGATCCGGATAACGAACGTTTCCCTGATGCGAAACGAATAGCCTTGTTAATAACTCAAGGTTGCACTCCAGATGATATTTGGCGGTCGGTATTGCTAAGGCACTCATTAAAGGTGTTGGAAAAACAGTTGCCTTTCGAAGATGGTGTGGACGCCGCCGCGCTATGGGTCACCGCGAACCGCGATCAGGCTAATCGATATTTGGCCGAATGTGACCGTGACTTGGCTCAGCAGAAAAAAGTGCTGCTATTGTTGTTTGACTCCTTGGATCGTCTGGCGGATAACTGGGGGCTAATTCGAAAAATACTGTCCGCGGCACTTCAACTCGGTTTGGAATGCCGGTCTCGAAGAGCAATCCGCTGCAAATTTTTCCTTCGCCCGGATATGGTCGAGGAAGACGACGAAATATGGCGTTTCTCCGATAGCTCAAAGTTGCTTCACAGTATGAGCGGATTAACATGGCGCCCCAACGATTTGTTCGGTTTAATCTTACTGCACTTGGCTAACTCGAAATTTGCTGGTCCGGCATTTAGAGAAACAATTGAGCATCAGGAGCATATCCAATGGCGCAAAATCGATAACGTGTATCCATTACCCCGCGAATTGACGGCAGGCGAGCAGCCATTACGCGGTATTGTTGAGGCTCTGGCCGGCCCGTGGATGGGCACGACTGCGAAACGTGGATTCACCTTTACATGGATTCCCACCCATTTGTCCGACGCAAAGGGACGGCTCAGTCCACGGAGCATCCTGTTAGCTATACAGCGCGCTGCCGAGTGGACAAGTGAGCAATACCCCAACCACAAAACAGCCTTGCATTACGAGGGCATCCAGCAAGGGGTGGTAAAGGCCTCTAAAATTAGGATCGGCGAGATCAAAGAAGATTATCCTTGGGTGGGGCCCTTGTTGGAAGCGCTGGAAGGTGCAACAGTTCCGCTGACTGCTGACGAATTGACCACAAGATGGACAGAAGGGTGTATCCAATCTTCACTCGAAGCAGCGCAGCAAAATGAAAGGCTACCGCCGCGCCGTTACAGCAGCGACCCAAATCGCAAGGGTGATATACAGGCATTGGTAGATGATTTGGTGGAGCTAGCTATTCTCTACCGCACCGAGGATGAACGAATCAATATGCCAGATATTTTTCGCGTTGGATTTGGTATAAAACGCAAAGGTGGTGTCAAACCACCGCGTTAATTGACGTCGTATACGGACATCTTGGGGGGCACAAGTTGGCCCTCTTCTATCCTAATGCAAAAACGACTCACCCACCTGCCAGCTGCTCGATCTTCCGCTCGATCGCCTGGCTCGAAATACCATAATGTTCCAGCAGTTCCGCCTCCGACCCTGAGCGTGGCTCGCTCGCGATGCCGAGCCGGTGGATCGGCGCCATCCCGCTGACTTCGGCGGCCACGGCGTCGCCCAGGCCGCCGTCGATCCAGTGATCCTCGACGACCACCAGCCCGCCGGTTTCCCTTGCCGCACGGGCCAGCGTTTCGACATCCAGCGGCTTCACCGAGTAGGCGTCGATCACCCTAACTGCGATTCCCTTGGCTTTGAGGCTGTCGTGGGCGGCCAGCGCTTCGCGCACGGTGATGCCGGCGGCGACGAGGGTGTAGGCGTCGTTTTCCGATGAGCGCAGGGTTTTGCTGCCGCCGATGGGGAAGATCTCTTCGTTGTCGTAGATCACCGGCGTTTTGGAGCGCATGGTGCGGATGTAGACGATGCCGGAGGCGGTGGAGGCGGCTTCGGTGAGCCGCTCTGCGCTGACCGCGTCGCAGGGGCAAAGCACGGTGCTGCCGTTGACCGCGCGGAACATGGCGACGTCTTCCAGGCCCATTTGCGAGGGGCCGTCCTGGCCGATGGAGACGCCGGCGTGGCTGCCGCAGAACACCAGCTGCGGCGGGCGGCTGTGGCCGGCCATGCGGATGAAGTCGAAGGCGCGAGTGAGGAAGCAGGCGAAGGTCGCGACGAACGGTAGCTTGTCGCTGACGGCCAGGCCAAGCGCGGTTCCCGCCATGTTCTGCTCGGCGATGTGGCACTCGAAAAAGCGCTCCGGATAGGCGTCGGCGAATTCCTTGGTGCGGGTGGACTCCTCGACGTCGCCGTCCAGCACGACGAGCTCGGGAATCTGCGCGCCAAGCTTCTTGAGCGCGCTGCCGTAGCCGTCGCGCGTGGCGACGCTGTCGCCGATGCGGTAGGAAAGGCCGGCCCGCGGCAACTGGGCGGTGCGCGTTTTGCGCTCGAACTGGCCGATGCGGCGCGGTTCGACCTTGAGGCGGATATCGGCGCCGCCCAGCTCGGCCAGGGCCTGCTCCATCTGGCTTCGATCCAGCGCCTTGCCGTGCCAGCCGGCCGCGCCTTGCAGGAAGGAAACCCCCTTGCCTTTTTCGGTCTTGGCGATGATGGCACACGGCCCGGCCTGCCGCGCCTGGCGCAGCGCGTCGAGGACGTCCGCCATGTCGTGGCCGTCGATTTCGACGGTGTTCCAGCCGAACGACTGGAACCGCCTGACGAATACGGAAGTATCGTGGCGATATGGCGCGGGCCCGCTTTGGGCGATGCCGTTCACGTCGACGATGGCGACGATGTTCGACAGCTTGTTCAGCGACGCGAACTGCGCGGCTTCCCACACCGAACCTTCCGAGCATTCGCCGTCGCCGAGCAGGCAGAACACGCGCGCGTCGATGCCGTCGAGACGGTTGGCGAGCGCCATGCCGTTGGCGGCGGAGAGCCCCTGCCCGAGCGAGCCGGTGGCGACCTTGACCCACGGGTTGTTGGGCGTGGGATGGCCTTCCAGCGTGCTGTCGATGCGGCGCAGCGAAAGCAGATCCTCGTCGATGGCGCCCGCCTCGGACAGTGCCGCCCACAACACCGGCGCCGCGTGTCCTTTCGACAGGATGAAGGTGTCCACGTTGCGGGCTTTCGGGTCGTGCGGGTCCCAGCGCATTTCGCGGAAAAACAGCGCGGAGACGATGTCGGCGCACGACATGCAGGAGGTTGGATGCCCCGACCCGGCTTCGGTAGTCATCCGGATGGTTTCGCGGCGGAGCTTGCGCGCCATGTCTTCGAGCGGCTTCGCGTCCCGCGCGTTGAGGTATTTCTCGCGCTTGGCGGCGATGGTCTGGAGCAGCGAATCGTAAGGCTCGATGAACTTCTGGATACCCTCGTTTTCGAGCTGCTCGGTTACCAGGCGGAAATCGACGCCGGCCGCCTCGATCTCCTTCATGATCTGGCGCGCTTCCTGGACGCCCGCTTCCACCGTGGCGGCGGCCCGCCCGTGATCGGCGAACGCGGCGATCGTTTCGTCGGGCATGGTGTTGATGGTGTGCGGCCCGATCAGCGGCTCGACGTACATGACGTCGTTGTATTTCGGGTTCTTGGTGCTGGTGCTCGCCCATAGCATCCGCTGCGGCTTGGCGCCGTGGCGCTCCAGCGCATGCCAGCGGTCCCGCCCCAGAATGCGCTTGAAGCTCTGGTAGGCGAGCTTGGCATTGGCCACCGCCGCCTTGCCCATGA